>NZ_DAQC01000006.1 GCF_002502735.1 Methanoregula sp. UBA64
GCCGGCTTCCGATGCGCTCGGCACGGTGATTGCCGCGATTGTCGTTATCGGGATTATCGCCGCTCTTGCGTACTACTTCCTTGTCATGAGGAGGAAACAGTGAACGTCCCGTGGGACGGGGCGCTGCCGGCGCCCGGGATACGCACGGTCCGGGACATGAAGAGCGTGCTCGCCGATCCTGCCTGTCAGGAGACCGGCCCGCTCTATTACATGTACCGCGACGTGGCACGATCGGATGCAGACCGGCGCTGGCTTGCCGGCCACTCCCTGCGGTACGACATCACGGTCATCCCGCCGCTCGATCTCTGCGGCGAATGCGTCAAGACCAAGGGGCATTACCACCCGGCCGATCCTGCCGGCACAGGATACCCCGAACTTTACGAAGTGCTCGAAGGAGAGGCACAGTTCCTGTTACAGTCGCGGACGCTCGATGACGCCGTTCTTGTCGATGCGCCGGCCGGCTCCTGCGTGATCATCCCGCCCGGCTACGGGCATGTCACGCTCAATCCATCTCCCGATACCACGCTCGCGATGGCAAACCTCGTCTCCACGGCATTTGAGAGCGAGTACGGGGAGTACGAGACCCTCCACGGGGCGGCATACTACGTGATGAGCAGCGGGCGGATCGTGAAAAATTCCCGTTACCCTGACGTACCGGCGCTCCGGAAAATCTTCATGAAAAAAGGACCGGCGCCGGCAGGTGCAATCAAAAGCCCGATCTACGCGCTTATCGGCAACCGGGACGCCCTCGCGTTCCTGAACGAACCGGAAAAATATCCGGCGCTCTTTGGGCTCCTCTAAAGGCTGGGCGCCGCCAGACGCTTGTGGGCGTTCTTCCTGACCCGGGCAAGCACTTTTTCCTCGGCAGGATTTTCCGCCTTCCATTCGTGCGCTTCGAGGGCAACGAGTGCCGCATCGATCTCGGCATAGGAAAGCCCGATCTCGCCCTCGTCGCTCTGGCCTTCCCAGAGTCCGGCGGACGGTTTTTTTGTGAGGATCGGCTCCGGGATACCCAGCTCTTTTGCCATCTCGTACACGTCTTTTTTGTACAGGTGGACGATCGGCTGGACGTCCGCGGCATTGTCCCCGTACTTCGTGCAGTAGCCCAGCAAAAACTCGCTCTTGTTGGAGGTCCCGCAGACGAGCCGGTGGTCGCGGTTCGCATAATAATACAGGGTCGTCATCCGGATCCGGGCCATGAGGTTCCCGAGCAGGTACGGCGTTTCGGTAAATCCCGGCAGGGTCTTAAACGCCGCAAGCATGGGGTCGATGGGCACGACCCGGTGTTCCATTTTCAGGCCGGCGCAGAGTTCTTTTGCATCGAGAAGATCCTGCGGGTTGCTGACCGATGTGGGAAGGGAAAGGCCGAGCACCTTTTCCGGGCCCACCGCCCGACAGCAGAAGGCTGCGGCAAGCGCCGAGTCCACGCCTCCCGAGACTCCGACAATGATGCCCGAACAGCCGCTGTTCCAGTAGGCATACCGGATCATCTGCTCGACCTGTCCCATCCTGCACCCCAGTTCCTGCGCCATGGTATTCTCCGTAATTAGCATTGGCGGATGAATTTTTTTAACTGTTCGGTGCTGCCGGCGGCAACGATCGTATCGCCCGGGTGCACGATCTCGTCTGTGCCCGGTGCAATGATGGCGGTATCCGTCCGCTCGATCCCAAGAACCCTGACGCCGGTTGCCCGGATCTCCCCGACAGAGAGCGTCTTTTTGTGACGGACCTGGCGCAGGATCACCCGTTCGCGGTCCGGGAGGTCGACAAGGACCGTGACCGTATCGGCAAGCACAATCCGCCCGATGGTCTGGCCGCCGATCCGCGGGAGGAGTGTCACGTAGTCCGCGCCGGCCCGGTACAGTTTCTCCACGGACCCGGGCTCGTTTGCCCGGGCCAGGATCCGGATCCCCGGGTTGAGGTTCCTTGCCATGAGCGTGGTAAAGATGTTCACGTGGTCGTCGTTGACTGCCACGATGCAGAACCGTGCCTCGCCGATCCTGGCCTCCCTGAGCACATCCTCGTCCTCGGCATTTCCGATCACTTCGTCGAGATCGTGCTTTTTTGCGTCAACGACCACGCAGGAGATCCCGGAAGCGATCATCTCGGTGCATGCAGCCGAGCCCACGTCGCCATATCCTGCGATGACCGCGTGGCCGATCAGTTCGCGGTCAACCTCCAGTTCCTCGCGGACCGCCCGGCGCAGGGCTTCGGCTGTCCCGAACAAAAAGAGCGAGGTTACCGGATCGATGACCTCGGTCATTGCGGGATCGGCAATGAACTGGGGCGATGCAGCCTGCCGTTTTTCAAACGTCCCCGCTTCGGGGTTATCCGACGGGTGGGTGCGTCCCGCCCTCCACAGGAACGGGGCGGAGATGCCGTACCTGCCGAAAAGATCGAGTTCCCCGAGGGTTTTTCCCACGGCCTTGCTCTCCGGCATAACCGGGATATGGATCAGCCGGAGTTTCTTTTCGCCGGCGTCCTCGTCGCCGATGTGGAGCCGGTCGAGCCCGGGGATCGCCGGTTCGGTCTCGTCGCCGCCCGGGTTTAAGACCGCGTGCCGGGCAAGAATCCTTCCCGTGACATGCTTGGGCGAAACCACGTAATCCGCCCCGGCATACTTCAGGTACAGGTCAAAGGAGATCTTGTCCACGATGGCGATGAGCCGGGCAGCGGTCAGGGCCCGGATCCCAAGGATGATGCTTGCCGTTGTCCGCTCGTCCTCGCAGAGGATCACAAAGCCGGCATTTTTTACACCTGCCAGTTCCCAGGTATGCGGGTCGTCGTATTTACCCCACATGACAAACGCCCGGCGCCGGTATTTTTTTACCACCTGCCGTGCGGTCTCCTCGTCCCCGATAACTATCAGGATATCTTTTTCACAGAGGGCGAGGCTTTCGAGCAGGGCCCGGGTCAGTTCGCCATCGCCGACGATCACCACATGGTGCGAGAGTTTTTTGGAGATTTTTTTTGGCGGGGACGAGCGGAGGACCTCGATGAGGTAGGGGGTGAGGAGAAGGGGGATGACCATGAAAAGCATCACGACCCCGGTGAGCATGGTAACCGAGGAAAAAATGGTCATTTCGTCCGTGGTTATGGGCAGCAGGCTCCCCGTTGTCGTAAAGGTCTGGATAACGTACAGGAACGACTCCGACCAGTCGACCGGGATCCCCTCGTACAGGGGGTACAGGTCGTGGAAGATCACCGTGAAGACGAGGATCATGAGGCAGAACAGGATAAAGTAGATCAGGATACGCATTTCAGACGATGTGCGGAAGATCCGCCAGAGGATGCTTTTCTTGTCGTTCATGATCCGGGCTCCCGGGTATATTTTTTTCTGACCTCGCAGGCAAAACAGCGCCCGGCCTTTCGGGGACTGCCGCAGGCCGGGCAGCGGTCGTGCGTGGCCCGGCCCGTTCCCGCGATTCCGGTCAGGGTCGTGGCAAGGTTTGCGAGCGCAAACTTTGTCGCCGGGTGCCGGGCATCGTAGGATGCAAGTGCTGCACAGGCATCGGAATTTCCGTCCGTTCCGCACGCTCCCGCACCTTCGGGCGAGACGCCGCACAGCTCCGCGTACCGGTACACTTCCGTTGTGGGAATATCCGCAAACGGCCGGATGACCGGGACCCGTGCGGTGCCGAGCGTCTCCGAAACAAACAGGGTCTCTTCAACGGTCCCGCCCAGCAGGTCCGAAAAAAACGATAACGCCCGGTCGTCCACGGTGGTGGCAAGGGCAAGCCGCGTGATCCCGCGGGCGGCGGCGATCTCTGCGGCAAGATCGCCCGCGAGCACGTGGCAGATCCTGCCGGCGGCCTCCGGCCCTTCTGCCCGGAACAGAGCGTCCCGGGTGGTGCCGTACCGCTCCGCAAACGAACCGGAAAAAAGTTCCACGCCGAATTGTTCCGCGACAGTACGGCCTGTGTCCCCGGTCCCCTCATCGATCGCGATCGCGGAGAGCCGGACATCGCGCCGGTCTTTGGTGAGTTTGTGCAGGAAGGCGAGCAGGGCAGCCTCTGCTGCATCTCCCGTGAGCACGACCGCGGTACGGTCGCCGGGCAAAAGCCAGCGGTTCCTGCGGACGGCACGCTTCGCCTTTGCCTCGAAGTCTTTGGTAAAATGCACGGGGCAGAGGTACTTTCCCGAGTAGGGCTGGAAGACAACCGCTTCCCGACGGCACGCTGCGCACTGCATACTGATCTCCCCGGATTTCATTTCGTACTGGACAATGAGAGATGTTTAAGGTTGTGCTCCCCTGCCGGCGGTGAATGTATCGGAGACCATGATTTTATAGTCCGGGACATAACCACTCATAACAACCATGGTCGTCTCACCGGAGCGTATCCGCAGCCTGCACAAATACGAGAAGGCGATCCTTGCAGCGCTCGAGCGCCAGATGAAGCGGTACGAATGGGTGCCGCTCGAAAGCCTGGAGCAGGCGACCGGGCTCTCCGAATCCGAGGTCACCTACCGGCTCTCCCGGCTTATCGCGTGGGGCATGGTCCGGTTCAACCCCGTGCCGTACGACGGCTACGCGCTCGTCTTTGGCGGGTACGACACGCTCGCGCTTACCACGCTCACGAAAAAAGGCACGATCTCCGCGCTCGGTACAAAGATCGGCGAGGGAAAGGAATCGGTCGTGTACGAGGCGCTCGGCCTTGGGCCGGTGGCGATAAAATTCCACCGGATCGGCATGCGGTCGTTTAACACGGCCCGGGTGAACCGCGAGTACCTCCCCGAAAACGGCCACTGCCCGTGGCTGATTGCATCAAAACTCTCTGCCGAGCGCGAGTACCTGGCGCTCACCACCCTCCACCCGAAAGTCTCGGTGCCGCTTCCCGTGGGGCAGAACCGGAACGCGGTCGTGATGGCGTTAATCACCGGCCCGAGCCTCTCGCGGTGCCGGCTCGACGAACCGGACGAGATGCTCGATGCCATTCTTGAAAATGTGCGGGAAGCGTACCGCCTCGGCATGATCCACGCCGACCTCTCCGAGTACAATATCCTAATCGAGGACGGGAAGTGCGTCATCATCGACTGGCCGCAGTGGATGGAGACAAACCACCAGAACGCCGGCACCATCCTCGAACGCGACATAACAAACATCCTTGCCTTCTTTGAGCGGAAGTACAAAATCGTCCGTGAGCCCGGGGATGTACTGCGATGCGTGACCGGCTGAGCGTTTTCGGGATCGATATCGTCAAAGGGTCGGTGAGGTCACGGTCGCGCCGGCCGATGTACGCGCTGGTGCGGATTGTTGACGGCACGATCGTAAGCGAGAGTACGGTCTCGATGTTCCGGCTCTTCCGGCTCCTCTCTGAAGAGCGGCCCGACATCCTTGCGGTCGACAGCATCCAGGAGATCGCAACCGACCAGCACGAGCTCTTCTTCTTTTTGCAGGGCCTGCCCCCGCAGACAAAACTCGTGCAGGTGACCGGCGGGGAAAAGAAAGAGACGCTCGGCAAAGTTGCCGCCCGGTTCAATATCAGTTTCGACCGGTTCGACCCGTTTGCCGAGGCCCGGACCTCGGCCCGGGTGGCATCGCTCGGGGCCGGCGCCGAGGTCATCGCATTCGAGAACGAGAGCGAGGTCGTGGTAAGCCGGCACCGTTCCCCGGGCCGGGGGGGCTGGAGCCAGAACCGGTATGTCCGGAAGATCCACGGCGCCGTCCAGCTCAAAGGACGGGAGATCGAGCAGCAGCTTGCGGCGGCCGGGCTCCGGTACGGTAAAAAGGAGACAAAAGCGTTTGGCGGGTGTAGCCGGGTGGCCTTTACGGTCTTTGCCCCCCGGCGGGAAGTCCCGGTCTCCACGTACCGGGGCGCCGACGTACAGGTCAGGATCAGCGGCAAAAGGCTCGAACGGATCCGGTACCGCCCGCTCTCGGGAAAACCGCGGTACCTGATCGTGGGGATCGACCCGGGCACCACGACCGCGGTCGCGGCGCTCGATCTCGACGGGAACCTCATGCTTCTGTCCAGTTCCCGGCAGATGAACATGTCCGGGGTGATCGAGTCCCTGTACAAGACGGGAAAACCCCTTGTCGTTGCATCGGACGTGCAGGAGATGCCGTACTCGGTCGAGAAGATCCGGCGGGCGTTCTCGGCGATCCCGTATTCCCCCAAACAGGACACGAGCGTGGATGCGAAACTCGCGCTTACCGCAGACTTCCCCTACGAGAACGTGCACGAGCGGGACGCCCTCTCCGCTGCGCTCGATGCCTTCCACCAGTACGATGCCAAGTTCCGGAACCTCCTGCGGCGCGTTCCCCCGGGCCACGACCTTGACGAGGTCCGGGCCCGGGTGATCCGCGGCCAGGCTCTGGACCAGGTGCTCGGCGATCTTGCCGCCGTCCCAGCGCCGGCCCCCGCGCCGGAATCCGCTCCCGCCCCGGTTGTTGCCCGGCAGGACGAGCGGGTGCGGGTGCTCGACGGGATCGTCAAGCGCCTGCGGAGCTACACTTCCGAACTCGAAGAGACGATCAAGGCAAAGGAGTACGAGATCCACCGGCTCCAGGGCCGGCTCCGTGCGGTACATGACAAGCGGGACCTCGAACTCGCGAAAGATACCGAGATAACAAAACGCGACGCGATCATCCAGAGCCTCAAAAAACGGCTGAGAAAAGAGGAGCGCCACAGCCGGACGCTCGCAAAACGCGTGGACCGGATCAAGAGTTTTGCCGAACTCTCGCTCGATGGCGATGCCCTGCCGGTAAAAGTGATGGATGCGCTCACGAGAGAAGGCCTGCGCCGGCTCGCAGAGGATACCGGCATCCGTGAAGGGGACATTGTCTTTGTGCAGAAGAGCGACGGGTGGGGAAAGGGAATTGTAAAAGATATTGCCGATGCGAAAGTCGGCGCCCTTGTCCTCCCGGCCGCAGTCCCCGGGGGCCGCGACCTGCATATCGTGCCGGCGTTTCGTGAAGCCGGTATCCCGGTCATTGCCGCAAGCGATGCCGGCGTGCAGGTGAAGGGAAAGAAGGGCCTTGCCGCAAAGGACCAGTTCGAAGGAGCGCTTTTGCGCTGGAAGGAAGAGCAGGTGCAGTTTGTCCGCGAGAAGGAATCGAGTAAGATCGAGCACATGTTCAAGGAGTACAAGAGCGAACGCGGTAAGGAAGTAAAGAAGGGCGGGGGCCGGGACAATGGATGACCGTGAACTCTTACAGACCGTGATGGGGATTGTGGGCGAAGAGAACTGCCGCGACGACTGCGCGGTCTTTCCCTGCGGAGACCTTGCGATGGTTGCGACCACCGACATGCTCCATTCGACTACGGATTTCGTGGACGGGATGAGCGACTGGCAGATCGGCTGGATGAGCGCCGCGGTCACGATCAGCGATATCGCGAGCATGGGGGCGGAGCCGAAGTACCTGCTCATTGCGGTCGGCCTTGACAAGTGGGAGCAGCTCGCGGGCGTTATGCAGGGGGCAAAGGACTGCTGCACGCGCTTTGGCGCACAGATCATCGGCGGCGACATCGATCGTCATGGCGAGCTCACGGTCGTGACCACCGGCCTCGGGCTTGCCAAAAAAGAATTTCTCGCCCGGCGCGAAGGGGCCCGGCCCGGCGACCTTGTCTGCATCACCGGCACCCCGGGGCAGGCGCAGGCATGGCTCGACGGCTACACGCAGTTCGAGAAGTTCCTGTTCGAACCGCAGCCCCGGGTGGCGGAGGGCCGGCTTCTCGCACGCGGGGGCGTGACCGCCATGATGGACGACAGCGACGGGATCGCCCTTTCCCTGTACGATCTCATGAGCGTGAACGACTGCGGGTTCTCGATCGATTCCTCGTTTGTTCCCCGGCCCGACGAGGTCCCGGAACAGCAGGCTCGCGAGCTCGCGCTCTATGGCGGCGGGGACTACGAGCTGATCTTTACGCTCCCCCCGGGCCGTTACCCGGTAACGGGCGTTCCCTGCACGGTGATCGGCGAGGTCATACAAGAGAAATCCGTGCTCGTTGACGGTGCGCCCATGGAGAAACGCGGGTACCAGCACAGATGGGCCTGATAGGCCCGGCGCATTTCCCTTATATATCAACAATAAAAAAAGAGAATAGAGAGAAATTACCGCCATGGAATCGCTGGAGAGTAAGCTGGACCGTCTCACCCCCGGGGAGCGCCGGGAAGTGGAGGATTTTGTCGATTTTCTCATCCAGCGGGCGGAAGGGATGCGGGCCCCGGCCCCGGTAGTGCCGGCGTTCCGCGACACATCAGCGCCCGCCCGGTCGATCGCCCCGCCGCTGATCACGGCCGACCCGGTGGTGCCCGATGAACCGGTGGCCTATCCCGCGCCCGCCCCGCACGAGATCCCGGCGGCCCCGGAGCTGATCCAGCCGGCTGCCAGCCCTGCGCCCCAGCCCCCGCTTGTCCTGGAGATCGAGACCGATGACGGGTTGCTCGATTACGGCAGGTTCGAGAAGGGCGCGGCGGCAGCAAGGGCACCGCTCCCCCCGTCTCCTGCGGACGCAGCGATCCAGAAGGTAAAGCGGAAACTGATCCAGAAGAGCGAGCCGCCAAAGAACCAGATGCTCGACTGGATTGATTGAGATTTTTTTAATAACCACGCGGGGGCGATTTCGGGAACCGTCGGCTGGTTCTAGGCACGGAGCAACGCCGGGACGTGGCGGGTTTAACCGGAATGCGATCTCTCGGATATTTCATTAACTATATTTCATGCCCGGTCGAACCTCCCCATTAGCACGGCAGAATGTGCCGGGGGGAATTCCTTGTGGGTAAGAAAAAACCGGACCTTGCGATCTCTGGAGAACCGGAAGTTATGGATCTGCCATCGTTGGTCCGGAGAATTGCGGATATCCACAATCACCTGGTCGATCGCGCAACAAAGGCAGTAAACGTAAGCCTGACGTTGCGTAACTGGCTCATCGGTCTCTCGATCCAGAACTACGAGCTTGAAGGGAAAGACCGTGCCACGTACGGAGACCGGTTATTCTCCGCACTTGCCAATGATCTTACTTCACGCGGGGTGTCAAATTGCAGCCCTCGCCAGTTGTACCGGTACCGGGATTTTTACCTCGCGTATCCGCACATTGTGGGTACACTGTCCCCACAATTACGGAACCTGCTTCCGGAAAAAGGCGACTTTCGGGAAATTGTGGGTACGCTGTACCCACAATCCGGGACTGGTTCGCAGGCTCTTCTTCAGTGTCTGTCCTACAGTCATTTCCAGGAACTTGTCGCGATTGAAGATCCCCGAAAGCGAGCTTTTTACGAAGCGGAATGTGCCCGGGGGAACTGGTCTGTCCGGGAGTTACAGCGCCAGATCGCCAGCCTGTATTATGAAAGGACCGCGATGTCGAAGGATAAAAAGCGCCTCGCCAAAACGGTCCAGGGAAAAGCTGAACTCCTGAGTCCTGCACATGTCATCCGGGATCCGTATATCTTCGAGTTTCTCGGGTTGCAGCCGCACGAGGCACTCAGCGAAGCAAACCTCGAGAGTCAGCTGATCGGACGGTTGCAGGATTTTCTCCTTGAGCTCGGCCGGGGTTTCTGTTTTGAAGGGCGGCAGAAACGCATTCTTATCGGCGGAGAGCATTTCTTTGTTGACCTGGTCTTTTATCACCGGATCCTGAAGTGTCACGTCCTGATTGAGCTAAAGGTCGATGGTTTCTCTCACGAGTATCTCGGGCAGCTGAATACGTACGTGAACTGGTTTCGGCAACATGAAATGACCGGCGACGATAATCCGCCGATCGGAATCCTGCTCTGCACCAAGAAGAACGAGGCCCTTGTTGAATATGCACTTGCGGGAATGGATAACAAGTTGTTTGTCTCGAAATACCAGGTCGCACTTCCGGGAAAAGAGGAGATTCGCCGGTTTATCGAGGAGCAGATCCAAACCGAAGGGGATGTGACTTAAGGAGTTTTGAACTTCCTGACGGGGTAATCCTCCGGACCGCCCCCCGGAGTCCCGCCCACCACACCGAGGGCGGGAACCATCGGGTCCGGTCGGGGGACAGGTGGCGCAAGAGGGGGGCTGCACTTTTTTTATTCAGCGTTCTGTGTAAAGCAGATTTTTCCTTCACACCGCCGCAACCAGAACCCCCGGCATAACCGCAAGGAGCACCGCAACCGCGACCGGGATAACGAGATTGTCGTCCACCGGTGAAACAAGTTCGATAATCCCTGCGAGAACCGCTACCGCAAGCGCCCCGGGCAGGCTCATAAAGACCAGCAGCACGATGGCGGTGACAATGATGCCGGCCGCTGTCCCTTCGAACGATTTCCCGTTGTAGATCCGGTGCCGGCCAAGTGCCTGCCCCGCAACCGTTGTCACGCTGTCGAGAACCGCGAGCGTAACGATGGCAGGCACCGCGATGGAGACCGGAAAGAGGATCACGCAGACAAGGGCGCTCACGCCAAACATCAGCGCCCCCTTCCCGGGCAGTCGGTCGTTCCGGTCGAACTGCACAATCAGGTCCGAAAAGATCCAGAGCCGGTGCCCGCGAAGGATCAGGTCGACCATCACAAGGCCGATAAAAATTCCTCCCGCAAGGATCGCGGCTGCATTGGTTTTCCCGGCGGCATAGACCATCCCGGCAATGAGGAGGCCAAAGATGAGGTGGATCAGTTTGCGGAAGATTTCCTGCATGGCGGAGTATCCTGTGCTCTCCCGGTTATGTGGCATGATAAAAAAAGGGCGCTGATACGGGAGCGGTAAAACAAAAACCGTCTCTGGATTTTATTTTTGGATTTCGCGCGGCAAAAAAATCTGCCGGAAAAAAATATCAAAAACGAGTGGACTCGACGGGATTCGAACCCGTGGCCTTCACGTTGCAAACGTGACGATCTACCCCTGATCTACGAGCCCTTGTGCGGCATATACTTTTTCTGCGGCTTACTTATAGTTGTTACTGTTCCGGTCTGTAAAAAAAAAGAACCGGGACGGCCGCCGGACCGTCCTTACTTGTGTTTATGGTAGATGGTAAAGAGGGTGACAATCGCGCCGATGATCGCGGTGATGATACCAAGGACCGCTGCGATAACCGCCGGGCTTGACCAGATGGTGGATGTGGCGTCGGTCGTTGTTACAGCAACCGGTGCTGTTGTGGTCGCTGCTGCCGTTGCACTCTCCCGCGGGGCAAGCGAGCCAAACGCGGTGATGGTGCCGCCGCCCGCGACCGTGATCGTGGTGTCGTAATCATAGTGATCGTCAAGCGCGAGCTTGAGGGCGTGGCTGCCGGCAGGGATGCCGGTCAGGTTGACCGGGGCGATGCCTTTGTACACGCCGTCGATGTACACGTTCGCGTTGAGCGGCGAGGAGTAGACCGAGACGTTCCCGAGGCTGTCCCCGGCCGTAGCGGGTGCGGCGGCGGTCGTGTTCGCTGCAACGGGTGCCGTTGTAGCTTCAGCGGTTGTTGCTGCCGGTGCGACCCGCATTGCCATGAGGTGGGTGATCAGCCGTTCGTTGACGGTATCTGCGGTGGTGCTGTCAAGGTATGCGGTATCTGCGGGGGGCAGCCACGCGGCCACGTACCCGTTCCCGTACGGGACAAATGCGAGGGCCGGGTCCCCGTTCTCGAAGAGGAGGAGTGCGGTGGCGCCGTCACGGATGGTGTACTGGTCCCGGGAAGAAAGCGCCGTGGTGTTGGGGTAGCGGGAGGAGAGCCCGGCAAAGATATCCTTTGACAGGGTCGTGTTCGGGTTTGCGACCACGATAGCGAGGCTGTCCGGCGCTTTCCCGGCTTCCTTTGCCGGCAGGAGATCGGCAAACCGGGAGAGATCCTTTTCGCTTACTACCAGGATCTTGCCGCCCTTGACTGCCGCGGCGATCTTTGCCCCGGAGTCCTGGCTGAACCCGGCGTCCCCGCCCATGATGATGACATCGGTGGAGGCGTTCGTGAAGCACGCGAGAGCGCTATCGAGCTGTGCGCCGTCAGTTCCCGGTATTGTGCAGGCAACTGCGAATGTATCCGGGTGGAGTGCGGGATCGAATCCTGCGGCAGAGCCGTAGATTGCGGTATTGACCGCGGCAGCCGGCATCACCAGAAGAATGGTGGCGCAGAACACTGCCGCACATGCGAGAAGTACATCGGAGTAACGTGCCATAAATGACATCCCCTTTTTGAGCAGAGTACATCTTTGGCAGGGTACGTGTTGAGAGTTTCGCTTCCCTGTACCGGGTTTTACGACGATAGTCGTGGGGTGGATTACGGTCCGGCACAAGGAAATGCCGGGCCTGCGGTGTGCCGGTGCCGGCACATTTTATAAAACACCGGGCCCAAGAACTGATCGTATCCGGGACGACTGCCCGGTTTTTGCTCCAGAAAGGAGTTTTTGCACTATGGTGAAACTGATCATCGAACCAAAGAAGGGAAAGGACGGCCAGATCGAGTTTATTGTGACGTACCACGATGTCAAGACCGACAACCAGTTCGTGGTCACGACAACGAGCGACTTAAACGAGGCCGTGCAGCGCTTAAAAGAGACGCTCGAAAGCGAAGTCAAAGCGTCCGCGCCAAAGTGACCCGGCAAATCTTACTTTTTTAAGGAAGGGTCCGGGATCCCGGGAGGGTATGTTCCCAGGGATCGTTTCTCCGACGGAGGACCGGAACAGGGTGATCCCGTAAAACCGGTTTCCCGTGGAAATTGTGTCCACGCCCATAGAAATTCCTGATATAATCGCGTATTTCTAAAAATGCCGCGATTTTAAGGCTTTTTAAACCTGCAATTTAGCGGGCTTCCTGCGGCAGGGTTTTTGGGATCGATGGAATGGTCATCTGAGCCTGAGATCTGCCAACCGGTGCAATCTGTGAGCGTTTCTTGGATCTACGACGGGGAAATTTATCATAATGATGCAGTATCGACGGTGACTGCCTGGGGGAAATGACGCTCGTGGGGGCTCCGGCAAGCCTCCGCCCCCGCCGCTGGGGCATCCCCCCATTGCGATAGCTCTGTATTACCCGTACCGGGAGCGGTTCTGAATGCAGGTAAGTCAGAGTGCATCGCATGTGCGCCCCGTCCCCCTCGGGGGACTGGTGGCGCAAGAGGGGGGTAGCACGCAGGAAGACCGGCACGAACCGGCCAGCCACAGATTTTTCCTGCAAAATTCCCATCAGCTCCAAAATTTTCCCGGCAATTTTGTTTTTCGTCCGGATTTTTTTTGGAACTTTCAGATTTCAAACCAAAAAAAATACGGCCGGAGAAATTTCAAGCCAAACTTTTTCCGGTTTTTCAACTTTCGACCGGAAAATTTTTAGGATTTTCAACTTTCGCGGCAAAAAAAAGTCCGGGTTTTATGATCTCCGGGTCCCGGCAACCGGCAGCGATTCACGACGGTAATGCCAGTCAGTTGTAGAACTAACACCTTTTTTTCCAACTTTCGCGCCAGCTTTTTTTCTTTTTTTTAACTTTCAATCCAAAGATTTTTAGGATTTTCAACTTTCGAGCCGAAAAAAATTTGCCGGAAAAACTTTTGCGCCAAAAAAATCCGGGCGTACGAACTTTCGAACCGGAAATTTTTGCCCGATAAAACTTTCAGACCGTGCGGGCAGGAACAGATCGGCCGGAAAATCTTCGGCAACCCGCGCAATCTCAGTCGTAGACCCGGCAACAACAGCTGATATTTTTAAAATTTCGCGGGCGTTCCCGGTAAAAAATTCCAAAAAAAGAACGCGATGGACCCGGCGGGATTTGAACCCGCGGCCTCTACGTTGCGAACGTAGCGATCTACCCCTGATCTACGAGCCCAATGGTATTGTGCTTAGTACTTTTCGAGCGGCCGGGATATAGTTGTTGGCGTCCCGGGTACGTCCTGTTAAAAAAATGGTTTAGAGAATGATCTCGATGTCGAGCTTCTCTGCGAGTTCCTTGTACCGGTTCCGGATGGTAACTTCGGTAACGCCGGCCACTTCCGCGACCTCGCGCTGGGTGCGCCGCTCGCCGCCAAGGATGGAGGAGATGTAGATTGCCGCGGCCGCAACACCGGTCGGGCCCCTGCCGCTCGTGAGTTCCCGCTCGCCGGCCTGCCGGAGGATCTCGACTGCCCGGCTCTGGACCTCTCCTTTCAGGGTAAGGCCCGAGCAGAACCGGGGCACGTAGTCGATGGGCGAGGTTGGGAGGAGCTTTAACCCGAGTTCCCGGGAGATGAACCGGTAGGTCCTGCCGATCTCTTTTCTTGAGACACGGGACACTTCTGCGATCTCATCGAGCGTACGCGGGACGCTGCACTGCCGGCAGGCCGCGTAGAGCGCTGCTGCCGCAACGCCTTCAATGCTCCGGCCCCGGATCAGGTTCTTGTCCACCGCATCACGGTACACCACGGCTGCGGTCTCACGCACGTTTCGCGGGAGGCCCAGAGCCGAGGCCATACGGTCGAGCTCCGAGAGTGCGAACGCAAGGTTCCGTTCCGTTGCATTGCTGACACGGATCCGGCGCTGCCACTTGCGGAGACGGTAGAGCTGGGCGCGGTTTTTCGAGGAGATGGCACGGCCGTAGCTGTCCCGGTTTCTCCAGTCGATCATGGTCGAGAGACCCTTATCGTGGATCGTAAAGGTCATCGGTGCACCGACTCTTGACCGCTTCATGCGCTGGTCGTGGTCGAACGCACGCCACTCCGGGCCGCGGTCGATGAAATCGTCATCGATCACAAGACCGCAGTTCTGGCAGACGAGTTCTGCCCGCTCGTAATCGTGGACGAGCTGCCTGCTCCCGCACTCGGGACAGACTGTCTCGGTGTGGTTCTCGGCTTTCTTTTCCTGCTCTTTGACTTTTATACGGGATTTGAGCGCTTCGCGCTCGGTCTGAAGGAGTTTGAGTTTCTCGATTTCCTGCATCCGGCATCACCTGGTTTTCTGAATCTGGGGTACATCCCGTCCGATCGTTCACGGGAGTTTGCGGGGGATGGCGTCACGTCCCTGGCGAATACTTTTTCGCCGGGCGTGACACTGCACGGGCCGCTGGTGAAGACAAGGGCATAGGGCATCTTCACGCTCCCGAAGACATCGACGATTCTGCCAACGGGTTTTGTCCTGCGGTCCGTTACTTCGCTGTACAGTCCGGGGAGCTGGGCTGCGTCGCACTGGAGGATGAGCATCCGGCTTCCATAGGTGCTCATCGCTCGACCAACAACTTTCACGTAAACAACCCCGGGCGAGTATACAAAGTACTAAAGTGGTTTAGTAATCTATATATGTAAGACATTGGGGTATTTAATCGTTGCGTGAAAGTATAAATAGAAATATCAGGAACGGAGGAATGTATCGATATTTAAAGACATTATGCCGTCCGTTTCCGCAGCGGAGAGCCCGGCGCCCCGCGCTACCGTCTCTTTCTCCGTTTTGCCCAGCAGATCGTGGGGTGCGTGCGCATCCGAGTCTACCACCAGCTGGCAGCCGGCTTCGCGTCCGATCCGGGCAACGTGACCGTTCGTGCGGTTGTGTCCCCCGCGTGAAGTTATCTCTAGTGCAATCCCGTTCCCTTTTGCGAGCAGGGCATCCTCTAAGGTGATAAGCCCCGGGTGGGCGAGCACGTTTACGTCCGGGCAGGTGCAGGCCGCGTGGTTGGTGCCGGGCGCTACCGGCTCGACCGTGGTCTCGCCATGGACGACCACGATCTCGGCACCAGCAACCCGGGCCTTGCGGGCCACGATTGCGATCTGGGTCGGGGGCACGTGCGTGATCTCGACCCCGCACAGGAGCCGGACGCCAAAGAGCCGGGCCGATTCTTTTACATCGAGCAGGGTCTTTACGACTGATTCCGCGTTTGATGTGTCCACGTGATCGGTGATCGCGACCGTGGTGTACCCTATTACCGCCATGCGCCGGATCAGTTCCGAAGGCAGCATCTCGCCGTCCGAAAGGATCGTGTGGGTGTGGAGATCGTACAGGCCGGTCACCGTTTCACCGCCAGGTTCCTTGCAACCTTTTTAATGAGCGCCTCTTTTTTCCCGGTCCATTCGGCAACGACCCGCCCTTCGTGCCGGCCCCAGTGGCCCGGGTGGTGGTGCTCTTCGGTATGGCAGGGTATATTGAGACGTTTAAGTGCCCGTTCGAGATCGGCGGCTACCGGGCCCTTTGCGCCGATTGCCCGGGCAACCCGGCGCCCCTCCTCCCGGGTGAGGGCCGCGTTAAAATAGCAGGGATACAGGATGCACTCGCCTTTTTCCATTACAGGAAAATTATGGATCTTAAGGTATAAACACTGTCCGCTCACAATGTATTAACCATGCATCATATCGACGTCAGGATGGAAAAGGATGTATACGACGTCAACAACTCGATTGCCGACGAAAATGCAAGGCACCTGAAATCCCACGGGGTCCGTGCGTTCGACCTGCTCGGCGCGATCGGCTCCGGGAAGACCGCGCTCATCGAGCGCCTTGTCCCGCTCTTAAAGGAACGGGGTCTCCGGGCCGGCGCGATCGCCGGGGACGTGTACGGCGACGACGACTTCCAGCGGATCGTGGCGACCGGGATCCCGGCCTACAATGCAAACACCGGCAAAGAGTGCCACCTTGACGCCCATCTCGTTGAACACGCGATCGACCACCTCCCGCTCGACAAGATCGATGTCCTCTTTATCGAGAACGTGGGGAACATGGTTTGCCCGACCGACTTTAAGCTCGGGGCCGAAAAACGGATCGTGATCGTGAGCTCGACCGAAGGCGACGATGTGGTCAACAAGCACCCGATGATGTTTAGGGACTGCACGATCGGGGTCATCAACAAGGTAGACCTTGCCCCGCTCGTGGGTGCAAACATTGCCCGGATGGAGTCGGACATCCACCGGTACAACCCGAAGATGCCGGTCTTTAAGACCAACATGAAGACCGGGGAGAACATCGCGCCGCTGCTCGATGCGATCCTTGCGTAATTATCCGGGTCTTTGGAAAAGAGTATAAATAACCCGGAAGGGAATATATAGAGCACCATTTCCCGGAAACGAACAGTTTTCGGAAAACAAAAACTACAGGAGTAACACACTATGCTTTGGCAGGGAGAATCAGTCAGGAAGGTATCCGGCGGCAGGCGCCGGCCGGCACAGGGAAAGCGGAGATTTGAAGTCGGGCTCGCACCGGCGGAGACCCATATCGGCGGGGACCGTGCAAAGATCATCCGCACCATGGGCGGGAACACCAAGGTCCGGTCCATGCGTGCAGAGTTTGCAAACGTAACAAACCTTGCAAACGGCGAGACCAAGAAGGTCAAGATCGAGACCGTTGCAGAGAACGGCGCAAACCCGAACTATGTCCGGCGGAACCTTCTCACCAAGGGCGCCATCATCAAGACCGAGATCGGCAATGCCCGGATTATGAGCCGGCCCGGCCAGGACGGCGTTATCAACGCCGTGTTACTCGCATAACTTTTTAAAAATACTTTTTTCGTTTCCGGTTTT
Organism: Methanoregula sp. UBA64; assembly: GCF_002502735.1. Lineage (NCBI taxonomy): Archaea > Methanobacteriati > Methanobacteriota > Methanomicrobia > Methanomicrobiales > Methanoregulaceae > Methanoregula > Methanoregula sp. UBA64. Next base: position 17,344 of record NZ_DAQC01000006.1, read on the forward strand.
CGTTTTCATTCCCGCTACGTGCCGCTGGCGTGTACGCCAAAAATTCCCTGAACAAAAGATCGTGGATCCTTTCAGGAGGGAATAAAAGAGCAATTGATTTTTAGGTCAGGGTCTCTTATAGTGGTACTATGCGACGGATCTATTATCGTTACCCGCAACGGGTGGATCTCTCGTTTGCGATGGGGATGACGTTTCCGGAAACCCTCAGGTATATCGCAGATCTGAACGGACAGGAATCAACGAAAACCACCGGCAAGGAACTGGTCCGGGTCAAGGTCAAGGTTGAGATCGCGGTCAACCGTGCGGAGTTCGGGGATATCACCCCGGACGTCCTCCGGCCCGGCGTTGTCACCGAGGCTGCGGACATCAAGATCTCGGTACTCGCGCTCGCCCTGCGCGGGAGCGGGAAGGTGCCGGTGGCAAACGATGTCTTCTATATCCGGCTCACCGACCGGAGTACCTGCACCGATATCGACATTGCAAAGGAAGCCCCGGGCGAAGGGATCGACGCCCTCGATGTGAAAAATATTATTTTGGGAAAAGCAGAGTGACGCTCGAGATCACGGTGGCCGCACCGTTCAAACACACCCGCAAGACCGGGATGCGCAAGAACGAGCTCGTGTACTACTATGCGCTCGACCGCAAGTGGATGAGTACCGAGCAGGCTGCCGTTCTGTTGATGCGTGGCGAGGAAGCGGGCCTGCTCGGCCTGGAGAACGGCGTGTACACGATCCGCATCGACCCGTCTGCCGTGACAATCCCGATCGGGTTCAAGCCGTCCTCATCGATCTTCGAGGCAAACGATCCGGCACAGGAGCTTATCGGCAGGATCGTAAAGGCCCGGGGCGTGCCCGAGACCGAGGTCGTTGCCGAGATGAACAAGGTGATCCGGGAGCAGTTCGACAACAATCTTCTTCCCCCGGCGGCGCTTGTCCTTCTCGCAAAAAAATACGGGGTGGCGTACGAAGACCTCCGCGACGCGCTCCTGTCGTCGTTAAAAAAAGCATAAGCCGGATCTTTTTTTTCGCCCGGGAGCGGGGGCGGGGCCGGTCAACCGGATCTATTTTAAAAAAACAATATTACGCAGGAGCGGATACAGGTACATATGCATGCAGGTCCGTATGGCAGCAGGAGAAGACGTTCTCCTGATATCCCGTGGCTGCTCGTGGCTACGGTTGCCGGTATTATTGTCGTCGTAATTGTCGCGCTCCTCTTCTTCTCGGGGTTCTTTGGGGCATCGTCCTCCCCGGCATCCGGTACGGTGACGGTTAAGCCGACCTCCGCCGCATCCTCGTCCAGCCCGGCGGGGGCCACAAAGACGCCCACGATCGTGATCGCAACGACCACGCCGGTCACCGTTCCCGCGAGCGGGGTTACGATCAAGGTGGATTATATCGGCGGTTTCTCCGGGACGTATACCACAAACGGGGAAACAACGAAGATAAAGAACTCGGGAACGAAGATCTACACGGTGACCAATGCCACCGGCAGCGTGACGGCCGTTGTCCAGAAGGGCGACAATACCGCCACCCACCCGCTCACGGTGACGATCTACAAGAACGGCAACCAGGTTGCCTCCAACAGCACGAGCGCCGGGAACGGGAAAGTAACGGTTACGGCAACCGTATAAAAAACAAATTTTTCTTTTTTCTTTTTTTTATTGAATCTGCAGCGCCCGGTCTCACACGATCCTGATCCGGCCATCGGTACCCGCGACCACCGGCTGCGGCAGCGTGCCCATGTACGCGGCCAGGGCATCGACATCCAGCGGGCCCGGTTCAAGGATTGTTGCGTTGGCAAATTCTGTGTACCCGTCGCCGCCGTCAAGGAGATACGAGACAATTGCAACGCGGTAGGTTGCTGTATCGTTTTCTGTGGCGCCGCCAATTTTTATTTGAGTGACCCGGTCCCCGGCCGGCCGGTCAGGGTCAAACGAATAGGTCAGCCCCGAGACCCCGAGCCGGTAGGGTGGCCGCGGCTCGGTCCACTGCCGTTCGAGTACGTCCCGTATCTGGCGGCCGGACATTGCGACCGCATAGACCCGGTTGGAGAACGGCTGCACCGCGTAGAGATCGCCCCAGGTGACATTTCCCTTCGCGATATTGGCCCGGAGCGTGCCGATCGTGATGAATGCCGCATCGGCATGCATCGCATCGCGTTCGGAATCCACGAGCAGGTCGCCGAGTACACTTTCCCCGGCAGGGGTTTCGTCGCGGGTGATGTTTTCGGCAGCAACCGCTTCCACCGTGTCGGTTGTTTTGGAGACAACGGCGTCGGCTTCGGCGAGGAGAGCCAGGGCCTTCGGGTCGGGTGTCGTGCCCGGGTACCGGTCTGCATAGGCCGGGACGATCCGTGCGGACTTATTCACGATCTCGTCGGTTGCCGGGTCGATCTCCAGATCGATATCCGCGAACCCCCGGCTGTAACTGTAAGCCTGCGTTACGAGCACCGGCCGGTTACCCGAATTATTGAGATATGCATTGGAAAACTTATGGGTGTGGGCGGAGAGGACGACATCGACGTCCGGATCGAGCGTACTCACGATTCCTGCAATCCTTCCCGAGATCGTTGCATTGTCCCGGGTCGGGCCGGAATACGCGTCCCCGCTCCCGCCTTCGTGGATGAGGGCAACTATTGCATGGACGCCCTGCGCCTGGATCTCCGGAATGTACCGGTTGATCGCTTCGCTCTCGTTTTCAAACGCGATCCCGTTCATGTCCGTGGGGCTGGAGACCGATGGCGTCTGGGCGGTATCGGCGCCGATAAACGCAATCTTTGCCCCGCCCGCATCGCGGATAACGTACGGGGGAAAGAGGGGCGTTTTATTCCCCGTCCAGACCACGTTTGCGCAGACGTACGCGGCCTTTGATCCGGGGTAGGGATCGGCAAGGTGCGTGATACCTGTCGTGCCGTTGCCCCCCTGCACCAGCCGGAACATTGCGGGCACGCCCCGGTCGAACTCGTGGTTGCCCGGTGTTGCGATCAGGTTGCAGGAGACCGTGCAGGTGCCGGCCGTTGTGCCGCAGCACCCGGTGGCAAACTGGTTGGTAAAGAGAATGGCGGGCTCGTCGAGCAGGAGGCCGGACTCCGGGGGCGAAGCACCCACGAGATCTCCCGGGAATGCAAGGAACGTAACCGCATCCGGGCTCTCGTTTTCCGCGGCGTGCAGGTACGAGGCAAGGACCGGGGCGCTTCCCGCGGCTTTCCCGTCAAGGGTCTGGCCCGCCGGCAGCTGGCCGTGGAGATCGTTGACCGCAAGGATCTTCACGTGGACCGGTCCCTGTGGTTCCGCGAACCGGGCCGAGGGGTTCAGCACGAGAAGCGCCAGAATCAAAAGAACGATGCAGAGGACGATACCGACTGCGATATACTGCCGCGTTGAGAGATGATGCCCGGTTTTCTGGCCCGCCGGATCCATGAGGGTAACGGTTGCCGTACCACAATAAAAACCCGGCAGGTCGCCGGTCTAAAAAAAAAGAATGCGGGATCTTTTTAGCAGTTCTTTGCCGGCACGCAGAGGCTGCCGGTGCCGAGCGCCAGGGGCCGGGGCGGGAGGTCGAGACCGAGGGCCTCTTTGAAGACTTCCTCGATTGTTTCGACCTGCACGAAGGCGAGTTCGCTCCGGACATCCTCCGGCACATCCTCGAGGTCCCGGGCATTCTCCTTTGGCAGGATCACCTTTTTGATCCCGGCCCGGTGGGCGGCGATGATCTTCTCCTTTATCCCGCCAACGGGGAGCACCGCACCGCTTAAGGTGATCTCGCCGGTCATTGCGAGCTTCGGGTCGACTGCCCGTCCCGTGACAAGCGAGGCAAGGGCCGTGCAGAGCGTGATCCCGGCCGAGGGCCCGTCCTTGGGCGTTGCGCCCGAGGGCACGTGGATGTGGAGGTCGCTGGTCATGAAGTCAAAGCCGGCGGTCTCTTTGGTGAGCCGGGAACGCACGAGCGAGAGCGAGATGTTTGCCGACTCTTTCATCACGTCGCCGAGCTGGCCCGTGAGCGTGAGTTTCCCGGTCCCCGGCATGAACGTCCCCTCGATAAAGAGGATGTCGCCGCCGACCGGAGTCCACGCTAAGCCGGTCACTACGCCCGGTACCGGGTCTTTCCGCACGCTGTCCGGGTGGTTGACCTCTTTACCCAGGATCCCGGAGAGTTTTTCCGGTGTGACCGTGAAGGGGAGCGCGATATCCTCCGAGACGATCTTCTCCGATACGTGGCGGGCGGCCCGGTCCAGCTGTTTTTTGAGCCAGCGGACGCCGGCCTCGCGGGTGTACTTCTCGATCGTTTCGCGGACCGCGTCATCGGTAAAGACCAGTTTCTCCGCATCGAGCCCGTGCTCTTCGAGCGTCTTTGGGATCAGGTGGTCTTTTGCAATCGCGAACTTCTCGTTTTTCGTGTAGCCCGAGATCTCGATCATCTCCATCCGGTCGAGGAGCGGGGCGGGGATCGTGGCAAGCGAGTTTGCCGTTGCAATGAAGAACACGTCCGAGAGATCGTACGGGACTTCGAGATAGTGGTCCGAGAAGCTTGCGTTCTGTTCCGGGTCGAGGACTTCGAGCAATGCGCTTGCCGGGTCGCCGGCGTACGTAGTCGAGACCTTGTCGATCTCGTCCAGGACAAAGACCGGGTTCTTTGTCCCGGCCTGTTTGATCCCCTGGATGATCCGGCCGGGCAGCGCACCAACGTACGTCCTGCGGTGGCCGCGGATCTCCGCCTCGTCATGCACGCCGCCAAGGCTGATCCGGACGTACTTGCGGCCGAGCGCCTCGGCGATGCTTTTCCCAAGACTCGTCTTCCCGGTGCCGGGCGGCCCCGACAGGAGCAGGATCGAGCCCTGCTTCTCGTGTTTGAGCTTCATGACCGCAAGGTGCTGGACGATCCGTTTCTTGACCTCCGACAGGCCGTTGTGGTTGCGTTCGAGCACGGCCTTTGCCTCCCGGATATCGATCTCCTTTTTCTCCACGGTCTTCCACGGGAGGGCGACGAGGAGGTCGAGGTAGTTTTTGATCACCGGGGTCTCGTGGTTCTGGGGCCCGGCAGCGTCGAGCTTCCCGAGCTCTTCGAGCGCCTTTTTCTTGACCTCTTCGGGCATTCCCGCGGCCTCGATCTTCTCGCGGTAGCCGTCGCCGGCCGGCCCGGTGCCGTCGATCTTTTTGAGCTCGTCCTGGATCACGCGGAGCTGTTCGCGCAGCATTGCCTCGCGGTTTGCCTTGTTGACCTTGTCCGAGACTTTCTGCGCCACCTCGATCCGGAAATCGATGTTCTCGCGGACCCGGGCAAGGAGGGCAAGAAACGACATGGCCCGGACTTTCTCTGAAATGATCTCCAGAAGGCCCTGCTTTTCTGCCACCGGCACCGGGACAAAGGGCATGACAAAGCCCATGACCTCGTCGATGCTCTCCATCTGCTCGATGGGCGCGGTAAAGTGCCCGGAGCCTTCGAACCGGCTGCTGATCCGGCCGATGAGCTCTTTTGCCTCGGCAAGCAGCCGGCGGTGGACGTCTGCGTCGAGATCGTCCTGGTCGGGGATCCGCTCGCAGGTTGCCGTAAGCCGGCCCGGGACCGCGGTGAAGCTCTGTGCCTTTATGCGGGCAATGGCCCGGGCGTTTACAATATATCCGCCATCGGTGGGCTGGATGTTCCGGATCTCAAGCAGGTTCCCGATCGCGTACAGCGATTCGGGCGTCACATCATCGGTGGCGGCTCCCTCTTTTGCGGAAAGGCCGACCGCATACGCTGTGCCGGTCTCGTGCGTCTCGGCAATGAGCGTTGCGGCGGTATCCGTGTCCACCCGGATCTTGGTCCGGGTTTTCGGGAAGAGGACAATCTCGAAGAGCGGGAGGACCGGGTACTCGCGGTCCGTCCGGCTGGTGGGGGGTGTTTCTGTCATCGTCATCGTTTAGTTTGATTTTACCTAACAAATCGGCCGGGCAAAAAAATTTACCCGATCTTTTCCAAAAGACCGATCAGGGTGTCGATCTCTTCGTCGCTCAGCGTTTCCCGGATCCTGTCGACAAGACGGTCCAGCGCTTCTTCCTCCGCACGGGCGATCATCTCGCCCTTTTTCGTGAGGCAGATGTACTGGATCCTGCCATCGTCAGGACATGGTCTGCGGTACACACAATCCATCCGGGAGAACCGGTTGACGAGCTCGGTGATCGTGGGTTTGGAGGTCCCCGTGATCTCGGCAAGCCGGGTGAAGGTCACGTCGCGGTTCTGTTCTATGACCTGCAAATACCGGATCTGTTTTACCGTCAGGTCCGAAAGGCCGCATTCCGAGAAGATCCCGCACGAGCACTGGTGTTTGAGGGTAAAGATGCGGTCAAACGTCTCTTCGAGCTCTTCCTTTCGTCCTGCCATGGATTGTTCTTTTGTTAGTTAGGGATTACCGAATTATAAATGTTGGGATGTGGGCCGGTTATTTTTCCAAAAAACCGGAGATCTCACAGAGGCCCGGGAGTACATCGCGCTCTTTTCCGAACTGTACGAGAAACTCTTCGATACGATCCCGGGGTTCAGGCTCTAGGGTTTGCCGGGGCGGCCGGGACAGGACGGATCCCTTTTTTTTGAATTTTATCGTAGGGAGATGCCCGCTGCCGGCCAGGAATGTTGAGGAACACTAAAAAAAGATGTTCCGTGAATAAGCCCGTTACCGTATCAGGCTGAGCCCTGGTAGATCCCGGAACCGAGCCACCAGGTGTCATCAACCTTTTCCACGTACCCCAGTTTCTTTTCCACGGTCCGGTTGTGGGCGGGGTTGATGTAATAGAATTCGACAAAGCCGGTGCCGTTCTCTGCTGCGTCGCGGAGATCTTTAATGAAATAATTCCCGTGCGCATCGGTCTCGTTCAACCGGTTGATCCCGATCTTTTCCGGGTTGAACGGGTGGGCGATGGTCGTACCGTTGAAGTCGTATGCGTAGAGGTAGAGTTCTCCCCGGACAAACGAGCCGTTCGTTTTATCAAATTCGGCAAGTGCGGCCTCTTTGCCGTTTGTTTTCGCATACGCAACGGCCTCCTTGACAAATGCCACCAGCGTAGCATTCGGGGTCAGGGATCCTGCCGGGGTAATCGCGGCCTGCGTTACGGACGGGGCCGGTGACGGTGCTGCGGCAGATGGCGTACCGGTGCCTGCCTGGGTGCAGCCCATAGCAGCGACAAAGAGTACGATCATCACGAGAAAGAAAGAGAATGCTCGTGCGTTCATAAAAACCGGCAACAGTATTAGCGGTATTCAGGGATTAAGGTTCGGCGGGGCGGTCACGGCGATCAGACATCCGGCAGGTTTTCCCGCACTTGAAGGTAATCCGTGTATTTCGTGAGCACGTCAACGACTGCCGGCAGCGGGTCGGAGAAAATTCCCGTGAGGTCTTCTTCGCCCGGCTCTTGTGGGACAAACGCGAGGCACTCCTTGGGTGGCGTAAACTCTGCGTGCACGTCGTTTCGGTTGCCCCGGGCATCGGCCCGGTACCAGCCGTATTCGTTAAGCCAGACCGCGTTGAGCCCGTGGAGGTAGAATTCCGGCCCGACCGTGCCGTGGTTTTTGAGCCGCTGGTAGCAGAGCCCGGCGGGGATTTTATTTGCCCGGAGCAGTGCGGCAAGGAGGTGGCTCTTTGCAAAGCAGTAACCGGTGGTGTGTTCGAGCACCTGCGATGCGGATAGCGTCACCGGGTTTGCCTGGTAGTCCCAGCTGTGCCGGATTTCGTCGCGGACAAACGCGAAACAGTTCCGTGCAACCGCCACATCGCCAAAGGCTCCTGCGGCAAGGTCCCGGGCCTTCGCCGTTACGGCCGGGTTGTTGCAGTCGATCACCGGTGTCGCCCGGAGGAACTCTTCGAGACCGGAGTGTTTCATATGAGAAATCTGGGGCGGTGAGGGTAAAAAAGGCGGTGGTGGATCGATCAGCAGAAGTTCTCGGTGATGTAGACCTTGTCGTCCGCAGCAATCGCGACCCCTATTCCCTCGCGGTCGTAGGTCGCGGTCAGGATATTTTTCCGGTGGCCTTCGCTGTTCATCCAGCCGGTGACCGACGACCGTGCGATCTCCTCGGGCGCGGTCCAGTCGTAGGTGTACGCACCGTTTGTCTCGGTGACCGAAGTGTAGAGATTGTTCTGGAAGAGGTTCTCCGCGATCCCGATCGTGTAATAGGAGCCGTAGTCCTTTTTACAGGTGTACCCCGCGGCATTTCCCCGGTCTGCCGGGGTCTTGCCGGCAAGGTTGACGTGCGCGAAATAATTGTTGAGCGCCATGTCGTTGCTGTGCGAGAGCGCAATTGATGCAAGGGCCGGGTCGTACGCGAGCGGGGCAAGGCCGTACGACTGCCGCTCGGAATTGATCAGTTCGTGGACCCGGGCTGCGAGACCGGTTGTGGAGATCGTGTACGGGTCTTCTGAAATTTTACCGGGAACGGGTGTGACGGAGGGCGGCGGGATGGGCGTTGCCGAAACTCCTGAGACGGACAGCGTTGCGGTGGCTGCGGCCGTAGCCGTCTTCCCGTCCGCTGTTGTCTGCGTGGCGGAGACAGTCGGGCCGGTGTTCGGCCGTGTTTTGGTGGTGGTCGCGGTGGGCGTTGGCGAGGGAGTGACCGTTGTGGTGACGGTTGTTGTCGGGCCCGGGACCGTGGCCTCCGCTGCGGTCGAGGCCGGGGTTGCGTTCGCACTTCCTGCCACACCCTCATTTGCCGGCTGGACGCATCCCCCGGCAAGGACAAAGGCGATCACGAGCAGGACGATCGCGGCAACAATGACGGCTGCGATCTTCAGGTACGGGAGAGGCTTTTTTGATGGCCGGGCGTTCCGGTTCTCCGGTGCGTTTGCGTATCCCCCGCCGTACGCGCTCGCACCCCCGCTGCCGTACCGGATGCCAACGCCCGGTGCCGGGGTCTTTTTCCACTGGGCAAGGCCGGCGCACGCGTGGTTGGGCGGCAGCCGGTGCTCGTCGCAAAAGTTCCCCCCGCAGTACTGGCAGTGGAAGGGAAGCGAGACGGTTTTTCCACAGGTGTCGCAGCGGGGCATGGGATAGAGATACTCTTTCCCGCAAAAGTGATAATGGCTTTGAAAGCCGGGGGGAGAATCCCGGTCCTTTATAAAGGAAAGCGGGGTGCCGTACCGGGATATTCTCTTTCTAAAAATCCCGGATTTCAGAACACAATCTCGTCCCGCTCGTACCGGATCTTTGGCCCCTGCGTATCCGCCGCGTACCCGATCGGGCAGAGCATCACGGGCACGAGATGCCCGGGGATCTTGAGGATCCGGGTATACCCGGCCGGGTCGAATCCTCCCATCGGGCAGGAATCGAAACCGAGCGCCTTTGCGCCGTTAAGTGCGTTCCCGAGCGCAAGGTAGGTCTGGGCCTGCGACCACGCGGCCCGCTGATCTTTTGCCATGCTGCCGGCAAACATCGCTGCCATGCCGGTAACTTTTCCGATGACCTCGTCCGGAACATGGTTCTTTTTCATGAGAGCCCCGAGCCGCTGTATTAAGGTATCATAATCCGAATCGGCGCAGAATACCAAAAGATGCGAACAGGTCGTCACCTGCTCCTGATCGTTTGATACTTTCCTCAGCTCTTCTTTTGTCTTCTGATCGGTCACGATCCTGATCTTCCAGGGCTGGAGGTTCAGGGCCGAAGGCGCGAACCGCACGAGATCGAGGAGCTCGTCCACCTTTTTCTCGGGAATTTTTTTGCCGTCAAACTTTTTTGTCGCATACCGCTGCATCACGCAGTCTTTCAATTCCATGGTCGTTTTCACCTTCCCCTGTGTGCGATCATGAGCGTTCGGGTGTAAATCTTTTCCCGCCCGGCACATCCCCGCCCGGGTCATTGCACGTGCGATCAATTGCCTTATCGGGTACCGCAACGGAATTTTCCGGCAGATGGGAACCTACCGCAGGGGAGACGTGGTACTTGCCGTTGTGCCCTTCAACGGCTACGATGGCGCCAAGACCCGGCCGGCGATTGTTCTGGCGGTGCGGGAGGACGCCGGGATCGTGGTCTGCCCGGTCAGCAGCCGGCCCGCAACCGATGCCCCGTGCGTCCCGATCGGGCTTGACGATTTTAGCGAAGGCGGGCTCGATCTCTTCAGTGAAAGTTTCGCCCTTGCGACCCGCATCACCGTGATCCCGGCCGGGGCCGTGATTGCAAAAAAAGGCCGGCTCACCGTGGATGCGATCGATGCGGTTGCCGCAGAGGCGCCCCGGGACCCTGCACCGGGAAAGAACCGGAAGGGCGGCCGGCGGAAATGATATTTTTTATTTCCCGATCGTAACGAGCATCTCTTCGAGCGACGGGTACCGCGACTCGATCCGCTCCACCCGGCCGCCCGCTGCCGCAATTGCCGCAGAGATGGCGTTGAGCGACTCCATATCCGGGGCATCGCAGGCAAGCCCGGTCTCGTCCGCCCGGAACGGCACGGCCGCCCGGTCGATCCGGGCCGGGTCGGGCGCGCTAAACCAGACCGTGTACGTGATCGAGCCGAACTGTTCGCGGAGCTCGGCCATGGTGCCGTCCGCCACGATCTTCCCGCGCCGGAGGATCATCACCCGGTCGCAGATCGCCTCGACCTGGTACAGGTTGTGGGCCGAGAGCACGATCGTCTTTCCCGCAGCCTTTAATTTTTTTAAGTACTCGGCAATGAACCGCGAGGTCATCGGGTCGAGCCCGCTTGTCGGTTCGTCGTACACGAGAAATGCCGGGTCGTGGATGAGCGAGCGGGCGATCGCGGCCTTGCGTTTCATGCCTTTGGAAAATTCGCCGAGTTTCTTCCTGTCCGTTTCAAGCGAAAGGGCCGCAAAGAGCCGGCGGGTCCGGGTCGTTATCTCGTCTTTTTTGAGCCCGTAGATCTCGCCGAAGAATGCCAGGTAGTCTTCTGCGGTCATCGTCTCGTAGAGCCGGGACTCTTCGGGAAGGTAGCCGAGCGTGACCTTGAGCGCTGACGGGTCGCGGACCACATCGATCCCGTTTACCATGAGTTCGCCGGAGGTAGGGACGACAAGGCCGGCAACCATCTTCAACAGTGTCGTCTTCCCGGCGCCATTATGGCCGATGACCCCGAGGATCCCCGCGTCGGGAAACTCAAAGCTCACGCTGTCGAGCGCGGCAGAACTGTCGTAGACTTTCGTGAGGCTGCGGGCGGTTATCATGGCAGGGCCGGTCTTTTAATCTAACCTTGCAGGGAGTGCATCATATAGGTTGGGATGGGGGAGTGCCGGTACCGAACAGTATTTGACCCCGGTGCCCGAACTACTGGATATACCCGCGGGAGATCCCTGGGAAAAAAACGGGGGAGATCATGGGCGCTGCACGCGAGATTGCCACCATCGCACGCTGGGAGGTAAAAAAGACCTTCTCGGTCATGTCGCGCGGCCTCCTCCCGGTTGCCATCGTTCTTTTCCTCCTCCTTATCGCGGTCACGGGGTTTGCGGCCCAGAGCGGCCTGCACATCCAGGACGGGATGTACCGGCTCGCCACCGACGACCCGCAGGTCGCTTCCCTGTTTGCGTCCGATGCCCGGTTCGCGGTGTACGTTGTCGATCCCGCAGCCATTCCGCCGGCGATTGCGCCGTACGATCTTGCGATTGCCGGCGGCAGGGTGTACACGGCGCAGACCGAAAAAGGAAAGTCCGCGCAGAAGACGCTCGAACGCGATTACGCAAAGTACAAGGCCGCGGTCTATACCGGTGCGGACGATCTCTTTGCCGCGTACCCGCTCTGGATCGATACCCAGAGCGTTGCAAGCGAGCTCAACTTCTCTGCGCCCGAGGCCGGCCGGTTCGTGCCGGCGCCGCCCGGCCGGGGGCCGCTCGTACCTGCCGGGACAGTGGAAGATGTCCCGACGCCGTCGCCGGCGCTCGGGGTAACAAAAGAGGATATCCGGGCCGGTCTTGTCGCCTCGTCCTCGCAGAACACGCAGGTCTCGCGCTACACGGACGTGCTCTCCACCCAAAAATCCGTGATGGGCACCTTTGTCACCCCGGACCAGCTCTCGCCCCCGCTCCCGTTCGACTCGATCATCCTTGTCTTTGTCTTCATCTTCCCGCTCTACTTCACCTCGCAGTTTTTCATGATGAGCATCATGAACGAGCGGATCGAACGGCAGGGCGAGCCCCTCCTCTCCACGCCGGTAAAAACCGCGTATATCATCACCGGCAAGATGCTCCCGTACTTTTTCGGGATGCTTCTCATCTGCGCCGTGCTCACGCTCTACATCCGCGCCCCGCTCTCCATTCTCCTGCCTCTCGTCCCGGTCATTCTGTTTTTTTTGGCAAGCGCTCTTGTCATCGGGATGCTTGCCCGGAGCTTCAAGGAGCTCTCATTCATCTCGATCTTTTTCTCGACCGTGGCGACCTCGTACCTGTTCTTCCCCAGCATCTTTGCAAACGTGCACGTGATCAGCCTGATCTCGCCGCTCACGCTCATTGTCCTCACGATCGAAGGCACCGCGTGGACGGCGGCGGACTACTGCTACGCGACCGTGCTCTTCTGGCTCACGAGCGCTGTGCTCTTTTACATTGCGGCCCGGAACTTTAACGAGGAACGCCTCTTCTCGGAAAAACCGCTCCTGCCCCGGTGCCGCGAATTTTTGGCCGGCGCCATCTCCCGCGCCCACCCGTATGCCTCGCTCTTCTGCATTGCCCTTGCCACGATCCCGTTCGTCTTCATGGCGCAGATGATGGGCCTTGTCGTGCTCTTCAACCTGCCCATGCCGGTCTCGCTCGTGCTCCTCATCGTCTTTGCGGCATTTGTCGAGGAGGCGGCAAAGGCGGCCGGGATCTACACGTTCTTCCTTTTGGACCCGGCCTTTTTTACCACGAAACGGCTGGTCCTTGCCTGCGCTGCAACGGCGTTCGGGTTTCTCGTGGGCGAGAAGCTCCTGCTCTTTGCAACGCTTGCCGAGATCACCGAATCGGTCTTCGGGAACGTCCTCTTTTTGTCGCTCGGCGTGCTCTGGCTGCCCTTTTTGCTCCACTTCGCCTGCCTCCTCATTGTCGCGTTCTCCCTGAAGCGCTGGGGCCGGATCGGTGCGGCTGCCGGTCTCGTCGCCGCCGGCATCCTCCACTGCGGCTATAACCTGTACTTCCTCAAGGGGTGGCTCACATGAAGGCCCGGCACGTGAAGATCGTTGCAAAAAAAGAGCTGGGCGGCCTTTTTTCAGAAAAGACGATCCTCTTAGCCGTCCTGCTCCAGCTGTTTATCGCGCTCTTCTCGTCATTTTTGATGGTCGGGCTCTCCTCGATGTACGATCCCTCCGCTCTTGCCGGCCGCTCGCACTTCCGCTACGATATCGGCTATGCCGGGAACACGTCGCTCCTTTTGCGCGATCTCGAGAACAGCAACCTGTTCCGGGTCCACCGGGTCGATCTCTCGACCGGGGTAGAGCTCTTGAAAGAACGCCAGCTCTCCGCGGTGGTCTACGCCCCCGACACCGCGCCCGGCGCGGACGAGCCGGTCAAGATCACGCTCTACACGCTCAAGAGCGACATCATGGGCGCGGTCGCCGATGCCCGGCTCAAGAGCGTCTTTTTGAAATACGAGGGCGAGCTCCGCGAGGCCCGGATCGACCGGATCGCCGACCGGCCCGTTCCGCTCGACATCCCGGCATCTTCGGATGCCAGCGGGTACTTCGAGTTCGTGTACGGGCTTTTGATCCCGCTGCTCGTCTTTTTGCCCGGGATCATCTCGGCAGCGCTCGTGATCGATCTCATCACCGAGGAGTACCAGCACGATACGCTGGAGACGCTCGTCTCGACGCCCGTGAGTGTTGCCGAGGCGGTCTGGGGCAAGGCGCTTGCCTGCGTGGTGCTCGTGCCGGTCCAGGCCGGCGCGTGGCTCCTGCTGCTCTCGGCAAACCATATCCCGGTCGCGGACCCGGCCCTCATCCTGCTCCACGTCACGCTCGGGTCCCTTGTCCTGATCCTCATCGCGGCGCTCGTTGCGCTCCACTACCGGGAGCGGACCGCGGCGCAGTTTGTCTTCTCGACCGCGCTTGTGGTCATCATGCTCTTTGTGCTTGCCATCCCGGGGAACCCGCTCAACCTTGTCGCCCGGCTCGCGGTCGGGACCGCGGGAATAGAACAGTGGATCGTGCTTGCCGGCGCAGGTGCGGCAGCGGTCCTGCTCGGGATGGCAGTCGGGCGGTTTGCAGGAACGGCCGGCCGCCAGCTCCATACCGGGAAAAACTAAAAAAAAATGAAAAGTTACTGCATTGCGTACAGGTTCTGGTCCATGATCTTGTAGACCTTGCCTGCCGTGGTGACCCAGACCTCGCACCGGTCCCCGGTCTTTGTCCCCTGCACGATCAGCTCGTCGCCCCGTTTGGGCTGGTTGCCGCCGTCCATGAGGCTGTCGGTGACCGTGCCGTCCGGGCGCGTAACCTTCATCCGTACATTCTGGACGTAAATTTCGCCGGTCCCGCCATTGTAGAGCAGGTGGATCTTGCTCGTGGGCCGGTCCTTGTTGAGCTGGAGGTCCACGTAGATATCGGACGGGATGGGGACAACGGGATCGTACGTGGTAGTTACCGCTGTCGGCGCTGCCGTGGTTGCCACAAGGGTCGTGACCGCCGCGGTCGGCGTCTCGACCGGTTTTATCTCAGCCTGGGTCGGGCTCGTGCATCCGGCAGCGAGCGCACAGAAAAAAAGGACAAGGCCTGCGATTGCAATGATGGCCGTTTTCATGAATACACCTTCTCTGTTTACGGGCTTATTATTTTGCGCCGGATTTGTAAAAAAAACCGGGTACCGCCGGATCCGGCCCGGAATCCCGGTTTTTTCGCGATGCCGTAAGGAAAAAACCCAAAAAATCGCCGCAAAGAACAGTTAAATTAAAAAGGAGTCATGGAGTAAACTTTACGTATCAGGAGTTTGAGGAATGTACTGTCCAAAATGTGGAAAAGAGACTGATACCTCCGGACAATTCTGCCAGTGGTGTGGCACCCCGATCGAAGCCGCCCCGGCAGTGCCGGGCGTTGCTGCCGCTGAGGAGGCCGAGGAAACCCCCGATGTCGGCGTGTACGCCGGTCTCGGGCGGCGTTTTGTTGCTTTTATCGTCGATTTCATCCTTATCGCCATCTTTGGCATCATCGCCGTCTCATTCTTCAACCAGGTCAACGGGATTATGTACCTGTACTATATCGCTTTCCTGCACGCGCCCATCGCCTCCCTCACGACCGCCGGCACGCCGGCAGCGGCCCTCGCCCCCATTGTTGCGGCGCTCGGCCTCCTTGTGATCGTGGTCCCGTGGCTCTACTATGCGGGCTTTGAGTCGTCCCGCGGGCAGGCAACGCCGGGGAAAGTCCTCATGCGCCTTGAAGTGACCGACCTTGAGGGGAACCGTGTCTCCTTTGCCCGGGCAACCCTCCGGTTCTTCGGGAAATTCATCTCGCTTATCATCATCTTCATCGGTTTTGTCATGATCGGGGTCACGAAGAAGCGTCAGGGGCTTCACGACAAGATCGCCGGCTGCCTCGTACTCCTTCAGGCTTAATCTTTTTTTAACACAGATCTGTTACATCTGCCAGTGTCTGTTTACATCAACAGCGCACCCTCCCCAGATGGGGGAATCCGGCACAACACTCGCGCTCGAAAAACGAATTATTGTATTTTTAATATTAGTTTGTGTAAATATCGAGCATGGCCCTATGGCTTGAAATGATTGCCTGTCTGTGCATACTGACTGCATGCTCGGGATGTGTAAATTATTATTCTTCCTCTCAATCAGGAATAATCGCTCCAAGCACCGGAAGCGTAGAGACTGTCAGTGTAACAATGAATAGTAATGCCCCGGTTGTATCCTCGAATTTCGGATGCCCCCCCACAATTTCAAATTGCAATGTCGTGCGAGGCAGTGCAAATCAAATCGTAATTACCTGTCCTGACGGAAGACAGTACGTCCGCGGATCTGCGGGACAAATTTCAATTCAATATCCCGGGAGACAAATAAGCGAAGGAGCTGCAGGTCAGGAATCAATTCAGGGTTTTGATACTACTGAGGCACACTGTTTAGTCCAATGGCTAAAACGAATGTAATTATTTTCATGGAGACCTGTGGCCCCCACAACATCCTGCGATTTTTTAATAGTTACGATAAACTCGTGGCGATTTATCGGTTGTAATAGACGAATAAATCAGTGGTACTTCAGTTTGATCCCGAGCAGGACGAGGATCAGCACAAGCGAGACCCCGTTTGCCGCGATAACCGGCAGGGAATTTACCCAGATCCCGTACACGAGCCAGAGGGAGACCCCGGCTGCGTAGAGCACGAGCATGGAAAGGGAGAGGTCTTTTGTCTCCTTTAAGCGCCAGCTCCGGACAACCTGCGGGATGTAGGCTGCCGTGGTGAGCGTTCCGGCAATAAATCCCACGAGCGTGATGGTGTCCATACACTGGTCGTTTTCCTATTGGCCCGCCGTGCATTTATACCGGTATTCTTTTTTTTGGATCTTGGTTATCCCTGCACCGGCTCGGGCGAGAACTGGTCGGAAACCACGAGCCAGCGGCCCCGCAGTTTTACGAGCGTGAAGAGATCCCGCCCCTTCATCGCAACTTCCTGCCCGTTTGCGGAAAACCGGATCGTAAAGAAGTACGAGAGCACGGCGCAGGTGTCCCGGCAGAAGAAACTTACCCGGTGCCCGGACTCCTTCCACTCGTGGATTGTTGCGGCCTGCACAAATCCCTTCCATCCCGCCACGTACGCGTCCCGGCCTTCGAGCCGTCCCGGGGTGGTCGGGGCGACTGCGACCGCGTCCGGGTGGATGAAGCGGCCAAAGCCTTCCTCGTCCCAGGTCTCTGTCCAGAGCCGGTTCATCTCGCGGACTGCGGCAATCACGTCCTGCCTGCGTTCGTCTGAGGTAGTGTCCATGATCACCCGTGGGAACCGGTGAGGTAAAAACCACGGCCCCTGTGCAGGGTGAAAGTGCGGGTACTCCGGAAAAAAGACCGGGGACCGTAGGCCGGCATACCAACGATCCGGATTCTCTACGGGGCGCCTGTCACTCCCGCAGATTGTCCCTTATCTTGAAGAATCACCGTTTACCCTGAAACGGTCCGGGCTTGCGATATTTTGCTATCCCGTTACGCCCGGGCCGGTGCGGAAACAATCTCCGGGAATACGTAGTTCAAACCGCGTGCCCTTTCCATCCACCCCGGTTTCCCTGATGGAGATCCCGGTGATCGCAAGGAGTTCCCGCGTATGGTACAGGCTCAGTTTCGTCTTTGTCCCCAGTCCTTTCCCGAAGATATACTCTTTTTTGTCTGCGGGCACGCCCTGGCCGTTATCCTCGATGACAAGTGTTCCCGAGCTGTCTTCCGGTAAAAACGAAATTCTTACCTCTGTTGCTGTTCTGCCATGCCGTTTTGCATTGTCCAGGAAATTTGCCATTATCCGGTCAAGGAGCGGGGGGGCGTAGATCTCCAGGCCTTCAATTTCGGGGCCTTCGATCACGTCAGGGAACTGCGCCAGGAGTTTTGCCTGGTCGATCGCGTCCCGCATAGCGTACCAGCGGGGCGGCTCTTTTCCGAGCGGCTCGAAATCGAGGATCAGTGAGACATATTTCTCGATAATCTCAAGCTGCCGGTCGATCTTTGCGGAGAACATCCGGATCCTGTCGAGGTCTTCAAGGGAGTGACCGATCATGTGGTTGAATCCCCGGGCCGCCACAAGCTGGTTTCTGATATCCTGAATGGTGACATCGGAAAAAAGGCTGAGTTTTGCATTTGCTGTCCTGAGGGATTCCTCGGCTTTTTTGCGCTCGGCAAGTTCATTTTCTGCAATGACCCGCATCCTGTGGAGACCGGTGACCTGTATATTGAGATCGGTGACATCTTCTATCACCACCATCGCAAGGATTTTTCCGGCACGTTTCACCGGAAGCACCGATCCTTTCTCCACCCGCAAGCTCCCGTCAGGCAGGAGAGAGGGGATGAGGTGGGGATGAAACCGGGACGAAAAATAGACCGGCGTCTCACCGGAAAATACCTGGGGGAAGCGGGCAATAACCGATGGCTGCCTGAGCGAAGGAAATTCTTCAAGTATATTTTTTTGGAGCAACCCCTCCCGCTTTCTCCCGGTCCAGTATTCGAGGCACCGGTTCCAGAACCGGATCGTGTAGTCCTCGTCGATGATGGCGATGCCTGAGGGGAGCTGGTCAAACAGCGCAAAATCTTCAGGTTCGATTGCGGATTCAGACCCGGGTTCCATGGCAATCAGCTGTGTGTTTTCCGTATGCACTCCATAAGCCGTTCAAGCGACCCGACTTCGAAAACAAGGAGGATAGTCCCCTCAATTTTCTTCGACTCGATCAGGAACTGTGTCTTTGCGATAACTACCCAGTCGTCCTGCATTCCGCGAAACCGGTCTGTGGCAATCGTACTCAGCTGCCCCTCGAAATATACGGGAAGGGAAAATGACAGGTTCTCAGAAAGGATATTGGAGATCGATCCCATTACGGCGTTGATAATGATGTTTCCTACTTCTTTCATCGTCTCGACCTGGACTGCGTCCATGCTGTCGGTGCCGCTTTCTTCTCCTGAGAGAAGGTTCACGAGCGTGAGTGCACTGTCCGGGGGAAAGACCAGCGCCGTGACTCCGGAGAACTGCCCGTGGAATTCCTGCATGACTGTAGACAGGAGATCGGATCCAAGGACGGTTTTATTGACACCGGCAAGTTCCCCGAACGGAATAAGGTGGATCTCCGGGACGCTGAGCCGGATATTGGAGCCGGTGATCTCGTTGAGGAGACCGGCCGCCCTCCCCACCCCGATATTGATCAGTTCGGTGAGTGCATCCTGTGCATCTTCGTCGAACTCCATCGGCATCACGGGCCTGTAAGGATCTCGTTTACTGCTGCAAGCACCTCATCCCGGTTCACCGGTTTGTTGAGCACTGCGGCAGCCCCGAGACTTTTACATCTGTTCAGGGTGGTCTTCTGGATATCCGAGGTCAGGATGATCGCCGGAATGCGCAGTTCCTTTTGCATGAGTGTCTCAAGGACCTGGAATCCGTCTGTTTCGGGCATGAGGAGATCCGAAATAATGAGATCCGGCCGGGCCGCTTCTGCCAGGCCGAGACCTTCTTTCCCGTTCTTTGCAAGGGTGACCTCGTGCCCGTTTTCTTCAAGAACGGTCGATATGATCTTGCGCTGGAACGATGAGTCTTCAATTACAAGCACGTGAGCCATGACATGAACCTGTCCCGTGTTTCTCAGGGTTTCCTGATCCAATACATCTCTGTTCTCCCTGAAAAGGGTTATCCCCCCGGATGTACCGAATCCGGCCGTGAAGGTACCCGTGAGGAAAATTCATCCGAGAGAATCACCCATGCTACTAGTACACGATGTGTCCCATGTACTCCGTTCTTTTTGTAGATGACGAGCCGGATCTGCTCGACATCACCAAACTTTTCCTCGAAGCATCCGGAAAATTCCATGTGGATACCTGCGGATCGGCAGCGGATGCCCTTGCCCTGCCCGGTCTTGCCGCGTACGATGCGGTTATCACCGATTTCCAGA
Source organism: Methanoregula sp. UBA64 (assembly GCF_002502735.1). Taxonomy (NCBI): domain Archaea; kingdom Methanobacteriati; phylum Methanobacteriota; class Methanomicrobia; order Methanomicrobiales; family Methanoregulaceae; genus Methanoregula; species Methanoregula sp. UBA64. The sequence continues at coordinate 36,846 of NZ_DAQC01000006.1, forward strand.
TGCCGGTCATGAACGGTATTGAATTTTTAAAAGAGATCCGGCAGAAATTTGGCGATCTGCCGGTGCTTATCTTTACCGGCCACAGCCGCGAAGACATCGTGATCGAAGCCCTCAACAGCGGCGCGGATTTTTACGTCCAGAAAGGCGGCGATCCCGAAGCCCAGTACACGGAACTCGGGTACAAGACACTTCAGGCAATCCTCCGGCGCCGGGCTGAACAATCGGTGGATTCCTATACCAGGATCTTTGCCACGATCCCGGTCGGCCTTTTGCTGTTAAACGCAGATCTCGAGATCCGGCAGGCGTCGGAAGTCATTGCCCGCATGGTCCTGCGGGAGCCGGCCGATATCATCGGGGAGCAGGCCGGGGCCGGGCTCGGGTGCATCCACAGCCGGGAAGTACCCGAAGGCTGCGGCCATTCCCGGTACTGCCCGGATTGTCCGTTAAGAAACGGTGTCAGGAAGGTTCTTGCCAACGATATTTCTGTCCGCGATGCGATCATCCCGCTTACTCTCCTTATCGGGGGGAAACCCACGGACCGCCTGCTCCGGGTGAACGCCGGGCCGGTCATCCTTAAAAATGCCCGGTACGTGATTGTGGCAATCGATGATGTGACAAGCATTCAGGCCGGGCTTGCCGGGTCTGCCTGACCGGGCCGGATAGTCCGGGAAATTATACTGTTCCGACAGCCTTAAAAAACGTGTAGCAGAAGACGCCGTCCGGCCCGCAGGTCCGGTACAGGTCTTCTATTCCCCGCTCCCATTCGGCCGGGGTCATCATGCCCTTTTTTATCGCCTCGTCCCTGACGCCCGCGACCATCGCGGTAAAGGTCTGCTTCGTGAACCCCTCCACGAGCGCCGGCCGCGAGGCATCCACGTACACCATCCGGGGCGAGACCTGAACCGCGGAAAATCCGGCCGAGACGAGCAGCGGGTAGAGCTCCCGGCCGATGAGTGCATTGCCCCCGGCTTCCTTCTGGAGATCGACAAGGCACCGGATCGCCCGCCGGGCTGCCGTGCTGTCCGGGTGGAAGTACGCCGAACCGTGGTCGCCTTCGATCACGGTGATCGTGCCGCCGGGTTTCACGAGCGTCCTGAGCGTACAAAGCGCCCGGCCCGGATCGGGGAGGTGTTCGAGCACGAAGCAGACAAAGACATGGTCGAAGCTTCCCGGCGCAAACGGGAGGCTGAAGAGATCGGCCGCCTGGAATTTCACGTTTTTGATCCCTTCGGCTTTCGCCCGCTCCTCTGCCCGCCGGACGGATTCCGGCGAGATATCGATCGAGACGATCTCCGCATTCGGGCTGTTCTTTGCAAGAATCACGGTCTGTGCGCCGGTCCCGCAGCCTGCTTCGAGCACCCGGCACCCGGCCGGGTACCGGGTATCGTGGTGGAGGAGATCGGTCAGCGTCCGCGCCTGGTCGCCGAGCCGTTTTGCTTCGCCTGCGGAATACCCGTGGACATAGGAGTTCGCCGTCATGTGCATCTCTTGGTAAGGGTACCGGTACACCGTCCCGGCTAAAAAAAAGCACGGCCCGGCATCTGCCCGGGTTTTTCCTCTTGGCCGGATCTCTACCGCAGGATCGTAACGCGTTTGTGCTGCGGGGGATAGAAGAGCCGGCCCGATTCCCGGACCGGGTCGGCAAGGACCAGCGTGTTTCCCTCCTGTTTCGCGGTCACGATGTAGGAATTGTACACGAGTCCTTTGACCTCATCCCGGGAAGCGTACGGGGTAACGTGTGCCGGATCGGTCCCGGTGTACTTCGGGTAGCAGGCCGGATCGCCCCATCCCCTGCCGAGCACAAGATCGGCAACCCTCCAGCGGTCGCCATCATCGAAGAAGGCAAGCCACCGCCGCGGGTCCGGCTGCGGGAGAACCAAAAACGCGTCCGTGAGCGCCGGCCGCGAGAGCAGGAACGCCACGAACCGGACGAGCAGGAAGGCAAAGAAGATCGCCGCGTACGCAAGAATCCCCTGCGCGAGCGTAACAACGCCGAGCGCCATCCAGATCACAAAGAAGAGGCTCGCTGCCAGCAGGATCAGGCTCGGGCCCGGAAGGATAAAGAGCGCATATTTTTTGTCTGTCTTCGGGAAGAAGAGCGGGATGCCCGGGCTTGCCGGGAGGTCCATGGCGATGTGCAGGAATCCGCCGGCAAATACCACGGCGCAGGCTGCGGGCGTGATCGCGGCCGGGTTTACAAAACCGGCAAGGGCAGCAAGCCCGATCCCGATACATGCCGAGGCTGCCATGATGCAGACCCCGATCAGGCTGTGGGCGATCCCGCCGTGCACAAAGAGGTACAGCCGGGGCGAGTTCTTCGAGAAAAGCGAGAAGAGCACGTCCGCATCGATGATCACGGCCCCGATAACGATAAACGGGATGTACTGCGGGAAGCCGAGCACGTACGCGAGGATGGCGGCGGCAAGCGCATGGGTGAGTGAGTCCACGATCGATCCGGTTAGGGTAGAACGAGAAAAGGCTGCCCGTCCGGGCAGTCCCGCCCCCTAAAAAAACGGATCGCAATCCTTTATTGCATGGCTCCCCGACGTTCCCTGCATGGATACATTCCTGGTTTTTTTTGCCACGCTCCTCTTCATCTTCATCCTTGGCTATACGCGGAAACTCCCCCTCTTTGTCACGCTCCTGCTGGGCGGGCTCTTTTTTGGCCTGCTTGCCGGGGCGGGCCCCGATGCCACGCTCCAGTGGCTGGCCTCGGGTCTTGGCACGATGTTTGGCGCCTTTGCCATCGCCATCCTCTCCGGTATCGTGATCGTCCGGCTGCTCTCCGACCAGGGCCTCATCGAGGTCATGGCTGCCGGGATCCATGCAAAGATCAAAAACACCCGGGCAAGTTCCGGGATCCTCTCCTTTATCCTTGCCGTCCCGATCACCTGCCCGGTCGTCACGTACGCCATGCTCTCCCCGGCGCTTGAAAAGATCGAGCCCGACCGTGAACGGTCAAAGGTCCTGCTCTATGTCGCCGCGGTCAGCGGGATCGTCTCGTACATCCTGATCTTCCCGACACCGGTCACCCAGCCGCTCGTTGCCGCGTTCGCCCCGCAGGTATTCGGCGGTTCGTTGGATCTCGTTACGATCCCGCTCGCCCTCTGCCTGCTCTGCGTTGTGATCGCGGCAGCGGGCCGGTGGATCACGGGTAGCCCGGCGCTGCCCGGGTCCCCGGGCGCCGAACCCGTTCCCCGTACGGAACACGCGCCCATCCCCCTGTCCCTCCATCTCCGGGCATGGGCCCCGTTCATGGCGATCCTTGCCGCGATCCCGGTCGGCCATTTCGTCCTCGGCCTCTCGCACGCGGCGATCCTCCAGTTCATCATGCTCACGGGACTGGTCGTGGCGCTCGTCCTTGCCCCGCCAAAGATCCGGTTCGGGGGATTTTCCGGCGGGATAACGACTGCGGGGATGGTGGTCTTCGACATCTGTGCGGCCGGGGCGATCGGCACGGTCATGGTAAAATCCGGGCTTGCAAAAAGTGCGCTTGCCACGCTCATCCCCATCCTGCCGGATATCCTCATCCCGTTTATTATCGCGGTGATCCTTGCGACCGCACAGGGCTCGCGGATCGTGACTGCGGTCGTCTCTGCGCAGGTGCTGGGGGCTACGGCGCTCGTGCAGGAGATTAACCCGCTGCCCATGATCCTGATGGTCGTTGCCGGCACCTGCATCTTCTGCCACGTCACCGATCCCTTCTTCCACCTTGTGAAAAAGACGACCGGGGACGATACCCCGACCGTTCTGCGGAATTACACGATCCCGCTGGCCTGCATCGGCATTATCATCTTCATCGTTGCGCTCAGCCTCGTGGCGGTGTTCTTCCCGTACCATGAGGATGCCGCCCTTTCCCTCATGGGCGTGTGAGCCGGGCCGGTGTATTTGGGCGTTTCTTTTTTTTAGCCGGCAAAAACCCGACACCCTCGTTTTTACCGTGCCGTTTCATGGGTATAACCGCTCGGTTACATCACCGGAAACTACTTGAAAAGCCGGGCCGCAAATGATCCGGGTATCAGGGAGGAATTTATCCGGCTATGAAACAGATTTTATCGGTTCCGTTTTCCGTGCTTTGGAGGACTGGCTCCTTGGCGCTTGCGGCCCTTTGCCTGACCGCGGTGCTTGCTGCAGGATGCACGGGAACCACCACAAATTCCCCGGCGGCGCTAACCACCCTTACGCCGCTTACCGCGCCGTCGTCCGGCTCGGCCGCCGCAGTCTCTGGGCTCTCGTACGACCCGGTGGTCGGTGTCTGGCGAAGCCCGGGCGCTATCTACAAGTTCGAGATCACGTTCGATGTGAACGGGAAGACGCAGGAGAACTATGCGAGCGTCCCCAATGTCTTTTACAACGGCACGTGGGTATCGCTCGGGGACAACCAGTACCTCGTGACCCGGGACACGGGCGAGAAGTACATCTGGATCCACGACATGTCCGGCAATACCGTGTACAAAAAAGATGCGCCGTCCATTGTGTACAGCCTGTACCAGGGTGTCGGCAGGGCATCTGCCGCGCCGGGCGGCAGCACGTCGGTCTCCGGTGCCGCCCTGCTCTCGGGAACCGGGAACAGTGTCGTGCCGTTTACCGCAACCGGGTCCGGGCTCTGGGTCTTTACCCTGAATTACACGGGGGACAAGAACTTCATTGTCTGGATCACGGACAACCAGGGCAAACGGGTCGCCCTGATCGCAAACGAGATCGGCACCTACTCCGGCATGAAGCCGCAGAAGCTGGATGCCGGGAAATATTACCTTGACGTGACCGCGAGCGGCCCGTGGACGATCAAGGCTGCGCTCTCGTAACGCACATCCGCTCCCGCCTGCGACCGTTTCGCGTGCGAAAACCCCCGGCCCCGCCCGGGCCCCCGGTTACCACTATTTTTTTCCGTTAAAATTTTCTGGCGGGAAACCGGAGAGATGATAAGGACTATTATCGGGAGGGCAGAATCGTGAAGACCACCATCATCTGTGCATCGTACACGGGAACAACCTACGGGGTTGCAGAACAGGTAAGAAAAGAGACGGGCGGGGATCTTGTGGAAGTAACCTCCCGGGATCTTCTCTCCCGGTTTGTTGCCCTCATGGGCCGCCACTCGCCCGGCATGAATGTCAGAAAGAGCGGTACCGAACCGGGGCAGATCGATCTTGCCGGGTCGGATGTTGTCGTGATCGGCACGCCGGTCTGGGGAGGTCAGCCCGTCCCGGCAATAAAAAAGGCGGTTGCCGGCTTCTCCGGCTGCGCAGGAAAACCGGTGGTGCTCTTTGCCACCTGCGGGGACAAGCCGGGCGCAACGCTTGCAGACCTTGCAAAAGCGGTAACGGCAAAGGGCATGGTCGTTGCCGGGCAGTTCTCGTTTAACAAAAACGAGATCGCGGAGGGGACCGGGGTCACGGCGCTCATCGAAAAGGTCCGGAACACGGAAAAATCCGCTTAAACGGATCCTTGCCATATCCTCCATCCCCCACCGGGAAGGTACATCCAATGGAGAACGGGACTTACCGCGGGAGATTCGACCGGGCGATCAGCGAAACGCTCGCGCAGGCAGTCCGGATCATTGCCGACGACCCGGCGCTCTTCTTTTGCGGCTCTGAAATCCTCCTGCACCAGAAAAAAGCGGCCGCAGTAAGGAAGCGCCACGAGCGGGAAGGCCTGCTCGTTCCCCCGGTGATCATTGCAAGCATCACCTCGCGCTGTAACCTTGCGTGTGCCGGCTGCTACATGCACGGCCGCCACGACCGGCCCGCGGCCGAGATGAGCCCAAAGACGCTTGCCGGGATCGTGGACCAGGCGGGCCGCCTCGGGGTCTCGGTGATCGTGATTGCCGGCGGCGAGCCGCTGGTACGAAAAGACGAGATCCTCGCCCTTGCCGGAGCTCACCCGGAGATCCTGTTCCCCGTTTTCTCAAACGGCCTCTTAATCGATGCAGCGGCCGCGGCAGAACTTGCGGCACGAAAAAATATCGTCCCGCTCATCAGCTTCGAGGGGTTCTCCCGCGAGACCGATGCACGGCGCGGCAGCGGGGTCTACGACCGGCTGCTTGCCGTCCTTGTGCGCTTACAGGAGAACCGGGTCTTCTTTGGCTGTTCGGTCACGGTCTCCCGGGAGAATTTTTCCCGGGTAACAGACGAATCGTTTGTCCGTTCCCTGATCGGCCGCGGCGCCCGGGTCTTTGCCTTTGTCGAGTACGTGCCCGTGGAGCCGGGAACAGAAGACCTCGTCCTTACCCCGGAACAGAGAAAAGAACTGCAGGCCGCGTGTACGGAACTGTCCGGGAAATTCCCGGCGCTTTTCATCGGCTTTCCCGGGGACGAGGACCAGTACGGCGGGTGCCTTGCCGCAGGCCGGGGATTCGTGCACGTCAGCCCGTCCGGGAATCTCGAACCCTGTCCCGCAGCGCCGTACTCGGACGAGAACCTTGCGGAAGTGCCGCTCGAAACGGCCCTGCGGTCCCGGCTGCTCTTGCGGATCCGGGAACGCCCGGAGATCCTCACCGAGACAAACGGGGGTTGTGCGCTGCGGGCGAACCGGGCCGTGCTCGATGAGATCGTGGGAATGAGCAAGTGACAAACCAATCTCACTAGAATTTTAACCCATTCCCACAGCGGATTTACTCACGCTTTTTTTGCCGATAATACGCTTTTCTGCAGGAATCCTTATGGCAAGTCCGGGCATCACATCTCTTTGAGGTATAATGGCGATGACAAATCGGACAAATTTTTTCATGTATGAAGCCTTTTGGACGGTTTTTCAATTCCTCTTTGCAATTCAGACAAATTACCCGGGATCTCCATGTTGATGTAAAAAATTCTCGTTTACACTGTCGGCATATCTTCTTTAGTCCCAGATTGATGATGGTTGTCTCACAATAACCACCCGTTTCAAAATCTGATCCCCCTCGCCAGTCTCTTTGATAGTAGGTATTCCCGAGTTTATACCGCAGATTCAAGTTTTTTGTTATATCCATGAGAGCAGAAGTACGGGTTGCAGAAAATTTTCGTCTCTCCATCTAATATTATATTAGTGTCCGATTTAATGTAAATTTGTATTTTTAACAACCAAAATCCAATTTTGTAAGTTTTAATCCATTGTATTTGGTTATAGAGCTTCTATCAGGAGTACTTCTATGAGCAAATTCATTCGTACACGAGCCTTTGTTGGAATTGTGTTTATCATCATTCTAGTAATTCTCTCTATTCTTGCGAACATAACCGGATGGTCTGGTGGAGCAGAAAAAATACTCATAGCCTCTCTTATGTTAGTCTTTACTATCCCAAGAGGAACTTTCTTCACAGACTCCAATGAGAAAACGTGAGAATGTCCAACAGACTTGATGTCACAGAGATGATTCAAATGTGAGCGATCATCAAAAACGAAAAATCACAAAAAGCAACAAGGCCAGGGCCGAGATTTGAACCCGGGTCGAGGGATCCACAGCCCCTTAGGATAACCAGACTACCCTACCCTGGCAGATGTTCCTGTTAACTTGGTCGTGGACTCTGATTAATTTAACTCCCCTCCCGCGCCGGCCAAAAAGCCGCATTTTCCCCGTCCGGCCGCGCCGGATCCCGGGGAGTGTCCGGGAGCGATTATTAATAGGGTAGGGCGTCCATTAAGTTATCAGGTGGCCCTGACAGGATTCGTGTAGGAACAACGCTGCGGCATCTTTCTTTGTGCCGCAGGCGCGGGCAATTTTTACGTAATCCTTGTACATCGGGGCGCGTGCGAACAGGGAAGTGGGTGAGATGGCGGCAGACCCGAAGATCAGGACGCCGATCGTGTGCGTCATGGGGCATGTGGATCACGGAAAGACATCGCTCCTTGACCGGATCCGCGGGTCGTCGGTAGTCTCCTCCGAGGCCGGCGCGATCACCCAGCACATCGGCGCAACGATCGTTCCCATCGACGCGATCAGAAAGATGAGCGGCTCGATGGAGAAGATCCCGTTCAATATCCCCGGCCTGCTCTTTATCGACACCCCGGGACACCACGCGTTTACCACGCTGCGTGCACGGGGCGGGGCGCTCGCCGATATGGCGATCCTTGTCGTGGACATCAGCCAGGGATTCCAGCCCCAGACCATCGAGGCATTGCAGATCCTCCGGAACTGCAAGACGCCGTTTGTGATCGCGGCCACAAAGATCGACCGGATCCACGGCTGGCGGATCAACAAGGACGAGCCTTTCCAGTCCACGTTTGCCAAACAGAACGAGCGGGTGAGAAACGATATCGAGACAAAGACCTACGAGATCGTAGGCAACCTCTCGGACCTCGGCTTCTCCGCGGACCGGTACGACCGGGTCTCGGACTTCCAGCGCAACCTCGCCATTGTTCCCGTGAGCGCCCACACGGGCGAAGGGATCGCGGACCTCTTGATGATCATGATAGGTCTTGCCCAGCGGTACATGGGCGATGCCCTCAAGCTCTCGGTCGAGGGCCCGGGCGAGGGGACCGTGCTCGAAGTCAAAGAGGAGCGGGGCCTTGGGACAACGCTCGATGTGATCCTGTACAACGGCACGCTCAGTGTGGGCGACGAGATCGCCATGGCAACCCAGGACGATGTGGTGACGACCAAGGTCCGCTCGCTCTTAAAACCCCGGCCCATGAAGGAGATTCTTGTCGAGGACCGGTTCGAGCGCGTGAAGTCTGTTGTCGCAGCATCGGGGATCAAGGTCTCGGCCCCGAACCTCGAAAAGGTGATCGCCGGCTCGCCGCTCTTTGTGGTCCGGGGCAATATGGACGAACTTTCGGCCCGGATCAGAAAGGAGATGCAGGAGATCCACGTGAACCTCGCGGAAGAAGGGATCGTGATCAAGGCTGACACGATCGGAGCGCTCGAAGCGCTCTGCAAGGAACTGGAGGCAAAGCAGATCCCGGTGATGCGGGCGCAGGTAGGTCCGGTGAGCCGGCACGATCTCATTGAGACCGAGACAAGCAAGAACGCGATGCTCCGCGTGCTCCTCTCGTTTAACACGCCCATCCTGCCGGACGCGGCCGAGATCATCAAAGACCCGCTCTATACGCAGGTAAAAGTCTTCTCCGGCCAGGTGATCTACCAGATTATCGACCAGTACGTGGAATGGCGCGACGAGCAGAAACGGATCGCGGAGAAGGCCCAGTTCGAGCACGTGATGATGCCGGCAAAGATCCGGCTGATGCCGGACTGCGTGTTCCGGCAGAGCAACCCGGCAGTCGTGGGGGTGCGGGTGCTGGGCGGCAAGCTCCGGCCCGATGTGGATCTCGTCACGCGTGACGGGAAAAAGATGGGGCACCTAAAGACCATCCAGCTCCGGCAGGAGACGATCCGCGAAGCGGACGAGGGTCTTGAAGTTGCCGTTGCCATCGAGGGCGTGACCATCGGGCGTCAGCTCAATGTGGGCGACGATCTCTTAGTCGACCTGCCCGAGCGCCACGTGAAAGTGCTCGAACGCGAGATGATGAAGACCCTCAACGTGAGCACGCAGGAAGTGCTTGCGGAGTTTGTCGCGATCCGGCGCAGGACCGAGCCCTTCTGGGGCAAGTGATCGTACGGATCCGGGAGACGCGAGGATTTAATAGCGTACCGGTATAATTAAGTGGGTACTTCACGTGCACAGGCGTACATCATCGCCCAGGGGCCGGAGAGTGAACCGGGCCGCCCGAAAATTTTCGGGCAGTTCCCGGGATGATCCATAAGGTGAATCAAGCATGGTTGAGTTAAAAGTCGTAGTGTCAGACCCGAAAACCGGCCGCGCCTACAATGTCGACGCCGGTACCGGCGCCGCAGGCGCGATTGTTGGAAAGAACATCGGGGACGAAGTGGACGCCGGCCCGCTCGGGCTTGCAGGCTATAAGATCCTCATCACCGGCGGTTCCGACCAGACCGGTACCCCGGCACGGAGAAGCCTGCCGGGTGCAGGAAGAAAGCAGCTCCTTCTTGCGGAAGGCGTCGGGTTCCACCCGAAGATGGAAGGCGAGCGCAAGAGGAAGATGATCCGCGCCCACCAGATCACCCCCGAGTTCGTGCAGGTCAATGCACGCGTGACCGCGTACGGCGAGAAGACCCTTGACGAGCTCTTCCCCAAGGTCGAGGGCGCCGAGGGCGAGAAGAAAGACAAGAAAGAGAAGAAGACCCGGAAGTAATTCCGGGAAATACTTTTTTCGCGCTGTTGTTTTTATACCGGTTCTCCCGGGTACGCCCGCGTGTCTGTTCCGGCACGGTCCTTTGCCGGGGGTCCCGGTTCGAAAGGCTCTTGTGACGCGGTGCCGATCTTCACGCACGGCCCGGGGCAGGAGATGAGATGGTGCGCACGCGTGATGAGCGGATACGAATCACGACCGATGCCGGGGACCGGGCAGAAGCGTCAGCCCCGGTGATCGTCTCGGCGAGCCGTGCCACCGATATTCCCGCCCGCTATGCGGACTGGTTTTTTGCCCGGCTCCGGCGCGGGCATCTCGCGTGGAAAAATCCGTTCTCGGGCCGGGTGCAGTACGTATCGTTTGCAAAGACCCGGGCGATCGTATTCTGGACAAAAAATCCCGGCCCGGTGCTTCCCCTGCTGCCGCTCCCTGACGAACGCAGGATTGCGTATTATTTCCAGTTCACGCTCAACGATTACGGGCCGGAGGGTTTCGAGCCCGGCCTGCCGGCGCTCGATCAGCGGATCGCGGTGTTTCAGGAATTATCGCACCGGATCGGAAAGGAGCGGGTGGTCTGGCGTTTCGACCCGGTGGTCGCGACAGAAAACCTTGGCGTGGACGAACTCCTTCTCCGGATCCGGTACATCGGGGACCGGCTCGCGCCCTTTACGGAAAAACTGGTTGTTAGTTTCATCGATATTATGCGGTACGCGTCTGTTGCCCGGCACACCGCCCCGCACGGGATCCGGGAGCTTTCGGGCGACGAGATGGACGCGTTCGCTGCGGGACTCTCCCGGCTGAACCGGGCGTGGGGCCTTGCCCTTGCCGCCTGCGCGGAGGAGCGGGACCTGTCCGCGTACGGGATTGAGAAAAACCGGTGCATCGATGGCGGGCTTCTTGCCCGGCTTGCCCCGGATGATGCAGAGCTCGCGGCCTGTCTCCGGGCGCACCCGGGAAAAGATCCGGGGCAGCGAAGGGAGTGCGGGTGCAGTGCGGCAAAAGATATCGGGATGTACAACACGTGCCCGAACGGGTGCGTGTACTGCTATGCGAACCGGAGCCCGGTATCGGCGCGGGAAAATTTTACCCGGCACGGCCGTGCGCCGGAGGCCGAGCTGATCACCGGGGAAGTCGTGCCGGGAAAGGGTGAACGGGCGGCCGGGCCGGGGCAGGAACGGCTTTCCTGATCCGGTCCAGCCCTGCAAAATTATACTCCCCCAACGCCAACATCATCCTATGGACACCCGGTTCTGCGTGCATTACAAGGGCGACGGGTACCCGCCTTCCAACCGGTACTGCCGCGAGTGCACGGTGGCTCGTGCGGCCTGCGATGCGCTCTGGGCCCGGGTTGTCGGACTATCACAGTCAAATAATGGCGGTGCGGTCATGCTCGCCGGGACCCGGGCGGCGATGTACCCGCATCCAGAGAACCACGACTTCGTCCGCCTGAAGATCAACTGCTGCTGGAACCTGCCAAAAGAGGATTTCCTGTACTTTATTGCAACCGGCCATGCCGGGATGGGCCGGAAAGGTCACCGTGACGATCCTAAATCCTCGCCGAGCATGACCCGGCAGGAGCCGTACGTCCAGGCAATTGCCGCGGCGCTTGGCGGGGACGAATGCACAGAGATTCGGAACGTGCGGCGGGTGCAGAAAGGATTGCGGAGTATCTCCGGAACCTGAAATTGCTGCCGAAAAAAAAAATTGTGCGGCCCGTGGTCCGGCCTATGTACAGTTCCTGAACACGTAGAGCACGGTGCCGTTCCGGTACCTGATCGTATCCGTGTCGCCATAAGAAGCCGAACCTGCGCCTTCAGGGAGGTTCGTGCTGTAGTGGGTCACGATCTTTGTCACCATATTCGCCATGTATTCCGCGGTCATGATGCCGTGATACCGGAGGCTGAGTGTCGGCCCGGCATCGGGGCACCAGTCGCAGTCTTTCGGGGCATCGGGATGCGTGCTGGTGCGGCAGCGGCTGCCAAGGTAGTTTATATCATACCCAATGCCTTCGATTATCCAGCCGTCCTGTACGAGCGTCCTGACCCGGCAGGAATCCTGGAAAAGTGCTGCGGTTTCTGAGATATTTTCTTTTGTCCAGCCGCAATCGTACGCCATCTTCCACTGGTCGTCGGTGAGGATGAGCGGGATATTCGAGGTGTTGACGGCCGCGTTCATGGATGCGGTGACCGGCGCTGCATTCCCGTCATCCGGCTGCGGTGTCGTTCCCGGGGCCGTACATCCCGCGGCAAGTATGGCAAGTACGATGAGGAATCCGGCAAAGAGCATCCCGCGAGTCATGTGAGGTACTGGAACGTGCGGGATGAAAGGAGTTATTCTTTGTATTTCTTTGTTTTTTTGTTCCAGAAAACCGTTTTCCCGTTATTTTGTGCAGGAAAATTTTCACTCAACGCCACGTTTATGCCCGGCCGGTAATAACAGAAGGATCAGGCAGACCTGCATGGAAGTACCGTTAAACGGGCCTTTTATGCATGCATACCTATCCTGCCGGCACCGGACAGGGAGTCATATGGTGTTTTTCCGCGCCGGCAGGGGGTACGATCTGCTTATCGTGGAACCGGCCGGGTCCGGTACGGATCTGTCCCGGGGCAGCCGGGTTCCCTGCCCTCTCGTGTGACCGGCCGCGGGAAACCGTGCGGCCCGTTCCTGTTTTGTTACCCGTTTCTCTTTGTGGTTTTAAGCGTGGACCCGCGGTTTTTCCTTCCTGCCCGGGCGGGCATGGCGCAACAGTGATAATCCTCTGCGGTACAAGGCTTCGTAACGGAGCCTTTCATGACCGAACCACATACCGGCACCCCCCAGCGGGACGCGAACACCCGCGCCATCATCACCCGGATCCCGGCCGGGATGGTAACGCCCGACGATCTCGAAACAATAGCCCGCACGGCCCGGAAGTACCGCGTGCCGATGGTCAAGCTGACCTCGGGCCAGCGTATCCTTCTTGCCGGGATCGCGCCGGAGGATGTGCCCGCCGTTGTCCGGGAGCTCGGGCCGCTTGCCCAGCCGGAGGCGGCGCCGTGCGTGAAGTTCGTCCAGGCCTGCCCGGGCACGGAGGTCTGCCGGTTCGGGAACCAGGATGCTATCGCGCTTGCCCGGGCCATTGACGGGCAGTTCCGGCACCGGCATTTCCCGGCCAAGGTGAAGATCGGGGTCTCGGGCTGCCCCCGCTGCTGCGGGCAGAGCCACACCCGGGACTTCGGGATCGTGGGATCGAAGCAGGGCTGGGCGGTGCTCTTTGGGGGAAACGGGGGCACGAGGCCGCGGTTCGGCGACCTGATTGCGCAGGGCCTTTCGGGTTCCGAGGTCCTCGACTGCGTGCAGCGCATTGCGGAATATTACCGGGCGCACGCACAGCACCACGAGCGGACGGCGAGGTTTGTGGAGCGGGTGGGCTTAGAGAAGATCCAGGAGGATGTGGTGGCGATGATGCCGTATGTGGGGGTGGAGTAAGGGTGTATCTTAAAATATACTCTTTCATTTTTTAGAACTTGTAATAATAAGCAAATCTCTTGAGATAAAAAAGAAGATTTAATAGTAATTGATCTAAATGGAGAGATAATAATAAGGAGAATTTTATGGAGTTCAACATTCGAACATCTGAACTAAATGTCTCTCCAGAAGAGCGGGACCTCTTAACAAAATTAGGAGTAGCTTTAGATAAATTATCCGACAAAGATAAAGAAAACATAGAAAATATTCTTGCATTTAATTTAAGTTCTGCAAATAATAAAGCATTCGTGGAAGAAATTAGAAGGTCTCTTGCATCTAATTTAAGCATATATCTGGAAATCTCGTGCTCTGCAATATTTTTAAATATAATATCACAAACGTATCTGCTCGAAAATTTTTTAAATAAATTAAATGAAGAGAAAATATTGTCAAGTAAGTCAAAGCCATTTTTACTTAATTTGTCGGCGAAATATGGTATTTTTTTACGAGCAATTACACGCCAGATTGATAATCCCTTAAAATGGATGCGAATAAGAAGCAATATTCTACTTGACGATGATAATGTGTATATCCAAACAAAAATTACACGGAACGATTCTGAATTATTTATCTTTAATATTCCTCTAGAAAACACCCTTATTTTTGCAAATCATTTTGTCCAGAGAACACTTGATGTATGTAAAAAAACAGATAGAGAACATATATTAGAGATCTCTGAGGGGCAAATAAACACATTGGCAGAAAAAATTGAAGAATTAAAAATTTTTTATCAAACAGTGAAAAATGAGACAGACATCACAATAACGTCAGACAAAAATAAAAATACCGAATAATAATTTACGCGAATTCCATGACATATAATAAAGATTCAGGAGGGATTAATGGTCAAAAAGGATATTCCTACCAATCGGTATTAGCGCTATATTATTTAATTGTGAAAGAATCTCGGGAAATTGAATGGGAATGCGATGGGGAAGATTTTACTGTAATTAATGAGGAAGACTCATATAAGAGTATTAATTTCATCCAAGCAAAACATCAAAACACCGGTTCATTTTCATTAGCCCAATTTAAAAATGAAGTATTCCCCCAGTTTTGGAGAGCTTTTTTATCTGGGGTTAGGGAACATTCTGAAAAATTAATTTGTTGTACTTTAGTTACAGATATTGCACAAAACCATGATTTGAAAGTATTTGGTGATGCTGGCAAAAAAATACGGGAATCTGGATGGAGATTATCAGATGTTGAAAAATCCACACAAACCATTAAACATTATTTTCAATCAATGAGGAAAGGAAAAAAACCTGAAGACTTCAAAAGATTTTTATTTGGTTTAAAAATAATTGATAAATTTACTGCAGATCAAATGCAATTAGAAATTGCAAACTATCTTAAAGATTGTGGGGTGTCGGGACCGAAATCAAAGATCCGCGAAATGCTTCAATTTATTGTTGAAAAAGATCAAGGATTAATCACAAGAACAGAACTTGAAAATTTAGCAGGAAAACGATTATCTCGTATAATCACGGGGGAGTTATCAGCCCCACCTTCAAAAAATGAGATATCCTCTGCTTTACTGTCATTGTCAAGAATTAAACAAACATACTGTGAGACCCCCTCAACTTTCCCAGATAAAGACACGATGTATAGAGATCTCACAACATCGGTATTTACTACAACGAAAGTATTAGAGGGTGTAATAACCAATTCCTCAAAATTTAGTGTAACTCAACAAGATATAGACCAATACATTAGTATTACTGTATCTGATCGACACCATATTGAGGAAGAATCTAAAAAAATTGTTGATCTCGAAGAACAATTGTGGATTTCAAAAACAAAATTTAAACAAAGTCTCTCATCAATTGAAAAAACATTTAGTTATTTCGAGATTGAGGAAGATCAATCATGATTATTAGTATTGAACGATCTTTCCAATATCCGCAAAATATTAGGGATATAGATCAAATTTACAAACAAGTCTCTCAAAATTCAAATTATACGATCGTAAAATACTTGCCGAACAATTTTATTTCATTTCACATGAACCCTTCACAAAAGTTATTTAGATTGCATCAGGATGGGCGTATTTTTATTGAATGTGCAACAGAAAAAAATGAGTGCATTGGTAATGTAGTTGAATTATTTCAACAATTAGAGGATTTCACAAATAATAATTCCACGTTGGTAAATGAAAATCAATTAAATCCGTCTTTCATTATCAATATAATTGGAGTATCTGCAACAGCCCTTTTTTGGGAACTTCATGGGGATATTGAAAAAATCGGAAGATCTATATCGCGAAATTCAGAATTAAGAACCTATGCGAACCCAAATTTTAATTCAATCTCAATCAGAATTGAACCGAATTAATTAAGCTTGCCCTTAAATCACATGTCCCACATCCACGGCATCTCCGGCAGCACGAAATATCTCCTGAACGGCACACGGCCCGTCAACGGCAAAAGGTTTGAGACGCTCGACCAGATGCAGCACTTTTACGATCATTACGATGAGATCCTGGCCGATACGAGAAACACTGTGGCCCGGCGGGAGGACGAGACCATTGCCGGCCTTGGCCTTGAAGAGACCCGGCTTGCTGCGGAGCTCAAAGAGGGAATTACCCGGCAGACGCGGATTGTCGATAAGGAAATTGGGGAGTTCGACCACATGCGGTATGCAGCGGACGGCATCTTCTCCCGGATCGGGTTTTCCGCAAAGTACTGGATTGCGGTTGCGCTGCGAAACCATCACATCAACAGTCCGTACTCCGGGCTCTCCGTCCAGCTGGATCATGTCCGGTACGATAAACGGCATCGTGCCGAATACAGACAGGCAGCCATCGACCGGGAGTGCGGCACGGTTGTCCGCTCGTACGCGTTTTTGAAGGAAAACGAATCGTTTCTTGTTGGGGCGCAGGGAGAGGAGTACGTGATCCGCGAACTCTCGCAACTGCCGGACGAATTCCATGTGATAAACGATGTCAATCTCCGGTTCGCAAAAGCGATCTACTGGAGAAAACACAACGAGTACATCAAAACCTGCCAGATCGATCACATCGTTGCCGGCCCGACCGGGATCTTTTTGCTGGAGACAAAAAACTGGAAACGTTCCGATATCGGAACCAAATCCGACAAACTCATCCACCAGGTACAGCGGGCCGGTCTTGCCCTCTGGTACTTTACCAAGGATTACTACCGGGGAAATAATGACCGGCCCCGGGTCCGCAGTGTTGTTATCTCCCTGAAGGGTTCCAGCTCCGGCCGGTATCTCGATCAGTATATCGATATTGTTACACCGGGAAGAGCGTGCGATTATATCCGGAACCGGCAGCCGGTGCTTTCGCAGGAAGATGTCAACCGGTTTATCAGGATTCTTACCCGGTCGTAACCGCAGTCTGCCACCAGGCAGATATTGCGGGCCCGGCTTTCTGAGAGTATCCTGAACCCTTATGCATCCCGGAATTCCGATATCTGCCGTGTGCCCGGATCAGTATCCTCGAACGGATAATTCTTGTACATCGGCACGGTATCCGTGTAATGCCGTTGAGCTATTTTGAACCCGAACTTCTGGTAAAAGCCGGCCGCTTCCGGTTTTGAGTCCACGGTCATGAAACGGCACCCGACATACTCAGAAATCCGGCAGAAAATAATCAGGACCTTGAGCAGCATGTTCGTGCCGATATCCCGCCCCCGGTAAGTATCATGCGTAGCCAGCCGGGCGATCTTCATTGCCGGGTACCGGGCATAGGGGTACCCGTGATCGCTGTCCGATGCGGCAATTGCCTTTGTCTCGATGCAGTCGTTGACCAGCGTAAAAAATCCGACAACCTCATCGTTATAGATCGCGAGCCTAGTTACTGAGAGTTTCTTTTTCTGGCTCGAAAGGGCATCCTCTGTTAAAAATTCATACAGATCTGAATCCTCGCATAAAAATGATGACAGGTCGCTGCCGTCATGGAGAATTTCAAACTTCAGATCTTCAAAAGAGATATCCATTATAATCTGGTTTTTCTTGCCAGATATGCCGCCCTGCGTGCCAGTTCGCGGCCCTCAGGCGTATCGTAATGCGACGGATTTTCCATGTACCGGTGGAATTCCCGTGCATCCTCACCATCAAGGACAAGTCCCAGTTCAATCGGCTTTGCCATCTTCATCCCCCTTATTATGCGGGAAGGAAACTGCTTTACTTTCCTGCCCGGTCGGACATTGTCCGACATCTGACTCTTATTTTATCCTTTAATGATTTATAGATTATTCACTTATGACAAAAAGAACGAACTGATTATACCGTTGGACCTGAATATTTTCACCCTTATTCTCAGATATTTTTGCCATTGGCCGGGAACGCCATAACCGGTTCTCACTTCGCATGAAACCCCCCTTCCAAACAATACACCGACAACTTCTCCACCGTTCCCTCGGCCTCGCACCGGCCCCGCATGTCGCAGGCCGGGCACATCTTCTGCCCGAGATCTTTTTTGTCGATATTGAGCGTGCCCCGCTGCTCGTGGAGATCGTAGAGCAGCTTGAGGTACTTGCCCTCTGCAATTCTCGGGATCGCATCCTTTTCTGCGAGACCCTTCCACTCGTACAGCCGCTTGCCGCCTTTCTCTGAGTTGCACGACCGGCAGACCCGGATCGCGTTGTCGGCAATATCCGGGCCGCCGCAACACCGGGGCAGGATGTGCTCGGTCGTGAGCGGCATGGCGTGCGCCCCGCAGTAGATGCATGCGTCCGGGTTCTCGTGCTCATGGAGCCATTCGCGGATCGTGGACGACCACACAATCTCCCCGTCCCGGAGTTTGGTAAACCGGCTCATCTGGAAGGCCCGGGCATTGCCGAGCCCCGCGGATTTCGAGATCAGTTTTGCGTACTGCCAGAAGATCTGGTCGCGGATTGTTTTTACTGCGGGTGGCGGCATGGTTAATTTCCTGTCGTGGCGGTGGGCCGATAAAAGTATCGGAGGGTTCGGCAATAAAGCCCGTATCCTCTTTCTTTTAATATCCGCGTCCCTTCCTCTGATCCCCTCAGAGATCGTCCCTCCAAACAAGCCTAAATACGCTTGCTCCGGATCCGCAGACCTCCGGTGTAATTTTCAGAGAATAACCGGGTAATTCCCGGAAACTGACTTGCTTTTTGGCGAAACTGACTTACCGGATCCGAAAAACCGGTGATCCGGCGGGGGCCCCTCCGTCGGAGAAGTAGATCTACGAGATCGTATCTCCCTAAAGTCCGGATCGTACCCCCAAAACAGGCCTTCTTTTCATTTTCCGCGTGCCACCTTCCAATTAAAAATTACCCGGCCGTGCAAACGCTGCTATAAGCTGATATTTTGTTACGACGTGAAACTGCCCGAAAAATCACCAATTCATGTCGGTTTTGGGTCGAACGCTGTCGGATCGGGGCCTGGTGCCCGGGATCCTGCCCCCCATGCTCCGTCGGAGAATGCGGTTTGCCGGATCGTATCTCCCCCGGGGTCCAGATCATACCCCCAAAACCGCCCTTCTTTTCATTTCCCGCGGGCAAGGGTCCGTCAAACGGGAGATCCGCCGCCCAAAAGCGTACATTAGGGTTTTACAGCGCCACAATTCTCGCGTATTCTTGCAATCGGGCTGCAAATTTAGCGTATCTCCCAAACGCTGTGTAAAACTGCACCATTTTTGCCCCCTTTTTGTGGCCCGGCCTTCCTGCCCGGGGAGATTCTCCGTCGGAGAAGCACATGCCCGGAACTGCAGGCCGTATCCCGGTTTTTCGTGCCCGACAGTTTTCCCCGGTCTCTTTCCCAATCTTTAAACCCCAAAAAAAAGAAAACCGGGACATATCCGCGGGGTACCGGTCATGGGATTATGTGGAGCCAGGACAAAAAACGGGATCATCATTGTCAGCCTGCCCGAACACATCGATCATGTCGAGGCGCTGTCGCTTGAAAAAGAACTCCGGGAATATGTTGCCCGGGAACCAAAAGCCCTGCTCTGCGACATGTCCGGGACCAAGTACGTATCGAGCTCGGGGCTCCGCGTATTCCTTGCCACCGGGAAGATGGCAAAGGCCGCGGGCGTCCGGTACGGGTTTTTCGGCCTCACCAAATTTGTCGACCACATCTTTCTCATGTCCGGGTTCTGGAGCCTCTTTTCCCTGTACGATTCCGAAGAATCCGCGGTCCGGGCGCTCTCGCAATAACAGAAGAGATCTGCGGACCGCATCGTGCGGCTCCGGGGATCCGGGGCATAACGCCCGGCCCCGGTTTTTTAGTACACCAGCAGGAAGTACGCCATCGCGGTCGTGAGAAACGCACCGATCAGGAGAATGACCGCGACCGGCAACAGAAATCCCATCATCCCGTTGACCGTGAACGCGAGCTGCGAGATCCTCTGAGAACCAAAGACCACGATCCCCCGGCACCACGCGGTCACGCCGGCCGATCTCGCGGTCACGGCATCGGCAAGGGCCGCGGAGAGCGCCTCGTCCACGAACGGGTAGAATTTGTCCACGCCGACCTTAAGGCCGACCTGGTTGCGGCCCGAGACCGTATTGACCACATGGGTATCGGTCGTCATCACCTCGCACTCGTCAACGCGGGCAAGCAGCCGTTTCCGGATCTCGTCCCGGACCCCGGTCTGCATGTTGTTCCCGTCAAAGAGCACGTACGCGGTGGTCCTGCCGCCCGCAACAATCACGAGCACCTGCACGCCGAGATCGCCAAAGCCTTCCTGCCGGGAGAACGGCAGAACCCTGGCCGCATAGCCGGCCGAGAACGGCACCTGCTCGGCCTGAGCCATAATAGAGTACGCCTGCTCGGCCGCCCCGAGATATTCCATGGCAAGCTCCGTTGCCGGGTACACGCCGTCCGATACCACCTCCAGGCAGTTGTGGGCGTCCACGAATCC
This sequence comes from Methanoregula sp. UBA64, assembly GCF_002502735.1. Lineage (NCBI taxonomy): Archaea > Methanobacteriati > Methanobacteriota > Methanomicrobia > Methanomicrobiales > Methanoregulaceae > Methanoregula > Methanoregula sp. UBA64. Next base: position 57,322 of record NZ_DAQC01000006.1, read on the forward strand.
CGCGTGCCGGAAATATTTCTCGCCGGTCTTCATGATCGAAAAACCCACGGAAAAATCGAGGTCCTCGGTCACGAGCGGCGACCGGGTGGCAACGATGATCGCGGTGTCGCCAAACGCCTGCCCGAGCACGTCCACCGAGCCGCACCGGAACCGGGCCGGCGCCGTGCAGCCCGCGTTCCCGTACGCGGTCGGCCGGGCCGCGATGATGGTCCCGCCCAGTTTTTTAACCTCGTCCTCGTCCACCGGGTTGAAATCGTGCGAGGCCGAGCCGTGCATCACCATCGAGGCGTTCCCGAGCATCCCGTGCAGGATCTTTGGCATGTTGCTCCCGCCGACCTCCCCGAGCGGCCCGGGGTGGACGTTTGGGATCGTAATAAAGATCTCGTCCTTTCCCTCGCGGGCGAGAGCAAGCGAGACCTCGGGAACGACTACGCGCTCGCCAATGCTCCGGAAAAAGTCGTCGAGCTTCTTGCTCCCTTCCGAGAGGTGGGCGAGAAACGCGTTTGCCAGTTCGAGCGGCCCTACCTTGAAGTTCGCCTTCATCGGGCGCTCGATCACGTTGATGAAGAGGAGCACGCCGATTGCAAACGTGACGTGCAGGATGATCGAGAGCTGCACGAATGCAAGGCCCAGAAACGGTGCGGCAAGGGCGACTGCAAGGCCGGAGTGCAGGAGCGCCGGCACCATGACCCGGCGGAGGTGGAAGTCGACGACCGCGGCGAGAAGCAGCATCCGGAATGCAAAGACGAACGCGAGCGAGACCGCAAAGAAGACCGGGTAGGACGAGGCAAAGAAGAGGATGGGCGAGAGCGAGATAAAGAGCACGATCACAAGCCCGATAGCGGCAGTCAGGCCCGACCAGCCGTACGAGAGCTTCCCGCCAAAGACCCGGGCGAGCCGGGGCGTCAGGGCGAGCGCCGAGATTGCCGGGAGAAGATATGCGGCAATGGGGAAGAGGTTGGGGTGCGAAATGGACTTCCCGCTCCCGAGCATGGTCATGGCTTCCACGCAGCCCGAGAGGAGCACGATCACCGCGAACGATTTTATCCACGAGGGACTCGTTACGATATATTTCGAGAGCGCTTCGAGCCGGAGGTCCATATCACCGGACAAACAGGTCACGTCTCCTTGGGGAAAAAGCGGGCGGCGTCATTTAAGGGTATGTAGAAGGTCAGGGCATGTGAAGGTTTCCGCATCGTTTCCTCAAGCCTGATATCATCTCCCGTCCCACCCGGACTGGTATGAAGATCCTTGCCATTCACGGGAGCCCGCGGACGCTCCGGAGCACGACCCGGCAGCTTGTATCGTTTGTCCTTGCCGGGGCAGAAGATGCCGGAGCAGAGACCGAGATCATCGATCTTGCCGACCTCCGCGTGGTACCCTGCACTGGGTGCGATGCCTGTGCCATCAACGGCGTCTGCGTCAACGATGACGATCTCGCAGGTCTCGTGGCCCGGATGAAGGAGGCGGACGCAATAATTTTTGGCTCACCCGTGTACATCGACAACGTGAGCGGCCAGATGAAGGTTTTCTTCGACCGGCTCGCGGATGCCATCCATTACCAGCAGCTTGCCGGGAAATACGGATGCTCGGTTGCAACAACCGCCGAGTCCGGCGGAGACGAAGTTGTCGCGTACGAGAACCATGTCCTCAACTATCTCGGGGCCGTTTCAGTCGGCGACATGAGCATTGCGCTCGGCACAAACCCTGCGGCCCTTGCAGATGCGGAGCCTGCCGCCCGGGCGCTCGGGAAAAAACTCGTGGCAGCGGTCCGTGATGGTTTCTCCGATCCGGCGCAGGAAGCGGCAATCGCCGGCAACCGTGCGTACTTTGCCGCGATCGTACAAGAGAACCGGGACTTCCGTCCCGATGAATATGCCCGGTGGGAAAAGGCCGGCTGGCTGTAAGCGACCGTTTACGGGAAATTCCGGCTGGCACTGTTCGGGACGGCGATCTCGAACCGCGCTCCTTTTCCCTGTATGCCGGTTTCGTGGATGGATATCCCGGTTATGGCCAGGATATCCCGGGACAAAAAGAGGCCAAAGCCGGTGTTGCTGCCATAGCCTTTCTCGAAGATCTTCTCTTTCTTGTCGAGCGGGACACCGATCCCGTCGTCCTCGATCGTGATGACGATCCGGTCCTCTTCACGGGTACACCCGACCACGATCCGGGTAACCTTTTCCCCGTGGCGCTGGGCGTTCTCAAAGATATTGGAAAAGACCTTGCCGATCATCGGGTCGGCAAAGATCTCGGCCGTACCGCAGCTGCAGGTGGTGGCGATCCCGGGGAGTTCTGCACCGGCAACCAGGTCGGCGATCCGGTGCCAGGCCGGGGCCTTGATCCCGAGCTCCTGGTAGGTCCGCATGAACCCGAGCTGGTGCCGGATGGTCCGGATCGATCCCTGGACTTTGGCAAGGAAGTCCTGGACGATCGGGTCGGGCGGTCCGGTGAGGGCAAGCCTGAGGTATCCTTCCATCACGGTGAGCTGGTTTGAGACATCGTGGCGCGTGATGTTGGAAAGGAGCTGGAGTTTCTTTGAGGTCTCTTTAATCGCATCTTCCATGCGTTTGCGTTCGGTGATGTCCCGTGTGATCCCGAGCACGCCGTAGATCGCGCCACTGCTGTCCATGACCGGCAGGATACGCTCGTCAAGCCAGTACGTTCCCCCCGGGAGACTGGTCACCAGCTCCTTCTGGACCGGGACGCGTTTCTCGATAACCTCCTTAAGCATGGCAAGGCGGGGGGAAGCCTCATCTCCGAAGAGTTCGGTCAGGTGCTTTCCGATCACCTCTTCGGGTTTCCTGTGCAGCAGGGCCGCTGCCGGGGAATTGATATACCGGAAATAGCCTTGTGTGTCCACGAAAACGATGAGATCCGGGGAATTTTCCGCAATGAGGCGGTACTTCTCCTCGCTCTCTGCCTGGGAAAGCTCGGCTGTTTTATTCTGCGTGATATCGACAAGCACACCGGAGTAGACCTGTTCGTCCCCGTGACGGACCGGGCTGGCCTGTGCCTGGAACCAGATAACTTCGCCGGAGGATTTTACAAAGCGCCCCTCGAACTGCCACGTGCTGTGGTCTTTGAGCGCCGCATCGATGGATGCAACCAACTCCTTTTTGTCATCGGGATGGACATGGTCAATGAACCATGCAAGGAAGTTATCGGATGTTTCCGGGGCGCCGAAGATCTCCCGTGCACGGCCGCCATAATACGAGATGCCCCGGCTCCCGTCCGCCCGGGCGTAGAACTGGTACACCAGTCCGGGGATCGTGGCCGTGATCTCCTCGAGCTGCTGCCGGTTCTCTGCAATTTTCTTCTCGGCCTCTTTCCTCGCCGAGACATTGACCCCAAAACCGGTAAAGTATTTTTTACCGTCTATCTCAAGCGGGACTGCCGTAAAATAATACCAGGCTTTGCGTCCGTCCCGTAACGTCAGTTCGGTCTCCAGATCGGCAAATCCCTCCCGGAATGCCTGCTGGAGCTTCCCGCGGAAGACCGCTGCAAGGGACTCATCGTCCGCAAACCAGTCCATCAGGTGCATTCCGGCGAGTTTTTCATGTGGACAGCCGGTTGCAGTCTCGTAGTACCTGTTCCAGCGGACAAGCCGCAGGTCTTCGTCATAGAGGTACAGCAGGCCCGGCACGCTGTCGATCACGGCATCGGTAAAAAGCCGCTCCTCCCGGAGGGCTGCTTCGGTGCGTTTCTTTTTTACCACCTGCCAGAGGCCCTGGGCGAGCAGGAGCAGTTCCTGTGCATCCCGCTCTGTATAATCGGACTGCTTGTTTGCCACGCCGGCGACAAGCACCGCGTGACCGTCCTCGATGAGCGGGACGCCCAGGAACCGGGCGATCTGCGGGTGGCCTTCGGGCAGCCCCTTCTTTTTGGGATCGGGGGCCGGGTAATCGTTGGTGATCACGGTACGGTGGCTGCGGACCGGCTCGCCCCAGAGCCCGGCACGTGCGGTCGGATACACGAGCGGCAGGTTCCCGTTCGGGAGATTTTCCAGCGCTTTCTTTGACCCGGCAACCATCGAGATCTCGCTCTCGTCAGGACTCACGAGAGCAATGTAGCCGAGCGGGCTTGACGTGACGACGCCTGCCCCTTCGACTGCCGTTGCAAAGAGTGCCTGTTCGCTCTCATGCTCGTTCTTGTAGATCTCCAGGAGGGAGCGGAGCCGGGCCTCGCTCTCCCGGAGCCGGGCCTCGTTCTCTTCCAGTTCCCCGTACTGCCCGCGCAGTTCCTCTTCAGCTGCCGCGATCTGCTCGTACGCTCCTTTGAGTTCAACCTCTTTTTTCTTGAGGTCCGTGATATCGTGGAGGATCCCTTCGACCCCGAGCACGTTTCCTGCTTCATCGTAATACTGGTGGCTGCTGGTGGAGACCGTGATCGGCGATCCGTTTTTGTGCCGGAGTTCGATCTCGGCGTTTTTCACCAGGCCCTCTTTACGGATCCCATTAAGGAACTCCTGGCGTTTTTCCTTGTGGTAATAAAATACATCCGCCACGTTTTTCCCAAGCAGGTCATCCTGCGAATCGTACCCGAGCAATGCCACGCCGCTCGGGCTGATCATCACGAGCCGGCCCTCGTTGTTGGTCCGGTATGCCACATCCTGGAGGTTCTCGACAAGGGAGCGGTACTTTGCCTCGCTCTGGCGCAGCTCCTCTTCCCGCTGCCGTTCTTCGGTCACATCGCGGATCGTACCGATGCTGGCCGGTTTTCCCCGGTACGTGGCGAGCCCCACGTTCATCATGATCCTTCGCGTACTCCCGTCCTTTGCGAGGAACCGGCATTCGTACACCTCGGGGATATCGCCTCCCGCGAGCCGGGCGTGGTGCCAGGCAACGACCCTCTCGCGGTCCTCGGGGGCGAGAACCTGTTCTATGGGTGCGTTCACCAGTTCCCCTTCAGCGTACCCCAGGATCCCGCAAAAACCCCGGTTGCAGAACACGAACCTGGCGTTCTGCGTGATGAAGATCCCGTCCTGGCTGTGCTCCACGAGCGTCCGGTATTTCTCTTCGCTCTCCTGGATCAGGTTCTCGCTCTGCGCCAGTTCGTCGTATTGGACCTGGAGTTCCTCGGCAGACGCGGCGAGCTGGGCGTTTGCGGCCCGGAGTTCGTCGTCTGCTTTTTTCCGGTCGGTGATGTCCCGGATCGATTCGATCGCCCCGATCTGCTCGCCCCGGTCGTTAAAGAGCGCGCTTGCGGTCCCCCAGACATAGAGTGGCGGTTTGTTGCGCCGTTCGAGCACAGCTTCTGCCGTGAGCGATGTCGGTGCGTGGATGGTGTACGTGTAGTGGCCGGTCTCGAAGTTCTTGTCGGGGGTGATGATGAGGTCGATGAGCATGCGCCGGCGCTCGCCATAGAGGGCGCAGGCATACTCGTAGTTGCCTTTTCCCAGGGCCTGCGATGCGGGAACGGACGTGAGCTCCTCCATGGCCTTGTTCCATGCAATGACCGTGCCTTTGGTGTCGATCGCAAAGGTGGCGTCCGGGAGGAAGTTGATGATGTCAGCGAGCCGCTTTTCCGATGCGGCCAGCGCCATTTCGGACTGCACCCGGGCGATCGCCTGCCGGAGTTTGTGGGCGAGCTCGGCGAACTGCGCCCGGGGATCGCCGCCTTTCTGGAGGTAGAAGTCAGCGCCGTTGTTGATCGCAGCGATCACGACTTCCTCGCGGCCTTTGCCGGTGAAAAGGATGTACGGGATGGAGCCGTGCAGGGCCCGGACCTCTTTTAAAAGGCCGATGCCGTCCATTCCCGGCATCTGGTAATCGGCAACGATCGCATCGAAGTGCATGGTTTTTAGTTTTTCAAGCGCTTCTTTTGCGGAGAGGGCACAGGTGACGGTAAAATCCCCGGTCTGTTCGAGGAAGAGCTTGCCGATCTCCAAAAGTCCCGGTTCATCGTCAACATAGAGGAGAGAGTACATGTGTTAAAAGCCCCCGGGTCACCCGTGCACGTATAAAGACTGGATGAGTGGCAATTGTCCGGTGATCGTTATGAATGTTACGAGTCCGTGCAGGCATATGCCATGCAGATGCGTCCGGCCGGGTCAGCGGTCGGCCGGGATCTCCGGCGATCCCCGGCAGAGCGGTTTTGCAAGGTGCCTGCGGGCGGTGGGCGGGACCTCGTACCAGCCGGCAGTGAGGGTCCGGGGCAGTTCATGGACTTCCGGGTCCTTTGCATGTGCCCCGCACTTCCGGCACTTGTAGCCCTTGCCCCTGCCATCGCTTGTCATGCGTTTGCCGCACGCGGTACAGACCGGGGCTTTTTGTTCCGTGTCCCGGGCCGGTGCGACAAGGCAGAATTTTTCCAGATTGATGCTCCCCTTCTTGTAACTGCCGGCAACGACGACATCGTCGCCCGGGACCAGCGCCCGGACGATCTCCCGGAAATTTTTCGTGGGCTCGTAGGCCATGCACCGGATCGTTGCCTCACCGTCGCGGATCGCAAACATGACATGGCCCCCTTCCCCGGTCACCGGCCGGCCGTCCACCATGCCCCGGACACAGTACGAGAGCCCTTCCCTGAGTTCACCGCATTTCCCGATAAGGAGATGCGAATCGGTCCCCTGGTTCGTCACCCAGATCTGTTCGAGCGCCGGTTTCTCGGAGTCGATAACGGAACGGGCCGTCATCACCCAGGCCGGGCTCTCGCCCCGGATCCCAAAGAGGACCGGGTCGGGGGTATGCGGCACGCAGACCACGACCCGGTTGGCAAAGTCCACGGTGTCCCACGTGTGCGGGAAGGTCGCTTCCTCGCAGGCAAAGAGACTCTCCTTGTCCACCTCCCGCTGCGTGCCCCACCGGGCCGGATCGCGGTATGCAAGGACTTCGTACGTCCGGTCGGGAAGAACGCTTGCAACCGCGGCAGTTGCGCCAACGAGTCCCCGCCGGTTCTTCCAGCCCCGGTACCGGGCGCCTGCTGCATCGAGGATAGCGACAGCTTCTTCGATCTCGCAGAAGTCCGTGACCGCTTTCTGGTAAAACGCCGGATCGAGCCGCTGCTCTGCCACGACCACGCCGGGGTTGGTCTTTTCGCAGGAGAAGTCGGCAAGCTCTTCGACAATTTCGCACGCGAGCCCGAAACCTTTCTCCGGGTCGCCCTCTGCATCGAGACAGACTGCCGCGTTCCCCCGGGTCTTGAACGTGACGTTCGGGTTGAGCCGGACAAGGCGGGCCTCGCGGACCCGCATGTGTTCGCGAATCAGCCTCCGGACAAGGACCGCCCCGAGGTACGTGGTACACATCCCCGCCGGTGAGTCCGTGTCATCGATCCCGATCAGCATGTCTATATTAATATATGGGAGCGCTCCATCCATTTGTAACAGCATGTCCCAGGATCGCCAGCTCCAGCTGGTCACCAGCGTGATGATCTCCGCAGGCTTTGCGGTATCGGAGAAGTTTACCCTCCGCCCGCGAAGCTTCGATCTCATTGCACGCAACAACGGGACCCTGATTGTGATAAAAGTCGTCACCCACATCGACTCGGTGAGCGAAGAGGCGGCCTTTGACCTGGACGCGATCTCGCGTCACCTGGGCGGGGTGCCTTTGATCGTGGGCGAGCGGGCGCGGGAAGCGGAACTCGAACGCGGGGCGGTGTACGTCAGGTACGGGATCTACGCGATCAGCGTCTCGACCCTGTACGATTATTTTGTGGAGAAGATCCCGCCGCTCGTGTACGCGTCGCCCGGCGGGCTGTACGTGAATATCAACGGCGACGCCCTGCGCGAGCTCCGGGAGCGCCGGAACATGTCGCTTGGCGATCTCGGGCAGGTGCTCGGTGTCTCCCGGCGCACGATCAGCAAGTACGAGAGCGGGATGGGGACGACGCTCGAAGTCGCCATAAAGATCGAGGAGTACTTCAATACGGGCGTGGTCGAGTCGATCGAGATCGTGCAGCGGGAGCAAAAAGAGGCCGCGCCTGCCGCACAGGAAACAGCCGCCCCGCCGGCCCGGGGGCACGAGCCGGGCAACCCGATCGAGTTTCTGGAAGAACTCGGGATCCAGCTCCACACGCTCCGGGGCGCACCGTTCCAGGCGCTCTTGACCTTTGACCGGCACACGATCCTGACCGGCTATGGCCCGGCGCAGAAAGTGGTAAAACGGGCAGCGCTTATCAGCAACCTCTCCACCATTGCAAAGAAGCATGCGATGTGCATTGCGCCCGACTTCCACCACGAAAAGAAGATCGGGCGGACGCTCATGATTGGCGAGGAGCGCCTCCATGCAATCGAGGACGGGTTCGAGCTCCTCGACATGCTCGGAGAGTAATTTTTCAGCTAACTTTATATAGAACCACAAACCACTTTTACTGCTAAAAGTGGTGATAATTTAATGTCACAGCAACTTGGAGGACAACCTATTCTTATTCTGAAAGAAGGCACGAACCGCACCCGCGGCCGCGATGCCCAGGGTATGAACATTACCGCTGCAATGGCAGTCGCCAGTGCAGTACGGACCACGCTCGGCCCCAAGGGTATGGATAAGATGCTCGTCGACACCATCGGCGATGTCGTCATCACGAACGATGGCGTCACCATCTTAAAGGAAATGGACATCGAGCACCCGGCCGCAAAGATGATGGTCGAGGTAGCAAAGACCCAGGACGACGAGGTCGGCGATGGGACCACCACCGCAGTCGTTATCGGCGGGGAACTCTTAAAGAAGGCCGAGGCACTCCTCGAACAGGACGTTCACCCGACTATCATTGCCGCAGGATACCGGCAGGCCGCAGAGAAGGCCCAGGAATTCTTAAAGGATATCGCATTCGATGTCAAGGCGACCGACAAGGCAATGCTCAAGAAGATCGCCGAGACCGCGATGACCGGCAAGAGCGCAGAGGCAAGCAAGGACAAGCTCTGCGACCTCGTTGTAAAGGCAGTCACCATGGTCGCCGAATCCGACGGCACCGTCGACACCGACTTTATCAAGGTCGAGAAGAAGACCGGTGGCAGCATCGATGACTCCGAGATCGTCGAGGGCGTCCTCGTCGACAAGGAGCGTGTCCACCCGGCCATGCCAAAGAAGGTCACCGGCGCAAAGATCCTGCTCCTCAACGCAGCAGTCGAGTTCAAGAAGACCGAAGTCGACGCCGAGATCAACATCACCCACCCCGACCAGCTCCAGGCATTCCTTGACGAAGAGGAACGTATGGTCAAGGGCATTGTCGACAAGATCCAGAAGAGCGGCGCAAACGTCCTCTTCTGCCAGAAGGGTATCGACGACATCGCCCAGCACTACCTTGCAAAGGCCGGCATCTTTGCCGTCCGCCGTGTCAAGAAGAGCGACATGGAAAAGCTCGCCCGGGCAACCGGCGGCAGCCTCGTCTCCTCGATCGACGCAATCAGCAAGGAAGAACTCGGCAAGGCCGGCCTTGTCGAAGAGCGCAAGGTCTCCGGCGAAGAGATGACCTTTGTCGAGCAGTGCAAGAACCCGAAAGCAGTCTCGATCATTGTCCGCGGCGGCACCGAGCACGTTGTCGACGAACTCGAGCGTGCCATCAACGACGCCCTCCGCGTTGTTGCGGTCGTTGTCGAGGACAAGAAGGTCGTTGCCGGCGGCGGCGCACCCGAGACCGAGCTCTCGCTTAGGCTCCGCGAATATGCGGCAAGCGTTGGCGGCAGATCACAGCTTGCCATCGAGGCATTTGCATCTGCGCTCGAGATCATCCCGCGCACCCTTGCAGAGAACGCCGGTCTCGACCCCATCGACATGCTCGTCGAGATCCGTGCAGCCCACGAGAAGGGCAAGAAGACCTACGGCCTTAATGTCTACGAAGGCAAGGTCATCGACATGAAGGCAGCCGGCGTTGTCGAGCCGCTCCGTGTCAAGACCCAGGCAATCTCGTCCGCTGCAGAAGCAGCGATCATGATCCTCAGGATCGACGATGTGATCGCCTCCTCCAAGTCCCCAGAGCCCGCAGGCGGCGCCGGCGGCATGCCCCCGGGTATGGGCGGCATGGGTGGCATGGGCGGAATGCCCGGCATGGGCGACTACTAGAGTCACCCCCCATAATTTCCCTTTTTCTTTTTTGGTTCGTTCTTTTGGCAGATGTTCCGGATATCCTGCCAGCCCGGTTTACAGGTGTCAGGGTTTTGCCAGGTGCCGGGGAAAAAGGCGGAACGATTCAGCACGGCAGTGTTCCCCGACCCTGCGATCCGGCGCGTTCCTGTGGGTTGGCAGACCCGTCGGGGAATAACTACAATTGCAGGAAAAAAAGCCTCTCCGGGAACAGAGGTACAGGAATCCGGTAACCCGTGTGATCCGTTGGGATCTGCCACAGCGGAACCTGCTGCAGGAAAAAGCGGGTATCTGTTCCAGGTGGATTTTTTTTTAGAAAATTACTCTGAAAAAAAAGAGTTTGGATGAACGGCCTAGCAGCCGGAGAGGGTACAGGGTTTCTTTACGATAATCGTTCCCGTAACCGTCTGGTTGTCGGAAAAGGCGTAGACATATGTCCCGGTATTCTCGCTGAACGAGTACATATACGATGCACCCGGGAGGATTCCCTCGGAGGTGAACATGCCGGTGTTGTTCCCGATCATCTTGATTGCATGGGTGACATTATCGTCATTGACCCAGGTGATCCCGGTACCCGGGAGCACGACATCCGTTGCCGGGGTAAAGCCGAGTTTGGTGATGTGGATCTTCGTGATCTGGCTTGCTGCAGTCGCGGTCGGGACGGCGGTTGCCGTTGCGGTGACATTCTCGGTCACGTTCGCTGCCGGTGCCGTCACGTTTGCAACAACGGTCCCGGTGGTGGTCGGGACGGTGGTGGCGATCGTGGTTGCAACCGTTGTTGCCTCCGTGGTAACTTCAGTGGTTACCGGTGCCGTGGTCTCTGTGGTGGTCTGTGCCGAAGGTGATGCCGTCTGGGTGCAGCCGGTAATTGCTACCAGCGCAACCAGAAGGATAATGAATCCCATGAGCAGCTTCATACGGAGTACATAATGAACTGCCCGGGATTTATAAATTTACCTTATTTATGGCCATATTTTGTCCCGATCCGGGAAACGAGAGTGAATTTCCGTTTATACCTGCGATCCGGCACGCCCCCTGCGTACCAGCGACAGGTTAATGCTGCCACGGGTTTACCCGTCCTTCATGAACGACCGGTTTATCGTCACGGATTACCGCACCGACTGCTACCACTGCCGGAAGAATGCAGACCAGCATATCGTTGCCGGCCCGAACCGGGCCGACGTTGCCTGCACGTCCTGCGGGGCGACCCGGGTCTTCGTACCCCTGATGGAAGAGGTTGACGAAGAAGGCGCTTTTAAGAAAGCCGGCCGCTGGCCGGTCTGGTCTCTTACCGCGGAAGCCGCGTGCCGGCACTGCGGTTTCCTCGGTCCCCACGATCTTACGGTCAGCTGCCGGACGATCATGGTCCAGTGCCAGCACTGCCGGTTCACGCACCTGTACCGGTTCGATCTCGAGTACCTTGCAGCAGACCCTTCGGGAAAAGAGCCCGCCGGGACTATTGACAGCCATTCTGGCACCTGCCCGTAACCACCGGTACCGGCAGACGCTTTTTATCCGGCACAGTACGCAGAGAGCGCCGGGTAGGTATTGGCATAGCATTCGAGGGAATCCTTAAGCCGGCCGGCAAGTTTTGGGTTTTTCGCGAGAAGGAAAAAGACCACTTCGTTATCCGTGACGGTGACCGGGCAGGTACCGGTGATCTTTTCGAGCAGCCGGCACCGTTTTTTTACAAAACCGTCGTGGCTGACCCGGGGGAAGTGCTGGTAGATCATCAAAATCGAATTCTCGTCCATCCGGTCGTGGATCTCCGCAAGTTCCTGCACGAGCAGGTGCCCCTTGTCAGCCTTTCCTTCCGTAAGGCCGGTATCCGGGTCAAAGAAGATCAGGGCTTTTTTCGGAAACGCGTCAAAGACGCTGCCCAGGTACGAGTCCCGGCCAGCGTGCGTGAACGGTTCGCTGCCGCAGATATCGATCAGGATCTTCTCGCCGGAAAAATAGTTGCAGACTCCTTCGAGGTATTCGCAATCCGCGGAAATTTCCTGGAGCCGTGCCAGCTGTTCGCGGAGTTTCTGGTTCTGGCTGCCGGCCTTTCCCGCTCTCATGGCACCGTCGAGATCGGTCTTTACCCGGCTCTTCTTTGGTTCCCCGCCGGTTCCCGCTGTCAGCATCGGGACAAATGCAAAACCTTCCAGCTCGGGAAGCGACTTCATGACGTGGCGCACCAGGTCGAACTTGAAGAGATCCCGCGTGTCCCCGAAATACTTCCGGTTCATAGTCCCTCATCCTGACAGGGAATCTTTCGGGCACTATTATAAAAGTTTTGGAATGCATCGCAGAAAACGGGCTCACCCGGAAGAGGTATTCCGGACCGGGCACGGCCCGGCGTAAAAAAACGCTGGTAAAAAATGAAAAACCGAAAAAATTACTTCTCTTCCCGGACCATGGCAATGGCTTTTTTCGGGCACTCGTTTGCGCAGATCCCGCAGCCCTTGCAGAACCGGAGATCGACGTTTAAGTCCTCATCGATCACGCCGTCCGGGCAGTACATCGAACAGAGCCCGCACGCATTGCACTTCTCCTTGTCCACGACCGGCTTAAAGACCCGCCATGTCCCGGTCTCTCCGGCTGCGCCCTCTTTTGGCCGGCTTATGGCAAGCCGGTCCTTTTTGGTATCCGCGCTCATGCGCTCATCTCCTTATACGCAGCCTCAGCCGCCTTGACGTTTCTCTCATCGGTAAACATCCCGCGGATCGCAGACTTTGCCGAATCGGCAGAGACGATTCCCATCTTCGCGAGCGCCCCGAGCACCGGGGTGTTGAGGATCGGGCTTCCCGCAACCACGAGGTTTTCCCTGAGCGCAATGCCGGTGAGATCCACGTTATAGGTCGAGTGCCCGGCAAAGTCCGGCTTGTGGGCGCTGTTGATGAAGACCCGGCCGCCTTTCTTTAAGCCGTGGAGCACATCGACCGTATCCATCACGCTCGCGTCGAGCACGACCACGAGGTCCGGGTCCCGGATCTGGCTGTACACCTTGATCGGGCGGTCGTCGATCCGGACAAACGAGACGATCGGCGCCCCGCGCCTTTCTGCGCCGTAGAACGGGCAGGCCGTGGCATATTTCCCGTCGTGGAGCGCTGCCATGGCAAGGAGCCGGGCCGCAGTAACGCCGCCCTGCCCGCCCCGGGAGTGAATGCGGATCTCAAACATGGGCGTTCACCCCGAACCAGAACTCTGTGCCGATACGACGTTTGCGGACGAACTCCGCGATGTCGTCGTACGTGACCTCCTGGCCGCCAAGGCCGGCGATCACGCTGAAGACATCGCAGTGGCATTTGGCCATGATCTCGTGGGCGACAATACCGCCGTACCCGAACGAGTAGTCCCGGTCGATCACGACAACATCCTTACCCGTAAGGTCCAGCTTCGGGAAGGGCCGGAACCAGCGCAGGCGCATCGAGCCGGCCTTTATCCCCTCTTTTCGCAGGATATCGATCGCTACTTCCGCCTCTTTCCCGAGCGTGCCCAGGGCAATGAGGATCACGTCCGCATCTTCGCACCGGTACTCCTCGACCGGCCCGTACTTCCGGCCAAACCGTTTTGCAAAGTCCGCCTCGGTTGCCGCGATCACTTTTTCGGAATCCCGGATCGAGCGCTCGATGTCCCAGCGGAACTTAAAGTGCTGGTCGGGGCCGGTGAGTCCGCCGTACCCCGCCGGGTTTTTCACGTCGATTGCGTGCGGCAGGTGGATCGGCGGGATGAAGTTCCCGGGTTCTACCGTATCGAGCGGCTGCATGATGTGCGAGAGGACAAAGCCGTCGAGGTTGACCATCACCGGCAGGAGCACGTCGTTGTGCTCCGCGATCCGGAATGCCATCAGGGTCGTGTCGTAGGCTTCCTGCACGGTCGAGACGTACACCTGGAGCCAGCCGGTGTCGCGCTCCTGCATGGCATCGGTGTGCTCTGCCCAGATGTTCCAGCCGGGGCCGAGCGAGCGGTTCACGTTTGCCATCACGATGGGGAGGCGGGCGCCGGCCGCCCAGTTGGTCATCTCGTGCATATAGAGCAGGCCGTGGGCGCTTGTGGCCGTAAACGTCCGCACGCCCGTGATGGAAGCGCCGATGCAGGCCGCCATTGCCGAGTGTTCGCTCTCGACCGGGATGTACCGGCTCTTCATCTGGCCGCTTGTCACAAAGTCCGCGATCGTCTCCACGATCTCGGTCTGCGGGGTGATCGGGTACGCGGCGACAACATCGGGCAGCGCCTGTTTGACTGCCTTCGCAATCGCCTTGTTCCCCGTTGCAATCTCCTTCATGCCGACGCCTCCTCTTCTGCTGCAAGGTGTTTGAGATTATCGGCCAGGCGCTGTTTCAGGATCTCAATGGATTTTGGATCGATCCCCTTAAAGCGTCCCTGCGGGCCGAGATACTCTTCGAGCGGGATCGGTTTTCTCATCGCGGCCTTTGACGGGGCGCTGATCGTGAGTTTATTGTTCTCGCGCTCGTACAGCACCCACATGCCGGACTTTACCGCGAGTTTTCCCATCTCGATGGTCTTCTCGGCCGGGTAGCGCCAGCCGGGCGGGCACGGGGCGAGGATGTGGATGAAGGTCGGGCCCCGGAACGTGAGCGCCTTTGCGACTTTTTTATAGATATCCTGCGGGTAGGCGCTGCAGGCCGTTGCCATGTACGAGAGGTGGTGGGCTGCGGCAATCGCGTCGATGTCTTTCTTCTCGACCGTCTTTCCCGTAGGCGTCGTGGTGGTCCGTGCGCCAAGCGGCGTTGCACCCGAACGCTGCATGCCGGTGTTCCCGTAGGCTTCATTGTCGTAACAGATATACAGGAAATCGGTGCCCCGCTCGAATGCGCCGGACATGGACTGGATGCCGATATCGAGCGTTCCGCCGTCCCCGGCGTACACGATCACGTTCGTTTTCCTGCCAAGAGACCGGAACGCCTCGGACATTCCCGATGCGCACGCGGCGGCCGCGGCAAATGCAACGTTATAGACCGGCACATTCATGGCGGTGTTGGGGTAGATGCCCTGGATGACGCTCGTACAGCACGCGGGCACGACCAGCACGGTGTCGTGGCCGGCAGCCTTTAACACGTACCGCAGGGTCAGGGACGAACTACACCCTGCGCATGCGGACGTGCACTTTTTTAAGTACTCTTCTTTGGGGATTTCTGCGATGATGACCAACTCCCGGATATCCTGTTTTTGAGGCACAGGGCCCCTGCCGTAAAAATAATTTATCATTATTTGTCATGGACACGGAAAAAAGGTACTGTTTTATGCACCGGGCCCCGGCCGCGGCGTGATGCGGTACATCCCCCGCGGGACGGTCATCTCGAACCGGACGCCTTTCCCCGGTTCCCCGGTCTCCGCAAACCCGATCCCGGAGAGTTCGAGGATATCGTGGATGAAAAAGAGCCCGAACCGGGTTGTCGCAAAGGTCCGTACAAAGAGGTCCTGCTTGTTTTCCTCTGCAATCCCGGGGCCGTTGTCCTCGTACACGAGCACGAGGCTGTCCGCAGTCTCGCGGTACCAGATCCGGATCTCAGTTGCTGCGGGCGCATGCACGAGCGTGTTCTCGATCAGGTGCGAGAAGACCTTTTCGAGGATCGGGTCGGTGAAGATAACGAGCCCGTCGACATTCGTGGTGACCGTTACGGACCGGCTTCCTTTCAGAGCGATCACGAGCGAGAGCATCGCGTGGATGTCCACCCACTCGCTGGGCTTTGTCCCGATCTCCTGGTACTCGCGGGTATACCCGAGCTGCTGGTGGATCACCTTGAGGATCTCGTCCTCGGATCTGAGCATCTTTTTTGCGGTCTCGTCAGCCACGAGATCGCGGCTGAGCTCGATGTAGCCCCGCAGGCTGGTCACCTTGTTCTGGATGTCGTGCCAGGCCACGATGTTCATGAGCTGGAGTTTCCGGTCTGCGAGCCGGAGCGCCCGCTCTTCGTTCCTGCGGACGGTAATGTCCTCAAAGACCGTTGCAAAATGGCCTTTTTTGGGGGAATATGCCGAGATGTGGAAGTATTTTTTCAAGGGTTCGAAGTACGTCTCGAACTGCTCTGCCTCCCCGGTCAGCGCGACTTTTGCGTACCGGTCCAGGAACGGGGGGGCTTCAACGCCGTATGCCTCGCAGCTCAGCTTGCCCAGAACCGCCGACCGGCTGATGCCGATCTGTTTTTCAAAGCCCTCGTTTACGGCAAGGATCCGGTATTCTGCCGGGTTGCCGAGCGCATCGTACACCAGTTCGTGGAGTGCCAGCCCCTCGATCATATGGTCGAAAAGGGCCCGGAACCGCTCCCCGCTTTCCCGGAGCGCCACCTGGCCCCTTGCCAGCTCTTCGTAATTTTCCCTGAGTTCCTCGTCCGATGCGGTCAGCTCTTCGTAGGCTGCATGGAGGTCTTCCTCGCGTTTCCGGATCTCTTCTTCTGCTTCGTGGCGCTTGGTGATATCCCGGTTGCTGGCCCGGCGCCCGATCCAGCGGCCGCCGGCATCGTAAATCGCGTGGCAGGTGTGGCCGATCCAGCATACCCCGCCGTCTTTTCGCCGGATCCGGAACTCTTCGGCATGATGGGCCGGCGCCTCCGTGATGGTCGTTAAGTGGGTGCCGATCCGGTCCCGGTCGTCTTCGTGGACGATCTTCGAAAAGATCCCGGGATCGTTCATAAATTCGTCTGCCGTATAGCCGGTGATGCGCTCGCAGGAGGGGGAGACGTAGACAAACCGGCCCTCGGGCGAGATCCAGTACTCCCAGTCATACGCAAACTCGGCTAAAAGCCGGAACTTCTCCTCGCTTTTTTCAAGCAGGAGCCCGGCGCGTTTCCTCTCCGAGATGTCGGTGATAAACGAGTAATACTTCACCGGTCTTCCCTCCCCGTCCCGGACACTGTGGACGAAGAGTTCGACGGGGACCCGCACGGCGTCTTTTCGCAGGTACTCTTTCTCGTACCGCACGGGTTCCCCGGTACGGGCGAGCGTTTCGAGTTCCCGTGCCTCGTTCTCCCGCCACTCGGGGGGAGTGAGCACGGCCGACCAGTCGATCTTCTCCAGCTCCTCGCTTGTGTACCCGGTCAGCCTGCAGAATGCCTGGTTGTACATGGCGAGCCGCCCGTCCGGGTAGCCGACCGCAAACGGCTGGGAGGACCGGTCCAGGAGATCCGCGAGTTCGCGGTTCCGCGACTCG
This sequence comes from Methanoregula sp. UBA64, assembly GCF_002502735.1. Taxonomy (NCBI): domain Archaea; kingdom Methanobacteriati; phylum Methanobacteriota; class Methanomicrobia; order Methanomicrobiales; family Methanoregulaceae; genus Methanoregula; species Methanoregula sp. UBA64. The sequence goes on from NZ_DAQC01000006.1 coordinate 74,500, forward strand.
CTTATTTTCAGCTTTTCGTCCTGCGCTGCCAGCTCGTCGTACTGCTGCCGGAGTTCCTCGTTTGATGCCGATATCTGGTTGTACGCCGCATTCAGTTCGGTGTTCGACTGCACCAGGGACTGCTGTGCCCGGTCGAGATCGTTTCCGAGGCGTCGGGCGGTCCCTGCAATGATCGTGCCGGTCACAAGGCAGAAGACCAGGAGAACACACGCGAGGAGGAGCGCGTCGCGGATCCCGAAACATGCTGCAAGAACGGTCTGGAGGATATTCTGGAAGACCACGATGGCAACGGTGAGGGGAAGAAACGTCCGGAAGAGCCGGGCACGGAACGACTCGCCGCTCAACCAGGCAAGCGGCAGGGCATCTTTTCCCGCCAGCGCCACCAGCCCGAGCCCGGCGCAGGCCGCGGAAAGCGCGGAAGTGAGCGCGATGGGCAGGATCCCGGTCCCTTCGAGGAACGGAATCCCGTACACGTACCCCAGAACAAACGTGAGGGCCGCGAGCGTAACGCAGAGCCCGGTCAGCCCGGCGATAGTCCCGGCAATGGCCTTCTTCTCTTTCATATCGCGGGCATAGATTACCAGGATCAGACCGATCGCAGAGAGGGCAAGCAGCACCGAGGCTGCCGGAGATATCGGAATGGTCGGGTGCATAAGGACGGCATCGCCCGCCCGGACCATGACGGACTCTGCAATGAAATGCCCGCCGTTTATTCCCAGCAGGACCTCGGGGATTTCCAGTACGGCGATACCGGCACAGAGTACAGCTGCGCCGGATCGCACCGGGCCCCTAAACGGTCTGACACCCTGGATTGCGATGAGAATGCCAAGCACGATCCAGAAGAGTGCTGCGGAAAAGGCAATGGACCGGTACCCCGGGTAAATACTGGCAAGTACCGTTATTCCCCAGAAAATACCCAGCAGCCCGGCCAGACTGACAAGTGCAGCAGCAGCGCCGAAATATACGGCGCCAGGGAAGCCCGAATGGCGGCCCCCGTCTGGTGAAGTACCGGGCACCATGAATAATTTCTCCTTGGGGGGAGGGTAAATAAATGTATTGAACTATGCACGGCAATCGTGGCGGTCCAGGCGGTACCGCTGCCGCCCGTTCACTTTCACCCCGCCCGCCCGGGCTTTAAACCGCGGTTCATGTAACCAGTGATATGGGGAGGACGAAAAAAACCCTCTAAAAAATCCGTGAATCCCGGTCTACCCTTCCGGTGCTCCACGGGTCCATCCTCCCGGCCTCTAGAAAAAAACCCTTGAATGCATACCGTGTGTCTCTTTGCATGGGCGGGAACCTCTCACCCCCGTTCACGCGAAAGTCACTTTTTGTTCGTGTTTTTTTAAAATTTCCTGCCGCGGGAGACCGTCCGGCATCCCTGTTTTGCATAATATATTTCAGGAAGATCTCTCCAACCACTGTTATGGCGCTTCGATCCCTCAACCTTCCCGGCGTGGGTACCAAATACGAGTTCGAGACCGACAAGGGAGATACGGTCGCGATATTTTTCACGAAAACCGGTACCATCCAGATGTACACCCTCCAGAAGGGCTGCCACACGCCGAGCGCTGCCGAGATGACGCCGGTCGAAGCACGGCGTCTTGGAAACATTCTCACCGGCGCCATCATCGAAGCCGACCAGGAGAGCGTCGAGATCGCGTTCTCTGCGCTCGCCGATCTCCGGGTCACCATCCACACCTATATCGTCCCGCCCGCGGTTGCCGGAAAGACGATCCAGGACCTCCAGATCCGGGCAAAGACCGGGACCACGATCATCGCGGTCTCAAGAAACGAGAAGAACATCATCAACCCCCCGCCGTCGTTTGTCTTTGCGGCCGGCGATGCCGTGCTCGTGATCGGCGAGACCGACCAGCTCCGGCTCTTTGAACGAGAGATCATGGTGGATTAATGGACGGGATCCTTGCTGCGCAGGGCATTGTCGTTGCCCTTACGGTCTGTCTTGCACTTGCCCTTTTGAGCAAGTACCTGACCATCCCCGCCATCCCGTTCTACATTATTGCCGGGGTCGTGCTCGGGAAGGCCGGCCTCGGCATTGTCGCCTCCGACCAGATCAGCGGGTTCTTCTCAGACCTCGGGCTGATCTTTTTACTCTTCTTTGTGGGCCTCGGCCTCAAGGTCGACAAGATTGCCGATAACGGCAACGCGGTTCTCGTGAGCGGGATCATCGACTTAAACGTCAACATGCTCATCGGCTTTCTTGCCGCGTACCTGCTCGGCTTTACCCTGGTCGAGGCACTGATCATCGCGGCAGCCTTCTACATATCGAGCACCGCGATGGCGGTGACCTCGCTTATCGAGAACCGGAAGCTGATGATGAAGGAGTCCGAGGCGATCATCTGGCTGATGGTCTTTGAAGACCTTGCCATGATCATCGTCCTTGCCGTGCTCTCGGCAGGAAATGAGAACCTGGTCTTCTTTGTGGCAAAGATCCTCCTTGGCCTTGGCATCCTCTACCTCCTCGCCCACTATGGCAAGGAATTTTTAATCTCCATTCTCGAACGGGAGGACGAGCTGCCGGTCCTCTTTACCTTTGTCGCCGTGCTTGCCACCGCGGGATGCGCCCTGTATCTCGGGATCCCCGACACCCTGATGGTCATCGCCCTCGGCGCTGCCATTGCAACCACCGACCCGGATGCCTTCGAGCAGCACGCCCGGCCGTTCAAGGACGTCTTCATGGTGATCTTCTTTGTCTTTTTCGGGATATCGATCACCCTTTCCGGCAACATCAACCTCGGGGTCATCGCGATCATCTGCGTCCTTGCCATCGTCTCGAAACTGATCTCGGGCGTGCTTACGGGTATTGCGCTCTACGGCTCGGCAAAGTCCGGTATCGAGATATGGGTCAACACCATCGGGCGGGGAGAGTTTTCCATTGCCCTTGCGGCGCTTTACGGCTCCCCGCCGGTTGCCGCCACGATTGCCGTGATGGTGATCGTGACCTCGCTCGTGGGCTCGTTTGCGGCAAAGTACTCGGACCTCTTACGGCTCGGGCTCTCCGGCAGGAGCCGGCACCACGGCCCCCCGGCCCGGCGCAGCCATCCGGGCCGCTAGCCCGGATGATCCCGACCGACAGGATTTTGTGCCCGGGCCCCCCCATCCCTGACACAGGAGTATGAGTCTATTGACCGATCACCGCACCGGCTGCATGGTCTGCGGAAAACCGCTCCGCTACCTTGAGACGCCGGAACAGCGCGAATGCGTGTACTGCCACCAGACAAAGACCGCAGATGCCGTCTGCGAGGACGGGCATTTTGTCTGCGACAGCTGCCACCGGCTCGGGGCGGACGACGCGATCCAGCAGTACTGCACGGCAACCGAAGAGACCGACCCGGTCCGGATTGCGATCACGCTCATGCAGAACCCGGTCGTCCACATGCACGGCCCCGAGCACCATTTCCTTGTGCCGGCCGTTTTACTCGCCGCGTACTGCAATGTGACCGGCAAAAAAGAGAAAAAGGCAAAACTGATCGCAACCGCACGGGAGCGGGCCGCGGCAATCCCCGGCGGCGCCTGCGGGTTCATGGGAGACTGCGGGGCGGCAGTCGGCACCGGGATCTACATCTCGCTTGTTACCGGCGCAACGCCGCTCTCGCACCGCGAGTGGCAGCAGGCAAACCTGGTGGTGGCAGAAAGCCTCATGGAAGTTGCAAAGAACGGCGGGCCCCGCTGCTGCAAGCGCAACACGTTTCTTGCGATCCGGGGTGCCGTTGCATTTACCGCCGAACACCTTGGCGTAAAAATTCCGCTGGACCCGAAAACAACCTGCCGGTTCTTCGGCATGAACAAAGAGTGCCGGATGGCCGACTGTCCCTTTTACCCGGAGCGCTGACCGGTTCCCCGGGCCTCGATGATACGCTGGACGATGAGGCGCGAGCTCGCAAGGTCGCCGCCCTCGTACCTGCCGATCCGGGCCACCTGTGCCGGAAGGTTGCGCTCCGCGAGCTGGCTTTTCAGGTTCTCTTCATTGAAGTACTGGTTGAACCCGAGCGTGATGATATCGGGCCGGATCTCAACGATGGGCCGGAACATGTCGGCCGGGTCGCCGAGGACAGCGTGGTCGACCGGCTTAAGCGCCGCGATCATGGCCCGGCGCTGCTCCTCGGGAACAATCGGGCGGGGCTTGAACTTCACGTTTGCGTCCCGGGCAACGATCACCCAGAGTTCGTCGCCGAGTTTTTTTGATTCCTCTAAGTAGTAGAGGTGGCCCGGGTGGAGGATATCGAACGTGCCGGTGGCAACAACGCGCCGGGCGGTCATTTAGATCACCTCGAGATCGAAAGGATCGCCGTCCGCGGTAAAGCACCGCCAGCACCCCTCCTCGTACGGGGCGCCGATGATCAGGTGGTAGCGTCCCGCCCGGGGAAAGAAGTTCAAATCCGCATCCGAAGGCCGGCAGACGCCGTTCGGGTGCGAGTGGGCGCTTCCCGCCATATGGGTATCGAGCGGCATCATGTCAAAGAAGATCGAGGCCGAGGAACTGCCGGTGATCGTGCCGGGGAGGAGGTTGAGCTCGGCAATGAGCCCGCCCTCCTCTTTTAAGAGTGCCGCGAACTCGTTGGGGTGGCTGTTTTTCCCGAGTTCAAGGAGCAGCTGTAAAAGTTCTTTTTTTATCCCGCGGATGGCAGTCATGGTGGCTCTCTAAAACAGCGTCGGCTTCGCGCAAAAGTTTGTACCGATCCATTCGTGCCCGGATATGAAAAAAGGCTCGCAAAAGAACAAAAACAACGGTGGTACGATTTCCCCACGAAAGCAAACTCCGGAGGAGGCCCCGGAAAAAAAAGAGGGAAATTCCCGGGGGTGGAGTATGGGGAAGTGTATAGTTTTTGTTTTTACTTGCCGCCGTTGAGCCATGCAAGGAAGGCTGAGATCAGGTCGGCGTCTTTCTGGTTCTGCGCCGAATTCTGGCCGGATCCCTGTCCCTGCCCAAATCCTTTGTCCGCAGAATTCCCGTTCATGGCCGGGGCGCTGCCGGTATTGTTACCGTTCTCTGCCCGGACCTGGTGCTGGAACTGCCAGGTGCTGTTGTCGCCGTACTGGTGCTGGCGGGTCTCGTTTCCCCATGCCTGCGTGGCATTGCCGCTAAAGGGCTGGCACGCGGTCGTGTTGTCCCCGGTTGCAGTGCAGAACGTCGTGTTCCCCGGCCCGAACCGTTCCCCGGGCCCAAACGAGGTCATGTTCCCGAGGACCATCGGCCCGGGTCCGGTCTGGTTGCCGGTCATGTTCCCGAAGGTTCCGGGCGGCTGGCCCTGGCGCTGCGTTGTGTTCCCCATCTGGCCGCCGGATCTGGGATTTGCACCCTGGCCGTTGCCCTGCTGGTTTGGGGAACCCTGGTTGTTGTCCGGTCCCTGGGAAAATCCGCCCTGCTGTCCCTGGTTTCCTGAGCTGCCCTGCCCGTTGCCCGGCATTCCCTGTCCGGGTCCTGCTGCGGCAACTCCCGGTACGCATACCAGTGCCGCAACCAAGAGAACCGCGGCAACGAGTCCGATCTTTTTGAGTGGTATCATGGTATGATGCTCCAAAGGCAACTGCCGTTTTTGTAGTTCCCTGGCAGTTGTCCTGATCCCTGATTTTTTGGATCACTATAAAAAGTGCCACGCTCCGGGCGGTGAAATATACCACTGAGCGCTCCAATGCCAAAACCGGGCGGTTAACACAATGATCGGCCCGGTTCTGCTGCAACAATCCGGCCGGTTCCTGAGAACCCTCCCATGGTTCCGGAACGGGAAGGAACGACCGGGCAATGTTCCGGAAAGGTCCGGAACGATTGAACGTTCCGGATTTCCTGCGGTTATGGACAATTGGCGGACCGGGCCCGGCCCGGAATTTTGCACAAATCCTGTGCAGCGATCCTTACCGGCCGGACCCGCAGGAGTGAAGGCGCGCAGGTTTTTCCTGGTTGCGACTGCCGTTTTCAGGCCCGTGCCGCACCTGCCGCATCGGGAAAAAAGCAGAATGCCTGCTAGAAAAAAGGAGCGGCTATTAATCCAGTAAAAAAAAAGCGTTGGTGCCGGCAGGGGTTACTGCTCTACTGCCGCAAGCGATTTACTCAGATCGCCCGAGAGGTCGGTGCCGGCAAACGCCCCGCTTGTGGGAAGCGCCATCGTGAAGTACGGCGTCACGTCGTACTGGACGGTGCTGCCGGCCGGGATCGTGGCGTCAAGGATATGACCTCCTTCCGTATGATCGTCCGAGAGGAAGTGGAGGTGGTAGCCCTCCGCATTGAGCCCTTTTAGGAAGACCGGCGTGTAGAACCCGACAACCGTGCCGGTCACGTTTGTGTACGTGTGGACCTTCTGCTCCTGTGCGGCAGCGGTCAGGTTGGGATACGGTTTTTCCTGCGCCGGGATCGCCCGGACCGTGACCGAGGGGAAGGTGCCGTGGATCTTTACTGCATAGATCATGTTTGTGGTCGGGAGTTTTGCCGCCATGGAACGCATGAACCCGGATGCGTTCTCTTCCCGGTCAACGGTTGCCTGCCGGAGATCGGTATCGAAGTACGTGACCGTGGCAAACGGCGTTGTCTGGGAATCGGCTGCGGCAACGACCGAGCCGTCGGCCTTTGCCTGCCAGACTTTCCCGTCCAGCACGATCATCTCGCCTTCGAGTTTGTCGAACGTGCCGATCCCGAAGTCGCCGTGCTTTTTTATCTCGCCGATGGTCACGTTGCCGTCATACACGCCCTGCATCAGCGCATCGATGGTCGAGACCTGGTAGAGCGTGTCGCGGTCGGCCGTATTTGTGCCGGAATGTTTTGCATACCCGGTGTAGATCGCGGTCCCGGCAAAGACTATTGCTACCGCAAGGCCGATGCCGAGGAAAAATTTTCTGTCCATGAAGGGAACCGGCCGCTTACTTGGTGCCGGTGACCTTGATGACGTGGTACCCGAACTGGGTCTTTACCGGGCCGACAACGGCGCCCTTCTCTGCGGCAAAGGCTGCGGCTTCGAACTCGGGGACCATCTGGCCCTTCTCGAACCAGCCGAGGTCTCCGCCGTTCTTCTTTGACGGGCAGGAGGAGAAGCGCTTTGCAAGTGCGGCAAAGTCTTCGCCGTCTTTTATCCTCTTTAAGATCTTGTTTGCGTCGTCCTCGCTCGTGACAAGGATGTGGGATGCGCGAATCTGTGTGGTCATGTATAATGATGGGGGGGTTTTGGGATAAAATGGTTGATGGGCGGGTTTTGTTGCATGTCCTTTGCCCGGGCAGGTGACGGTATCTCCCGGAGGATTGGTTCTCCGACGGAGGGACGTTTCCGACCGGAGCCGTGCCGGAAGGTTCCAGTGGAAACGGTGCCAATCCACTCCACGATTATTATTTTAATCAGTTGTTTTCAAAAACCGGGCATTTTAAGGGGAAATTGACCGGCGTCTTTAGCGGGCTTCCTGCGGCCGCGGTTTTGGGATCGATAGAATGGTCAACTAAGCATGAGATCTGCCAACCGGTGCAATCTGTGAACGTTTCTCAGATCTACGACGGAGAAATTCTTATTTGAAGGATGTACCGACGGTGACTAGTAAGATGAAGACGCTCCTGGGGGCTCCGGCAAGCCTCCGCCCCCGCCGCGTGGGCGTCCCCCGGTTGCGATAGTGTTGTATTACCTGCATTGGGGTGCTGCTCCCGGTGCAGGTAATGCAGAGACATCGCATGTGCGCCCCGTCCCCCTCGGGGGACTGGTGGCGCAAGAGGGGGGCTTGCAGGGTACGGGAAAACCTGCCGGGTGCAGGCTGTCCGGGCCTCCATCCAATCAGAATCAGATTGCTCCCCCAAAATTTTTCCGGCATTTTGGATTTTCGTCCAAAAAAATCCGGCCGTACCAACTTTCGCCCGGAATTTTTTTGGGATTTTCAGATTTCGAACCGGAAAAAAACCGGCCGAAAAAATTTCAGTCCGAAATTTTTTACATTTTTCAACTTTCGACCGGAAAAATTTCCGGTTTTTAAAATTTCGCGGCCAAAAAAAGTCCGGGTTTTCCGATCCCGGTGCCGGGCCCGTATCGCATGGTTTACGCCGGAGAAGTGAGTTAGTTGTGTAACTAACACCTTTTTTTCCAACTTTCGCGCCAACTTTTTTTTCTTTTTTCAACTTTCATTCCAAAAATTTTTAGGATTTTCAATTTTCGCGCTGAAAAAAATTTGCCGGAAAAAATTTCGCGGCAAAAAAATCCGGCCGTACCAGATTTCGAACCAAAAATTTTTGGCCGGGAAAAATTTCAGACCGTGCGGGTGTGACATGATCGGCCGGAAAAATTTACGGGCAACGTACACGCTCCGTCGGACGTGTAAGCCAAAAGAGGGTTTTTTCCAATGTTCGCGGCGATCTTCTGGAAATTTTTTGGCGTGAAAGTTCGTACAAGTGCAAAACGACAAGGTACAGGGCAGGTATATTCGCTCCATTTTAGAGCGTCTCACCCCAGATCCGGGTAACCCTGCCAGCCGAAGGATCGATATCAAAGAACACCCGCAGGTCCGTGCAATTGATCCAGCGATCCGCCATCAGGGTCGGCGGCCACCGCACGGTCTCTGTCTGGTTCAGAAGTGGACGCGGCTGATCCGTGATGCCTTCGATCACTCCCCCGCTTTTGAGGAACTCCTTCACACACGGGTCGTTAAAGGCTGCATCGATGAGCGTCATCCTGTCAACTCCCGGGAAATCGACCGGGATGGCATCGATCTCTTTCTGGGTAGGATGGTCGGGATCGGCAATTGCGTGGGTTTCAGGGAGTGGCTGCATCTCCCGGGGACAAGAAAATTCGGGAGGATTTACCAGAAATGCCGGGCAGGTGTGGGGGTCTTGCTCGCGGGTGGTGGTTACATTCGCTGTTGGAAGCGGGGTTGCAGGTTCCGCTATTGGTTGTGTCGTGATCGGGGATTGTGTTCCCGTGTCATTTACCTGCTGTTGCGGCATTGGCTGGGAATTATTCACCGATGTTGTACAGCCCGCGACAAAGAGAAATAGAATAAGACAACAAAGAAGAATTTTGCTCATCGGTGATACCCTCCCCTCTTTTTACTGCCTCTGATAAGAGGTACACGATCACAAAATCTCATCGTAATTGATAACCTGCCCGGGGGCGCGGGATTGACCCCCGAGATACAGCCGCATCCGGTAATGCAGACAAGGAGCATGAGGACAACGAGCATTTTTCCCATCATCATGCAGGTCTCCGGTACGCCGTTCATTCCTTTCTGTATCTCCGTGAGGCAAGTGCGCCCAGGCCCGCAGCAGCGAGGGATACTGCCAGCGGGAGCGAAGCCGGATGGGTTGTCGGGATCTCACGCGGAGGATTCCCGATTGCAGCTGTCGTCCCCTGAGACATATTTTGCAGGAGTGCCGGGGAAGCTGTGGTATTCCGTGCGGGGATCGTTGGTTTCGGGCTCTGGCGTTCGGTAAGATTGAACTGCGTACTCACCGGCTCACCATAGTCCGGGTTGACCGGTGTGACCCTGACCCTGTAGGTAAGCGGCACCCAGCCTGCCGTATGAACCGGGCAGGACCATTCCCCGGGAGAATTTTTACCAGGCTGTACTATGACCGTTTCTGACATCCCGAGTTTCCTTGCATCACTCATAAGAAATCCCCGGGCATTTTCCGGTGAAGATGGAAGTATGTCAACGAGAATCTCTTCACCCGATGGCACATTTGCCGTACCGTGCACTACAAAGGAATCGCCAACGTAATGATCGGCGACCGGGTCAATGGTTATCGACACGTTTGCAGAACTCTCCGGGTACAGTGACCCAAAGAAATACACGGCATCCGCTATCGCCCCGGTTGCATTCCCGTTGCCGGACACGGCCACAGAAGAAACCCCTGCACCGGTCGGATAATTCCTGAGTGCGGAACCATTGCGATCAACCGTTGTGATCGAACTGCCGTTCCCGAAGACAACATAATCCCCGGTCTCGTCAATAGCAATATTCCGTGAAAGGCGGGAGGTTTTGATCGTCCAGAGAATCGTGCCGTGATTATCCAGCCCGTACACGGACCCTTCCACAGATCCTACCACAATCCGGCTGGCATCGTCCGATATCGCAAGTGACGACCCGGTCTCCGGGAACGAACGCTCACCGACAAGACCCCCGGTCCGGTTGAACAAGTAGAGATTCCCGTACCTGCCCCCGACAACGGCGATTATTGCATTGTCCCCGCTGATCGCGACGGTATCTGGTCCGCCGGTCCGGTATTTCCAGAGCGGGGATCCGTTCCGGTCGAAGAGGAAAAGATCGTTCGGGTAACTGACCGTGCCCTGTGGGGTTGTGCCGGGATTTGTTCCCGCTGCTGCGATCAGCGTGCCGTCTTTTGAGATGGTGAGCGAGTGGACCGGTGCATCGGTGCCACCTGTCCACAGGACAGAACCGTTCCGGTCAAGGCAGATCACCCGGCGTTCCTCTGTTCCCACGTATATCTGCGAAGCATCCGGTGAAATAGCAACTGCGACTGGCGGGCTCATGGTGGAATAATTCCAGAGGATCGCACCGGTCCGGTCAAAGATGATCACATGGTTTGATGTCGTGGACGTGACCGAACCCGCGCAGCAGCCCGGCACCAGTTCGGATGCCGCAATGATGCTGTTGTCCCGCGCAATGCTGATCGAAGAGATCCACGGCGGGCGTTCAGCGGTAAACTGCCTACTCCAGAGGAGTGCGCCGGTCCGGTTGAAGTACAGGAGCGAATTTTCGTCCGCCACGTACGCCGCCAGGTACTGTCCGTCATCGGAGATGGTTACCTTGTTGAGATTGCCTTCATAGGTTGCATTTGGCGACAGGGCAAACGTCCACTGGGGCTGGACCGCAAGGGCCGGGACGCACAACAGGCAGAGTGCCATGAGAGCGAGCAGGAATTGTGATGCGGTTGATATTTTTTTACCCTGAATCATGGAATCACTCCCCAATCATTTTTATTCCCTGTTATCCCCGGCTGCCGGTGATGTTAAAGAACGTATGTTTTTCTATCCCTCCGTTTCTCCCGCTCACACTCAGGAGATACCGACCGCCTTGAAGGAACCCGTGCTGCGATGTATCTACGGACCACGACCAGGTGTTGATGCTGCAATTCCCCACAGTGACGGATACATTGCCGGCAAACCCCCCGCCGCACGGATTTACCGAATCCAAACCAGAGGGGACCTTGGGACAGGGAACAAATTCCCCTGAATCTATTTTTAGCACCATGGGTTCTTCGGCTGCCAGGTTCGTGGTCCCGGTGAAGGTGATGATGTCTCCAAGATCATGATCGGGCACGGGATCGATAGCGATCTCCGGCGCGTTTGTAAGATTTTCTGCGGATGTTTGTTGCGGGCACAGGGTTATTGCCGGTGGTACGGGGCCGGTGGTGTCCGGGGAAACTGCCGGTTTGTTGATCTCCGGTACGTGGTTTGCTCCGTTCCACAGGTTCACTGTTGCATATGCCAGTGCGAGGAACAGGATGATTGCAAAGATCGCCGCGACCCGGATGAGGAGATCTTCCCGGTCCGCCGGATTCATGCGGATCCCCCGGTTTTTGTCCGGCCCAGCACTGCATATGCCCCCAGACCCGTTGCAGCGACGGAAATTGCCAGCGGGAGCGAAGCCGGGTGAGTTGTCGGCATCACCGGGGGAGGATTCGCGGTTGCAGCGATAGTTCCCTGAGACGTATTTTGCTGGAGTGCCGGAGAGTCGGGGACAGTATCCGCGAGTGTGAATGGATATACTTCCTGGTTGAACGGCCCGATGGAGAGTTCGTAGCTCCCCGGGACAGCAGCCATCCGGACCACAGTACCATTCTCGAACGATTTTTCAAACCGGGTGGTATTTACGACAAAGGACCAGGTGTTGATCTCGCCTGTCCCCCGATAAACGATAGTTGAGCCGGAAAATCTGGGCGGCAGGAGGTTCGGGCTGCCCGGGGCATAATTGGCAGAGAACGCCCCATAATCGATCTCCTGGCCGACCGGGAGATTGGTCTCCCCGGAAACCCCGAATGTTTCGCCGATATGATGAGTACCGAGGGGAAGATGGTCCACGGAGATCCAGTATCCCCGCTGGGCATGGGTGTACTGGTTGGTGTGATAGGGAGTAAGATTGGGGGTGATCACCGTACTGGTATCCGTATCTTCCGGAGACAGAACAGAAATGATCCGGGTATCCTTCGCTGAAATCCGGGGATCCAGGGAAGCAACGGTCACAACGTAATCACCCGGGACTGCACCGGGGGTGACCGTAAAACTCGGGCCAATCCCGTGTGTCTGCCAGAGACCCGGCGTTGCATTGCACGACCAGGTATTGATCCCGTTCTCCCCGGGCTCGATAGTGACGCTGGACTGGTAATCGCAACCGCTTCCTCCCGGATTGAACCAGGCGCTATAGATCTGGAGTTGGAGAGGAGAACCCGATGCTGGCAGGTTCGTTGTTCCGGTAATGTAAAATACTTCATCGACCGTGTGGTTCCCGACGGGATTGACGGTAATAAACGGAGTTGTGACGGGCGTTACATTTCTCTCATCAGCGCTCGCTAATGGGACAAGTATGAGTGCTGCAAGAACTATGGCAAACGAGGCAATGATTATTATTTTTCCGGATTTTACCATTTTGACTCCTACCAGTAGTTATGCCAATCAACAAATCCTTCTGACAGTATACTCTGGGTGTCAATATTTACGATGGCATAGGCAAGTCCGTACTCGTTTGATGACAGATTGCCCACGGGCATTGAAAGACGAATAATCCCGGTGTACGGATATGCCCATTCAATGGTTATCGGTCCATGTGAACTTTTGAGATAATCCCCAAATTTTTTATGTATTGCTCCTGCGTTGGCTGCTGATGATAGATGAGAATCCCGCGTTGAAGTCGACGCTATCATAAGTGCATCGATTTTTTGTATTCCTGTGATTGATGGTGCGTCTGAGTATCCCGTGAAGTTTTTCGAGGGACTGAAATGAACGGTTGAAATCTTTTTTGACAATTCTTCTTTTGGAATAATCCAGGCTATGATAGGGGGCGGAGACGTCCGGGATGTCGTTGGTATTGTTGTAAGTGCGGTGGTCAGAGGATCCTGTAATTGCGAACCAGACATATACCAGATATCATTACCGCTGCTGTTAGAACCGCCGATTACCCAAATCCCATTCCGGAAAACTGCAAGACCGTGCTCGGACCGGGGACTGAACCCTGCATGCTCTGTTTCAAGAGTCCAGATTTTCCCATCTGCGGACGACCAGATCTCATTAAATTCATACGCAGGGAATACAGAAGGGTTCTTGGTTTCATGTGTCGGGCCGTTCGAACCGCCGCCAACAATCCAAAGTTTGTCGCCGAAAACCGTCACCGGTGTGAATTCCATTTGCTGAAACGGGGCACTGGCATTAACCAATGTCCTGATTTTCCCATCTGTGGACGACCAGATATCATTGTTCCGGTCGCCCCCGATCACCCAGAGACGATTGTCGAATGCTGCAACTCCTTCCCCAAGACGCAGACCGAAACTTACATTTGCCGTGGCGAGTTCCCAGTTTTTCCCGTCAGCTGATGACCAGACATCGTTATTCTGGTTGCCGCCGATCACCCAGAGGCGATTGTTAAATACCACAACTCCCGGGGAATGGCGTGGATCAAAGCTCGCATTTGCCGTGACGAGTTCCCAGTTTTTCCCGTCAGTTGATGACCAGACATCGTTCATTAGCTGGTAATTTTCACCAGCCCCCCCGATGACCCAGATGCGGTTATCAAATTCTGTAACGCCCATTTTAACACGAGGACTAAAGTTTGCATGAGCCGTTTCAAGGGACCAGGTATTGCCGTCCGGAGATGACCACACGTCGTTCATGAAATTTTCTTCACGGCCCCCGATCACCCAGAGACGGTCATCAAACGTCACCGTTCCAAAGTAATTCCGCGATTCGAACGTTGCGTTGGATGTGATCTCAGTCCAGTTTCCATACGTGGACGTCGTCAGAGAAATAGGTGCAATTCCTTTGTTCTTTTCGGTTGTCTTTGTTTCCTGCGAATTGTTTTCTGAAATCATGTTGGTTGTGAAGTCCTGTGGAGAGGTTGGTTCGTTCCCGGAGGGTACGAGGAAGAACTGTTGCGTGCTTTTTGCAGTTATGTTGGGATTTAGAGATACGACCATCACGGTATATTTTCCGGGCACGGCCCCTTGTGAAGAAGGTGGAGAGCGCAAGGCGTAGGTCTCCCATTGCGATGCAGTACTATTAACAGACCAGATGCTGATCCCGTTTTTTCCCGGTTGTATGGATACGTTTGACCAGAAAAATGATCCAATTCCCCCGGGGTTGGCATTGGCCGATTCGATTTGGAGATACAGAGAATCATTTGCCACTGCCAGGTTCGTTGTTCCGGTAATGTAAAACACCTCATCGACCGTGTGGTCGCCGACAGGATTGATGGTAATATAGGGCTGTGCGGGAAGTGCCGTTATACTCTGGGCCGGGACAGATCCCGCGCTGCACCACGGTATGAGGAAAAGGAGAGCGAGAAGCACAAGACCCGGGATTTTCATCGACATCATATCGGGGCCATCGTTTTTGGTCCGTTCGTGAAGGATCATTTTTCACCAGCACCGGCATCGCAGGACGAGACCCAGCCCAGCACGGCATAATACAGGAAGGCAATGAAAAAAACTTCAAGGTAAAATGCGCAGGCCCAGAGGGTACTGTACACCGTGGAGTTGAATGCGTAGACGGCATCCTGGAGATGCAGCACGCTTGCCAGGCCGTCGAATATCCAGCCGGACAGGGGGAACGTGGAGAAAAGCGGCGGAGACGGCTGCCCCGCGAGTCTCTCTCCCATGGTTGAGAAGAAGAACAGTGCCACGCCGACAAACGACATAAGGGTAAATACCTGCCAGGGATTTTTCGCACCGATCTTTTTCTCAAAGAAAGGATAGGGGCCGATCACTGCAAGAGAGGAGAGTAAAAATATCAGGGAAAACGGCAGGAGGATGTTTTCCACGAGGCCCGGTCCTTTGAAGAGACCGCTGGACAGGTACAGGATACCGATGACCGGAATAACCGGAAGCAGGGGCAGCCAGAATGGGACAGGATCGGCAATTTTTTTCAAGGCCAGGTACAGGACGGCGGGTATGACAAAAATGAAAAGAAGGAACAGGATAATAACGGACAGGGGAAGTCCGAGAAGACCCGTTCCCATGATGATAAGGAGAACGGCAACGCCCAGAGCAACGAGAACGGCCGGGTTTTTTATTGCCGCTGGAATCCCTGATTTCGTTTCGTCAACCGTGAGTATCCCCCTCCTTTAGGGCAGATCTTTACTGAATGAACCATAGAACGATCCGGCACTTAACGTTTCTCGCCCGTTCGTTTACCGGTTCAAAAAACCGGGATGCTGACACGTCCACGCCTGCCAGTTCTGTTACGCACGTGTAACAAATTCCCGATCTCCCTACTATTTCTAAAAAAATCTTACTCATGATCAAAGGTACGAAGAGCAATGGTACCGTCTGCCGCGTTATTTATTGATCACTCTGTTGCAGGATCGAATCCTCTGCTTCCTGATGTGGCAGATGCAGGCCGATAATCATATGCCGGGATATTTCTTTGCGAGCCGATCGGTGAGGTAACACAGGAATACTCCCAGTAAAACCGAGAGAAACACCACGACCTGGCAGGTCCGGCTATCCTGTCCTGCAACGAAGTTGCCAAGCAGGATGGAAATTATATAGATTCCAAGTACGAAGATAACGGTGAAAGCCACATGAAAAATTTTGTTCGTTGTCATTTTCATCTCTGCTCCCTGCTTTTCTCATAGGATTGCATGTTTTTTCCTGACTTTGTCACATGGTTACTGCCGGCCCGTATTGGTATCCCCGGGGAAACGCCGGCCCAGCACTGCATAATACACGATCGCGATAACCAGAATCTCTAAGTAAAACCCGCACACCCAGAGCGTTCTGTACACGGGGGAGTAATATGCGTACACGAGATCCGAGGCATGCAGGAGATTTACAAGGCCGTCAAAGATCCAGCCGGTCAGGGGCAGCGAAGAGGAAAATGCCGGCCACGGCCTGCCCACGTAGATCTCGCCCAAAGTTGTCATAAGGAAAAGGGTTGCACCGATAAACGCCGCGGAGCAAAGGACTATCCAGGAATTTTTTATCCGGATCCTTTTTTCGAACGCCGGGTAAGGGCTGATCACCGCAAACGTTGAGATCAGGAGACAGAGGGTAAACAGAACCAGGTCATTTCCATAGGTATCGCTCCGTGAAAAAACACCGGTGTATATGAAATCGATGACCAGGATGGCAAAGAGCGGGAACAGCCAGAGCGGGATGGGATTGAGGATTCTTTTGAGGCCGCAGTAGAGGAGGAGCGGGATGATAAACACGAAGAGAACAAACAGGAGGATCTCTACCGGTGGCAATCCTGTAAACCACGTTGCTGTTATAAAAATGAATATTCCCAGCGCAAAAGAGAGGATCTGATGATCGGTTACCTGATTTTTTGGAATTTCGTTTTCGTCCACCACGAATCTTCCTCCGTTAAGGGCATAACCATCCTGAATGAACCATAGAACGATCCGGCACTTAACTTTTCTCGCCCGTTCGTTTACCGGTTTTTACGACCGGTGCGGTGTTTCCGGATCGCCATTACAAGACCGATACTCAGAATGATCGCCGCAAGGATTGTCGCAGGCCCGGAACCTGCGGGGGCCGGTTCCGAAAAGGTGTAGAATGCAGAGGCTGTTCTGTTCTCCGTGTGCGGGGTAGTGGCAACAGGAACCCCCGGGGTCGATTGAACCGGTGCCGGGGTATCTATCGCAAAAATGTGGACGTACCCGTCTTTGATTGTCTGGTTGTCCGGGTTTGCGTACAGGATCCGGTTATTGTTCAGACCCAGCAGCATCGGGTGCCGGGTTCCCGGTTCGAACAGCACGCTCTCGCCGGTTGCAATGTTGTAAATCACCACCTGCCGGGTTTTTTCCCGGGTATCGTCATAGAGCGCGTACATCTCCCATGCAATGTAATTTCCCGAAAGGTACGGTACGGCAGCGTAATAATTGGGATCGCTGATCCGGTATTCGGTCCCTGTTGTCAGGTTGTAGAGATAGATCTCGTGCGGGCCGTCGCGCAGGTCCGCCCAGACAACATAATTTCCCGAGACCTGCGGGTAGTGCTGGACGCCCCGAGCCGTACAGAGGGGCCGTTCCGTGTTGTTCGTTAAATCGAAAAGATAAATATCGCCGGCTCCCGGCTCGCTGCGCTTGTCCACCCAGACAACGTACGAATCGTCCATGGCGGGCATTGCCTTTTTCCCGGGATCTGTTGCAATATCCCGCAGGGTCCGGTCGGTCAGGTTGTACAGGACAATATCGGAATCTTCCGACGGGTAGAGTTTCTGCTTGGCCCAGACTACCCGGTCCCCGAAGATGAATGGATCGCGGTTCGGCCGCTGGATACTCAGATCAGCGGTGCCATCAGCAGTGAGGGGAGTAACCTTCTCCGTACGATCGTCGTACATGAAGAGATTGAAGTCATACTCTGCATTCCAGACCACCCGTCCGTCCGCAAAACCAAACGGTGTCTGGAAAAGGTACTGAAATTCCTGCGAAGGGGATGTGGCGACAATCCTTGTGGTCCCGTCCGTCAGGTTCATCAGGTAGACGGTGAGGGAAAAATTCGAACTGTTTGCCTGTCCCCAGATGAACTTCTCCCAGACCATCTGGTCACGATCGATGGCAACACCCTCCGGATAGGTATAATTTGGTTTGCCGGAGTCGTCTTCGGTGATGTAAGGGGAATAGACGGGAATATCGGTACCGGAGAGTGTAGCAGCAACGGGAGATATCACGAGGCAGAGGAGAATGATAATCCCGCACAGGTACAGGAAAATTTTCATGGGTCTTTGATCCTCCGCAGGGAATTTGTCAGCATTACCCGTGGTACAGAAATAAAAAGATCAGGACATTGAGATTTTACCCGGGTTATCTGATCCGTCATCATGGTACATCCGGTAAATTCATCTTAAAAGTTCTGTGACAGGATTTTATCAAATAGATTAAAGAGCGATATCCGGGAAAGTAAACCTATGGACGGGAAACGCGGTGCGTTCAGGATTGCGTGCCGCATTGCGTATTACGGGGTTATTCTCCTCATCGTCCTGTTCGTTCTCTATTCTTTCCTGAACTGGGTGACTATTTTTTTATGGGGGGACCCCTCCGCCCTGCGGGGCGAACCCCGTATGTTCCATCCCCCGCAGATCGTGATCCTCCACTACGCGAGCATGATCTCCCCGGAGTTCGGGCAGATCATTGTCGCGCTGCTCTTCTCGGGGTGCCTGGTCTTTGCGTACTTCGGGTACCGCCAGCTTACCCGGAAAAATTCCCTTGACCATCCCACACGCAACCATATCGCAGGTTATATCCGCTCCCATCCCGGCAGTCATTTTGGCTCGATACTGCGGGGCACCGGGATCAACCGGGGAACGCTCTTTTACCATCTCGGCCAGCTTGCCATGCTCGGTCTCGTACACGAGGTACGGGTCCGGGGCCTGACCCGGTACTTCATACAGGGAAGCGGTCTTTCGGATCTCGAAGAAAAGATCCTGATCCACCGGGACAACCGCGTACGCTGCTGGATTCTCGATATGCTCGAACAGGTACCGGCAGTATCGCGGACGGAAATGAAAAAACGCCTCGGGATCTCCGGGCCGGCGCTCTGGTACCATATGCAGCTGCTTATCCGGGACGGGATAGTACGTACAGAACAGGCAAAAGGGACGGTGGGAAAACCTGTCGGGTATTCGCTCACCCGGGAGGCTGTCGGTATCCTGGAACCCGGTGACCGGATTGCCGGTGCCGCTATGCCGGATAAACCCGGCCCTGGTTCTGCCCAATCCCTTTCGGAGGGATTTGCTGCGAAGACGAATACGGGAACCAGCGATGAGATAAAAGTTCATTAAACCGCCTGTCGCGTAAAAAAAACGGTGTCTTCAGGCCCGGCCCATTATTGACCTGCACCCTTGTGGATATCGGGAGGAGGCCGGGTGCCCGGCCGTCTTTTCTTTCTGGCAGCCGATATCGGCATAATTATCCCCGGTGGTCCCTCTCTCCCTCAACACGGGTTCGCCGGTGGCTTCGTCCACGTTCTCCGGTATTCCTGAACGTTGCCGGATACGGAATCGACAACAACGGTAAAACCATCATTCTCACAGGCCGGTTTACCGGCCCGGTCGTTTGAATACAGGAACACGTACTGGCCCGCGACACCTGAGTCCGGCATCCCCAGATCATCGTACCGCGACTGTACAAGACCGAGACGGGAATTTCCTGTGCGGTTCTGTACCTCGGCCCGGGCCGTTGTCTCGGCCGCATTCATGGACACCACCGGCTCTGCCGGCCGCCCAAAGCGTGTCGGGCCGTTCAGGGCGTACCAGTCAAGCACGCCATCATCCGGGGATAATGCACCGTGGACCAGTTCCGTATCCCCGGCATAGAGGCGGAATTCCCAGGACCGGTCGTACCGGATCCCGTCGTTGTACTTCATCTGTACCCGATCGACTGAACCCGGGGGAAACGCTGAGCGGGCCCGGGTCTTTGCCTCATCGATCGTAATGCCGGCGTTTTCCTGTGCGGGCGTATAGAGATCCCCGGTTACTGCATCCACCCATGCAGTCCGGTTGAGTGAAGATGGTGCGCCGTTTTTCGGGATAAGGGAAAATTCGTACAGGAGCTTTCCGTAAGACTGACTGGTGAGGTTGACAGCTGCAATAGAATAGTACATGGGGTAGTCTTCCATCACGAGCGCCGATGCATTTTCCACGGTTATGTTTATCCGGGGTGACGGTTGGGGTGCTTGTGTTTCTGTGACTATAGGGGTTGAAGACGGGGCTGCGGATGCCGGGGAGGAGGCTGTCGGGCCTGCCCGCGGGGGCTGTCCCTGTACGGCACCGGAAAAATAACACGCCAGGGTAACCCCTGCGATACAGCAGATGGCGGTAACAACCACAATCACATATACCTGTTTCCTTTGATCCATGTCTCTTAACTCTCCTGCAGGTACAGCCCGGCTGAAATGAGGGCTGTACACTTCCAACAACACCTTTTTTTAAAGAAATAAACGGGTTCTGTGACACAATTTTACCAACCGGAAGATCCCCCCGGGTAGAAAAGAGGGATCGATAACCTCCGCGGGATCTCCCGGACATTTCTTGAAGGTAATTCTGCCGGTCTTTCCGGAACAATTATTCGGGCCCGTCCGCACCGGTCCCGCTCTCCTGCGGGTAGTATGTGTGCAGCGCACGTACCGCATCCGGGGCTATCGAGTACTGCACCGTTCTTCCGGACTTTGTTACTTCGAGCACCCCGGCATCGCGGAGACGGTTCGTGTGCCAGGTCACGGCTGCCCCGGAGATCCCCAGCACTTTTTCGAGATCGCTCCGGGTCGTTGCCGGGTTCTGGATCAGGTACTCGCAGATGAGCCGGTCCCTGCTGTTATGCAGGAGAGCGAGGATCTTCTGCTCGGACCCGGAGAATCTCCCGGAGTTCTCGAAGTACCGGGTATCGGATCCGGTTTTTGCCACCGAAATTTTCCCGGTCATTTTCAGCAGCGCAAGATGGTACCGGAGCGTGCTCCGGGCGATCCCGGTCTGCCGGGCAAGCTCGTTGAAGAATATCCCGGGGTTTGTTGCAATTGCCTCGTAAATCCGTGAGCGCGTGGCGTTTGTGAGCACGTTTGCCATCGTGATCTTCCGGTAACCAAGGTACGCGAACATCTTGATAAAAAAGAACAGTTCGAGGGGATAGAGCAGGAGCGGCGACAGAGATAATGCAACAGCCGTCAGCATGTCCCGGGGCGGGAGGTCCCAGAACGAGATCGGCACCATTTCAAGCGGAGTGCTGTTTGCAATGTCTGCATCGGTTGCCGGCTCGACAACGTATCCGTTGCTGGCGAGACCGGACATCGGTACGGCAAAGAAGAGGACGAGCAGGCAGGCTGCCGCGATCACAATGCCGAGCCGGTCAATGTCCATGAAAGGAATATGTGCGGGGCGGGGGACTTGAGCATTATGATCCGGTTTTTCCCGGGAAAAAACACGGGTGGCGGTACGGGAATACTATGCGGTTTTGTTCTGCGCCGGTTTTCAGGGCTCGCGTACGGTAAACAAACGGGCGAGAGATCGTAAATACCATAAGGGCCCCAGAGAGTTTCATACGCGGATGCACAGGATCTGCAGGGGAATGAAATGGAGAAGAGATGGCTGATGGCGGGAATTGCCGCTATTGTCCTTGTGGGGACATTTGGACATGGGGCATCCGGATCCGCCGGGACTCATACGGTCCCGGATCTCCTGTTAGACGGGACAAATAGTACAGACGTGCCCATGACACCGCCGGATAATACGACCAACCGTACTGTGGACATACAAAACGCATCGGCTGATGCTGTAAAAGAAAACCTGGAGAGAATGATGATCCAGGGTATAGCACCTCCCTGTGAGGATATCCAGAAGAACTGCGATGTTGTGGGGCCGGTACCTGCCGAGACCTACACTCATGCTGAACTGATCGGGGCAAACACCGTGCCGGCAAAAACGGCAGAGAACATTGCCCCTGCTGCCGGTTCTTCGCATGTGAACCTGACACTGATACCCTTAAACGCTACGTGGGACCCGGCCGTTTCGCTCCCGGTCTACGTTTACGGTGAACCCGTTGTGGTAAATGCCACGCTGGTCAATAACGGTTCCGACCCGATTACCATCATGGGATACCCGCCGAAAGCCGGAATACATTACCGGAATGCCAACCCGTTCCGGACATTTGGCCGTTCGCACCAGACCCTCGTTCTGGAACCGGGGCAGTCTCTCTCATCACCGGTAACCTGGGATCAAAAAGATGCCGGGGGTTCTCCGGTCGATCCGGGGCGCTACACGGTCGCGGTATATTACCTGTTCAACGAGAGCGCGAGCGGCTCGTGGGATGAATCGCATCTGGACACCGTATCTTCTTCGACCGACGTCATGATCCTGCCCAAAGGCGGGGCATATCAGGGAACGATTGCCGTGAATGAATCGCTGACAAAGGAAAATATTACAGCGACGCTTGAATCGGTCTCGTTTTCCAATGCATCGTGGACAGCGAGCGTACTCTTCCGGTTTCCCGATAAAGAATCATATGATCTTATGTCGACCTGTAACCGTTCGTGGCTTGAGTATTGGTCTATTGCACGATATGGGGCAGATTACTCGCTTGATGCCGCGACACCCCGGACGTTTTTTGACACAAGCGCCGATTGCGGGCTGCCCGGCGCGGAACGGTTTGTTTTCACGGGAGAACCAGTACCGGCAGGCGCACAGAATATCTCCCTCAATATTACTACGGACTGGATGGATCCCTCCTGCCAGACTCTTCCCCCTCATACCTGGAACTATCGCGTGAACCTGACTGCGCCACAATCTTCCCCGGATTTAACGCCTGCATTCGCTTCCACGCGGCTCGCCACACCGCTTCCGGTTGCCCTCCCGTACCTTGCAACGGGGCTGGCGGTTGCAATGTATGCAGTTGTTCGCTCCCGCAGGAGGCCGTAGGATGGAAAAGAAACGTGTCCGGGAAATCCTGATGGGGATACTCTCCACGTACATGGCGCTCTTCCTCTTCCTTGATGTGCTGATGTTCTCATTTGCCTTTCTCATCAACTGGGAGGCATGGTTTTTCGGGATCAAACTCGACGGCTGGCCGGCCGGGCTGTACCTGGCCGCAACTGCGCTTGCCGCAACAGGTCTTATCGTCCTGCTCCTGAAATACCCGGGCCGGTCGTTTGCAATTTGCAGTGCAGCCGTCCTGTACTTCGCATTCGTGTACATCCTGCCGGTCTTTTCACGGCAGGCAAACATGAAAAGCGATCTTGGCTGGACCGTGTTCTGGGCCGAGCTGGTTCTGTATATTGTCATCCCATTAGTTTTTCTCGGGGTCGCTGCGGTACTGGGCCGGACAAAAACCGGGGAGTCTGCATGAAGCCGGCGGGTCAGGAAGATATCCTCATTCGGGTCGCTGCGATCATCGCGATCATCCTATTCCTCGTACTGACGTATGCAACGGTGATTCTGTGGACCGGGGCAAACCCGGTACCGTAGATAAAAACCGGCAGATTCCCTGGACCGGGAGACATCAGGTCCCGGAGGATCGGTTCTCCGACGGAGGGACAGAACAGAGTAACCCCCCGAAATTGGTTTCCAGTGGAAACGGTGTCCACGCCATTCGAAAAGTTTTATTTAATCGCGTATTTTCCTGAAATTTCCATTTTAATCGGGATTTTTACCTGCAAAATAGCGGGCTTCTGTTGGCAGGGTTTTTGGAGAGGTCCGGATGGTCAGCTGAGCCTGAGATCTGCCAACCGGTGCAATCTGTGAGCGTTTTTTGGATCTACGACGGAGAAATTCCTTATATGAAGGATGTACCGACGGTGACTAGTAAGATGAAGACGCTCCCGGGGGCTCCGGCAAGCCTCCGCCCCCGCCGCGTGGGCGTCCCCCGCTTAGCGATAGTGCTGTATTACCTGTACCGGGAGCAGTTCTGAATGCAGGTAATAGGGGCACTATCGTATTCGCCCCCGCCCCCCTTTGGAGGGCAGGGATGGCGCAAGGGGGGGCTACATGTACGAGAGACCTCTATCTCCGTACTTTTTTCCGGCATTTTGGATTTTTGTCCGGAAAAATCCGGCCGTCCAGACTTTCACCCGGACTTTTTTTGGGATTTTCAGATTTCGAACCGGAAAAAATTCGGCCGGACATTTCTTCAAACCGCGTTGACGGTTGCTTCAAAGTTTAATGATTATTAAAATATTATCGAAAGAACTATGGTGTTCATAGTATGAATTCAGAAATAAGTACAATCACATATTGGAGTATAAAATGGACTTTACGTCTTTGCTAGTCGGGCTCATCATAGGGGCTGTTATTGGGGGGATTCTTGGTTATGTTATTGGAAAACTAAAATCCGCACAACCTATCGATCTTTCCGGCCAATCTGGATTACTTTCCTCCCTGAATTCTCAGGTTGCAGAGATGAAAGGGAAATTTCTCGAAATGGAAAAAGCTCGGCAACAGATTGATCAGCAGCGGGCCCAGTATGATGCCCAACGAGAGCAACGATTAAAAGAGTGGATAGAAAACACTCAAAAATTATTCACCGAGCAGGCAGACAAAGGAAAACAAGTGGATGAGGCAAAAGATAAACGGATTCAAGATTGGATGGAATCAACGAAAAAATTTTTTGAAGAGCAAAAATCCGCAAATACCACATTCCTTGAACAACAGGGAAAATCCCGCGAAGAAATTGAGACAAAGCGTGATGCCCAACTCAAGGACATGTCCGTCATGATCCAACAGGTCACACGTACAATTCATGGTACTAAACAGCGGGGAATTGTCGGAGAAGATCAGCTCCGCGAAGTTCTTTCTCACTGTATTCAAGCGTGTGTTGTTGTATCTGATCTGAAAACCGACAGTGGAATAGTCGAATTCGCATGGAACTTAGAAGACGGCAAATTTATCCCGATTGATTGTAAACTACCCGACGTCTTCGAACTTCTTGATCAATACGATAAATCCGAGGATATTACCGAGCAGAAAAATCTCAAAAGTGAGATTATCAAAAAAATTGAGAAAGAAATTAAGGAAATTCAAAAGTATCGGAATCAGACCAATACAATTGATTCCTGCATTCTCGTTGTACCCGAAGGTGTTCTTGAGATGGTCCCTGAAATCGTCGGTTCTGGCAGGGAAACAAATGTCTTCGTATGCAGTTATAAAGAGGTTTTCCCGGTTTCTTACCTTATTCAGGAAAAATATCGGCATAATAAAGAATTGGGCGATATCGGGGAATATCGAGAAATAATTACCACGCTGCTCCAGATATTTGATTCGATAAATAAACTAACAGACACGATAAACCGTGGGCTCGTTATGATTACAAATGCAAATAATTCGATTAAACAACAGATCCTTCTTGCAAAACAGAAGCCAAAAGGAATTCCTATTGTCGAGATAAAAGAAGAGAAGTCAGAATAATTTTTTAAATCATTGGGCGAGTTTTCAAAACTCCCCGTCCTGCTCAAAACTTCTCCCGTACCGGATCGCAAGCTCCGCCTTGTAGAGTTCCCTCCCAAGATACCCGGCATGATCGAGCAGGGAAACATCCCCCCGGGCAATGAGCGTGTGCAGGACATCCTGCCAGCGCTCGCCTTTGATGGCCTTCCCGTGGATCACCGCCACGATCAGCCCGTCCTCGATCCCGATCCGGAAATTTCCCTTCGGATCGTACGCGATCTCGTCCGGCATCCGCTCTGCTGCGATTGCACGCTCGTATTCGAGCGGCGGTTCGCGCCGGCGCCGCTTCTCCTTGAGCACGAGAAGATCGATCCCGAGATCCTTTGCATACGGCCGGTCCCGGGCAAGCACCATCATCTCCGTTGCCTTCCGCATCTCCTTGATCGAGCCCCGGGTCTTGTCCGAGTGCTCGCTTGAAAAAATAATTGCGGCCCCGGCCTCCATCGCCATCCCGGCAAGGAGCGCGTTAATGCCTACAGAATCCGCATCGAGGAGCTCCGCAACATTTCCCGCACCAAAAAAGAGCGGGCAGCCGTAGTCCTTAAACCCGGCAAGCGATCGAACAAGGCCCGAACCCGCCGGCTGGAGCAGGGGGTCGGCCACGATGCAGCCGATCCCGGCCCGGCGGGCCCGTGCTATGTTGCCTTTCAGGGTTTTTTCGCCCGGCACCACGACCGCCGCCGCCCCGGCCGCTGCCACCTCCTTTCCCACGACCGGGATATTCTTCTCCTGGAGCGAGAGGACGATGTCGGCCCGGAAGAGTGCCGCTCTGATGAGTGCCGGGTCCTGCGAGTCGATGGCGAGCGGCCCGTCAAGGTCTTCGAGTCTGGAAAAGACCATTTTTACGTCCGCCGGCGTTGCATCGAACCCGAACCCGAGGTCCACGATATCCGCCCCGTCCGCAAAGTACCGTTCGGCAGTCTCCCGGATATGCATCCGTTTGTGGGCGTCCATGATCTCGGCGAGCACCTTCATCCGCGCATCGCCGCCGATCTTTACCCCCCGGATCACGCACTCCGGCTCCGCTGCCGCTTCTGATGCCGCGATCTTCTCGGCCGCGTCCTTTGCCCGTCCCGCCGCGAGGAAGTCCTCCGCGGGAATGGTGGGCGAGAGCGGCACCTTTCCCACGAGCGGGAGCACCCACGCAAGATCGGCCGCGTGCCGGGGGCCGCGGTAGACCGGGATACCGGTATCGCGCTCAATGGTTTCGAACGAGACCGTGCACATCCCCGAGACCACCACGGCATCGTACGCGCCTTTTTGTAAGAGGTCGCGGAGCGCCCGGGGCGTAAGAAACGAGGCGATCTTTCCCGTCACCACCACGTCCGCGTCGAAACCGGCCGCTGCCTTTTTCACGAGCCCGGCGGTCGCGGAGCCGGTGGGAAGGAGGATTCGCATAAATCTCCTTAATACCAGAGAGGTAAAAACACTAGTGATCAGATGCTGACCTGCGACCTGCACGTACATACCAGTTTCTCAAAAGACGGGGAGAGCAGTGTCGAAGATATTCTCCGGCAGGCAGAGGCGGTGGGCCTTGACGCAATCGCCATCACCGACCACGACTGCGTTGACGGCGCAAAGCTCGCGCTGTCCATTAAGACCCCGGTCCTTGTCATCCCGGGGATCGAGATCTCGACCAAGCAGGGACACCTGCTGGTGCTCGGGGTGACCGAGGTGATCCCCGCGGGCCTCGATGTCCGCGACACGGTTGCGATTGCAAAGCGCATGGGAGCGCTCGTGATCCTCCCCCACCCGTACCACATGTGGCGCCACGGGGTTGCCCGGAAGATCCGGGCCGCGATGAACATCGTGGACGCGGTCGAGGCGTTCAACAGCCGGTACATTGTCGGCTCGGCCAACCGGAAGGCCGGCCGGGTCGCGGCCCGGCTCGAAAAGCCCTGCGTGGGCGGGAGCGATGCGCACAATGCACGCTTTGTCGGGTACGGGAGAACGTTTGTGGAAGCAGAACCGGAGATGCAGGCGATCTTTGCTGCTATCCGTGCGGGAAAGGTCGATTACGGCGGACGCCAGACTCCGCTGCGGACCTACACCCGCCAGTCGCTCAACAACACATGGAGAAAGATAAAGAGGCTGACCCGGCGGTTCCGCGTCCGGTGAGGCTTGCGGTCCGGGTCTCGTACCTGGGCACCCGGTTCTACGGTTCGCAGCAGCAGGAGTCGGAGCGGACGGTCGAAGGGGAGTTCATTGCCGCGTGCCAGCGCACGAGCCTTTTTTCCGACTGGCGGGCTGCGGGGTTCTGTTCTGCCGGCCGGACCGACCGGGGCGTGCATGCCTGCGGACAGGTGATCGCGTTCTCGACGGCGTACCCGGACCGGGCAAGGGAGGCGCTCAACCGGCAGCTGCCGCCCGATCTCTGGTGCACGGCAACGGCCGTTGTCGCGGAACTGTTCCACCCGCGGTTCGATGCACGGTCGCGGACGTACCGGTATTATTTTTCGGATGCCCCGGAGAATCCGGCAGCGATGGAGACGGCCGCACGGGAATTTTTAGGCGAGCACAATTTTACGAACTTTGCCCGGGTGGGGGACAAGAACCCGTACCGGAAGATCCTTGCGATCCGGGTCGGGACTGATGGCCGGTTTTCGTTTCTTGAAGTGACGGCGGAAAGTTTTCTCTGGCACCAGGTGCGGTGCATGGCGGCGGCACTCTTTTCAGCAGGGAACGGCGAGCTGGACGCTGACGGGATCCGGCTGATGCTCGAAGGCCCGGCGGCCCGGTCGGTCCAGCCGGCGCCGGCCGAGGGGCTCATTCTCTGGGACACGGACTGCGGCCTCGCGTGGGATCCGATCCCGTCAGCGGACCGGAGCGCCACGTACTGCACCGAGCTCCTCCGGCACCACGCGCTCATGGAGCAGGTGTGCCGGGTGGTCAGGCCGGGGCCTCTTTGCGAATAAGAGCAGAATCCCGTTTTTTGTTGTATGAGTTGAGACGCTCTCGGGGGCTGCCGCCCCCGCCGCTGTGGCACCCCCCGGTTGCGATAGCTCTGCCTTGCCTGTTCGCAGGCATGAGCCCGTACAGGTAATACCGGGGCATCGTAATGCGCCCCGTCCCACTCGGGGGACTGGCGGCGCAAGAGGGGGGCTGCATGACAGTCCCATTTTCCTAAAATACAACGAAAGGAAACGCTGCGTAATCACCCGGCAGCCGGTACCTCGTTGAAATTCCTCGCACACCCGCTCTTTTTTGCCGCCTCGCTCACGGCCCCGGCAACGGCTTTGACCACGCCACGGTTTAAGACCTTGGGCAGGATGCGGTCCCGCCGGGGCTGCTTCACGTAATTTGCGAGTGCGTGGGCTGCGGCATATTTCATCTCGTCCGAAATCCGGGTGGCACAGACATCGAGAGCGCCCCGGAAGATGCCGGGGAACGCGAGCGCGTAGTTGATCTGGTTGGGGTAATCGCTCCGTGCGGTCCCGACCACAGCCGCTCCCGAAAGGAGGGCGTCCCGGGGGAGGATCTCCGGCACCGGGCTTGCAAGTGCAAAGACGATCGGGTCGTCCGCCATGCTCCGGACCATGGCCGGCGTCACGATTCCCGGCCCGGAGACGCCGATACAGACATCGGCGCCTTCCAGCGCATCCGCGAGCGTGCCGGTCCGTTCGCCCCGGTTGGTCTCGCCGGCGATGATGAACTTGTACTTGTTTGCGTACAGCCCTTCGCGGTCGCGGTGGATGATCCCCTGCCGGTCGCAGACAATGATGTCGTTTACGGCCGGGAAAAGTTTCGGGTCGTAGCCGATGTGCCGGAGCATCCGGGCGATCGCAACGCCGGCCGCTCCCGCCCCGCAGATGACTACGTTCAATTCCCCGAACTCTTTTTTCGTGACCGCACAGGCATTGAGGAGCGCTGCGAGCACCACGACCGCCGTCCCGTGCTGGTCGTCGTGCATCACCGGGATCCCGATGCCCTGCAGCGCCTCTTCGATCTCAAAGCATCTCGGCGCTGCAATGTCTTCGAGCGCGATCCCGCCAAAGACCGGGGCGATGTTTTTGATATCCTGGGCAAGGGCCGGGTGGGACCGGGCAAAGCAGACCGGGAAGGCGTCGATGTTTGCGAGTTTTTTAAAGAGGAGCGCCTTTCCCTCCATCGCGGGGATCGCGGCAGAGCCCCCGATGTTCCCGAGCGAGAGCACCCGTGAGCCGTCGGTCACGATCGCTATGGTGTTGGCCTTGATCGTGTACTTCCAGGCCAGTTCCTTGTCGTGTGCGATCTCCTTTGAGACCGCCCCGACCCCCGGGGTGTAGGCAAGCGAGAGGTCGTGCCGGTTTTTGATCCGGACCTTGGAGCGGACCTCGATTTTGCCGTGGTACTTCTCGTGGAATGCAACCGATTCCGCGTAGATGTTCTCCCGCTTTGGTCTGGTCATTACGGCCGCGTCCTGAATAGTTCAATGGTGGGAGCGGGGCATGATGAAGATTTGGTATATAATACACTGTTGATTATCTATCAAACAAAAAAATAATTAGTTCAATCCTATTGGGGCATAACACGTTTCAAGTCCAGATCTTTTCGAAAAAGATTATTTTGGTGAGTAATTATTATTTTCAAAAGTTAAAAGCCTTAACTTTAGCGAGCTGTAACTGTTTAAAGCCTTGGATTTTAGAGAAAATATTTTTCCTTTAATGAATCAAATTCGTTTTCAGCCTCGTGAACGCTTCCCCCTTTTATAAAGGCTTCATATTCATTATCTATATTCATCTTATGACAAAATTCCCGCAAATTTTTTGCTTTTTCAAATATGTGGAAAACTTCTAATTCGTCCAATTTTTTATTGTCCGGATAACTCTTAAGAATAAAATGAATTAATCCTTCCCTTAAAAACCTTGAAGCACTCTTGAGTTGAATTTTCCTTTGTTCTGAAGTAATTATCTGATCGTAATCTTCAGGTTGAATTTTCTTCATTATCGATTCAGTGTATCCTTTTAATGATTCGGTTATCTCTTTTAATTCCGATATTCTTTGTTCTAATTCAATTAACTCTCTCTCCTTTTTTCGTTTAGAGAGAAAATCTGCAAAAAGCCCTGCAAATTGTTCTCTTAAGAACTCTGAAATATCCTCAAAATTTTCGAAAGGCTGAATAAAAATACTACGTTGTTTTGCCAAAATTTCATCCAATAATTTGAAGATATTTATACTGTCTACATGAGCATATTGGATACCATCAGCTGTTCGGTTTTTTTTATAGGTTTGAAATTCGGTATTGACCGCTTTATCTACAAAAATAAAAATCGGGATTTTTAATTTCAATGCCTTTTCAAACTCGCTTTTTGTTACCGAATTATAAAATTCAAAAGGACCACTCCCCATTTTATTTATATCCTCGGAAGTTGGGTTTCCGTAATGTCCACCAATAATTAAAATAAGCATATGACAATTCGTAATTTCCTCATAGCACGATTCATCCAAAGGTGTATCCGGGGAATATGGGATATCCCCCCGCTCAAATAAAACCGGGTCAAATCCCATATCCTCTAAAAATGCTTGAAGATAGTTGCGAATATGCCTCAAATCGTAATAGGTGGAACTAACGAATACTCTCGGTCGGACCATTATCAATCATGAGTTTATAAAATTATTGAAAGTATTAATCTATCGTTAATGGTGGGCCCGAATTCAATTTTTATCTTTTCCCAGCTTTTTGAATAAAAAAGTGTTGCCCGATACCTATCCCATTATCCCGACCCCGAGCGTCCGGTCGATCCATGCCGTGATCATGTCCCGGGCCCTGCGGTAGCCGTCAAGGATCTCGTCATCGGTGCCGGGCGTTAAGTGCGGGTCCGGGACGCTGAAGTGGATCGTCTTTTTTGCGGAGGGAACGACCGGGCAGACCGCACGGGCGTTATCGCAGAGCGTGATGGCGAGATCGAGCGGGACGCCGTCGAACGTTGCAAGGGATTTGGGCTGGTGGCCGGAGATATCGATCCCGATCTCCTTCATTGCCGTGATGGCCCGGCTGCTCACCCGGCCGGCGGGGCGGAAGCCGGCCGAGAATGCCTCGTATTTATCGCCGTACTTTGCCCGCAGGTAGCCCTCCGCCATCTGGGAGCGGGCTGCGTTTGCGGTGCAGACAAAGAGGATGCGGGGACGGTCCATAGTCACTATTCTCTCCAAGGACCGATGCCCTAAAAAGAGTTTCTCCCGGGTGCCCGGGAAAAAACAGGAGGACCGGATCAGGCCCGCCTGGTGCCGGTTACCAGGTAAAACGTGAGCGAGGAAAAGAACCGCCCGGCTGCTGCGGCCTGCGCCTGCTCTCGGGCCCAGGATTCTGCCTCCCGGGAATCAAGGATGCCGGCCCGGACCGAAAGCGAGAGGGTTGTGTCGAGATCAAAGACCTTCTTTGCCAGCGCGAGATCGGTGATGACAAGGCATGAGGGCGTGACGGCGACCCCTTCGAGCCCCGCGTCATGGAACGCTGCAGGAAGCGTGCGGCCGGCCCAGCCGTTCGGGATATGATCGCACCAGAAGTTCAGGATCTTCCGGGTAGCCTCCCGCTCCCCGGGCCAGAGGACAAACGTCTCCCAGTCGGGCTCGAACGCCACCACTTTTCCGGCGGGCCGGGTCACCCGGGCCATCTCTTTTGTGACGGCAAAGATATCTGTCGTATGCTGGAGCACCCGGTCTGTCCGGACCGCATCGAACGAGGCATCCGCAAACGGGAGGTGTGCCGCGTCGCTCATCGCGTAGCCGGGAGAGGGGTGTCCCCCGGTGGTTCTCCCCTGCGCCGAGGCAAGCATGGTGCGGCTGACATCGATCCCGATCACATTTCCGCCGGCTCCCACCATGCCTGCAAGAATTGTCGCATCGACGCCGTTCCCGCAGCCGATCTCAAGCACCGCTGCGCCCGGCCGGATTCCCATCTCCACAAAACTGCGGCGCTTGCACTCCCTGAAAAACGGCATTGAATGGATGAGGTCGAGGTAGGTCACAAAGGAGTTCGCGTCCCCTGCCGCATCCACACCGGCAAATCCTGAAGCAAATGAGTCCATGGTATTCACGGGAAATTATTTCGTCGTTATCTGTTGTCGTTTCACGCATTTTAAAAAATTGGATTTTTTCACGTGCCTTACGGCGCTTCGCATCCGCAGGCATCGTTGCGGCCATTATACCAGCGCTCTTTAAGCCAGAATGCCACGTGGACAAGCCCGATCATCACCGGGACTTCCACGAGCGGCCCGATCACGGTTGCAAACGCAACAGCCGACCCGATCCCGAAGACCCCGATGGCAACCGCAATCGCGAGCTCGAAGTTGTTGGACGCAGCGGTAAACGAGAGGCTCGTGGCTTTCTTGTAACTCACGCCGAGTTTGAATGCCATCCAGAAGCTCACGAAGAACATGACGAGGAAATAGCAGACCAGCGGGATCGCGACCCGGACGACATCGAGCGGGACGGTCACGATGTATTCGCCTTTGAGCGCGAACATGACAATGATCGTAAAGAGCAGGGCGACAAGGGTTATTGGCGAGATCTTCGGGATGAAATCCTGCTCGTACCATTCGCGGGATTTTACCCGGAGGAGAGCGTACCGCGTGATAAGCCCGGCAAGGAACGGGATGCCGAGGTAGACAAACACGCTCACCGCGATCTCTGCCATGGTCACGTTCACCACGGTGCCGGAAGCGACGCCGAGGACTGCAGGGAGCAGCGTGATGAAGAAGTACGCGTACACCGCGTAGAAGAAGACCTGGAAGAGCGAGTTGAGGCCGACGATTGCCGCACAGTACTCGCAGTCGCCGCCGGCGAGATCGTTCCAGACGATCACCATCGCGATGCAGCGTGCGATCCCGACAAGGATGAGCCCGTACATCAAAAGAGGCTGGTCGCGCAAGAAGATCACGGCGAGCGCGAACATGAGCACCGGCCCGACGATCCAGTTCTGCACGAGCGAGAGGCCGAGCACTTTTGTATCCCGGAACACGTTTCTTAATTCCTCGTACCGGACTTTTGCAAGCGGCGGGTACATCATCAGGATAAGGCCGATGGCGATCGGGATCGAGGTGGTCCCGACCGAGAGGCCGGTGATCGCCGCCGGCACAGCGGGGAGGAAGTACCCGAGCGCGATCCCCGCGACCATCGCAAGGAAGATCCAGAGCGTGAGGTATGTGTCCAAAAAGGAGAGGCGTTTTGGTTCAGCCGTCATCATCGTTCATTCCCCGTTATTTTTCTTCGCAGGAGCACGGCTCTTCTTCGTGCGTCCCGCAGCAGGAACCGTCCGGCCCCCCGCAGGAGCATTCGCCGCTGTCCATGTCCTTTCCCCGGATGGCCGCGCCGATCATCGCCCATGCGCAGCCAACGCCGCTCTCTACTTCGATGGCCTGCACCGGGCAGTTCTTCGCGCACGCCCCGCATTCCATGCAGGCCCGGGGGTTTGCGAGCTCCGCGTGGTCTTTTCCTTCGGCAAAGACCCGGTGGGGGCAGACCTGCGTGCAGCGCCGGCAGTTGATGCATTTTTCCGGGAAATACTGAAGGGTGTTTTCCGCATAACAGTCTGCCATCACGCCACCCCCGCGAGCCGGAGTACGCCAAGCGCGATCCCGAGGACCGTCCCGAGGCCGGCGAGCACGACCATGGCCGGGACGTACCGGAAGATCTCTTTTTTCACTCCCGTCCGCGAGGTAAACGTGGTAGATCCCGTGAAGTTAAGCCCAAGGTACGCGACCACGGCCGGGATGATGAGGAACGGGACGAGTCCCGCGATGAGCTGTGCGGTGCCGGAGAGGCCGGGCGCCCGGACAAATGCGGCGGCAAACGGGATCGCGACAACGGCCCCGAGGATAAACCCTTTGAGGGAGAAATCTCTGGAGGGCAGGAACGGGAGCAGCGCCGGGAAGAGCACGGTTCCCGCGAGTACCGCGGCGATTGCTGCAAGCGCCGCCACCGGGCCGGCAAGGAAGAAGAGTACGGCTGCGGCAACGATCCCGTACAGGCCGAAGTGCACGAGCTCCATGGGGCAGAGCACGAGCCGGTCCAGAAGACCGAACCGGACGGTGCGCATCTCCGTGGTTGCCGTATGGGTGGCAAGGTACGCCGGGAGGTCGGCGGCCCGGACCGGGCCGTACTCGACCGAGAAGCCCGAGTACCGGGCAACTTCGTGGGCCGATATCCCGGGTGCGCCGAGCTGGGGCACGATGATTTTGCGGTACGCAACAACATCGGAAAGCCCGGTCACCGCGATCCGGCGGATCAGTTCGCCGGTCCCGAACGTGCCTTTCCCGGCAGCGCACCAGACATTGATGCCTTTGGTGTCAATGACAAGGATCCACGCGTCCCTCTCGGCAAGTGCCGAGCGGAGCGCATCGAAGCTGAGCGTGTAGTTCGCGGACGCAAAGACCGGGGAATTTTTGTCCGGGTTCCCGAGCCGGTACAGGCCCGGCGTGACGATATGGCCCGCCCGGTTGACGCCCCACCGGGCAAGGAAGTGGTCCCACCGGTTCCGGGCCGTGATCTCCGATGTTGTCTGCCGGATAACCGGTGCCGGGTGGTTGTCTCCCGGCCCTGAGCAGCAGCATGGTTTGGCAGGCGTATCCGGTTTTTTTGGGCCGGTCCCGCAGCAGGAACCGGCCGGTTGTGAAGATGGTAGGTTGTCGTTCATGGTATCACACGTTTTTTAATTCACCGTGACGGCCCGGTCTGCGGAAGGTTTTCCGCATCCCTTACCGCGTCGGCAAGGATCCCGATCTCAGGGAACTGCACGTCGGCCATCCCGTTTTTCTCGATCCCGTGATCTGTGGCAATGACATGGACTGGTTTTACCGCGGGAGATTCCGGCATTTTTTTCATGGCACAGCACTCGCTGCACCCGTCAATGACAATGATCCTGTCGGCATACGCGAGTTCGGCTTCGAGTGTTGCGGCAGACTGTTTTGCATCCACCCTGAGATAGTGCCCGGGCCGGCGCTGCATCAGCGCGAGTGCGGCCTGGGTCGTCAGTTTCCCGGTATTCGAGACACCGGAGCAGGTGACAAGTACGCAGGTCATAGCGGCATCACGGGGTTTCACCCGCTTATACAAGCCCGGGCGAGAATGTTGCAAGGAGCAGCAGCCCGTCTTTCCCCGCGACCACGCGGTGCACGGTGTCGGCCGGCATCACGCCGATCACTCCCGGCACGTACCGGATCTCTTTGGTGCCGACCGTGCAGGATCCCCCGCCCGCGAGCACTTCGTGAATCTCAACCTGCCCGGCATGGGCGTGGTCGCCGATGGCACAGCCGGGATCGATCCTCACGTGGTGGACGCTCAGGGCGCCCCCGGTATCGTTCCCGGTGATCAGATGTTTCATGGCAACCCCGGCAAATTTTGCGTGCGGGTTCCATGCGAGGCGGTCGGCAGTGCGGTCTTCTGCAATCAGCGCCACGAGATCGTGGCCGGGATTTTTCTGTATCATGCCAGTGCCTTCATTTCAAATTTTATTGAAATACTGGTGCAGGGCAACCGTATATACCTTGGCATTTCATAATAATTTGAAATGAAATCTTCCGGACGATCCTGCTGCGGTACGGGAAAACCCGCGAATAAAAACCGGGCCGCACGCTCCGATACCGGCCTTGCGGAGATCGAGCGCCTTGGCGGCGAGAAAGTGCTCTCCCGGGCAGTGCCGGAGGAAGCCGAGCTTGCCGCACAGAGCAAACGCTACCATGCCCTCTCCGATCCCCTGAGGCTCTCGATCCTCTACATCCTCAAAGACCAGCCGCTCTGCGTCTGCGTGATCAACCGGTTCATGCGGATCTCCGGTTCGAAACTTTCCTACCATCTCTCCATCTTAAAAGAGAGCGGGCTTATCGATGGCGAGTGCCAGGGCAACTGGATCATCTACTCGATCACGGAGACCGGGAAAAAATACGTGCAGTAACTCCCTGGCCTCTTATCTGTGGGAAGACACCTTTTTGTACTCGGCAAGCAGGGCCGCGGCATATTCCCCGGCAAGCGCCGGCGGGATGTAGTTCTCCTCTTCCACCTTTCGCATGAGTTCGGCCGTAATATCTGCATCGCGTGTCAGCTTTTTTGCGTCCACCGCGGCAAATGCGGCAGGAAGCCCGTTGATCCCGACCGGTTTTCCCGCAACCGTGATCTTTTTGATCCCAAAGAGGGCGTTTGCCTGGCAGGGGCAGAGGGTATCGTGGTCCATGTTACTTCTTCTCCCGTGCGTTCCGGTACGCCGCTGCTGCTGCAATGATTTTTTTACAAAATGCATCGCTGAAGTACGCGTGGGTGTACGTCCCGATCGCGGCGTTCTCGAAAAGCCCGTCGTTCCCGTTCCCGATGCCGGCCCCGCTTGTGAGCCGGAGCGCAAAGCGTGCATCGCGGTCGCACTCGACATGCGAGTAATGGAACTCGTGGCCCCGGACCGCGACCGTGCCCGGCCAGAGGCCGGCGCTCCCGGAGAATGCGCCTTTCACGTACCCGAGGGCTGCAAGCCGTTTTGTCATGACCGCCCGGCCGGGCAGGATCCCGGTCATTTTGTACTCCTTCCCTTCGGATTCGAGCGAGCCGCAGAGGTACATGAGCCCGCCGCACTCGCCGTATATTGGCATCCCGTCTTCCGCGAGCGTGCGGATCGCTTTGGTGGACCTCGATCGTGCGAGCGCCGCTGCGTGGAGCTCCGGGTATCCTCCACCGAGATAGATCGCATCGGCTTCCGGAATTTCTCCGGCAACCGGGGAAAATTGCCGGATCTCTGCGCCGGCCCGGGCGAGCCGGTCGATGTTGTCCTGGTAATAAAAGCAGAACGCTGCGTCGCGGGCAACGGCGATTACGGGCCGGTCCTTTTTTGGCCGGGCGTCCGGTGCGGCCGTTTTTGGCAGGTCAGGCGCCGGTGCGGCCCGGGCGATCTCAAGGATCCGGTCGAGGTCGCAGGTCTCCTCAATCACCTTCCCGTACTTTGTGAGCGCCGGGGACTCGTCTGCCATGAGCAGGCCCAGGTGCCGGCTCTTTACTTCAGCATCCGGCTGTCGGGGCACCCAGCCGAGCGCCGGGACATACTCCTCTTCTGCGATCATCTGCCGGTGCCGGTCGCTGCCGCCCCGGTTGTAGATGACGCCGGCGATCTTTATCCCGGGGTCGAAGTCCCGGAAACCCTTGATGGTCGCGTGGATGCTGCGCGAGACGGCCTTTACGTCCACGACCAGGATCACCGGGGCGCCGAGCACCCGGGCCACGTGGGCGGCGCTCGCGGTATCGGAACCTTCGCGCCCGTCAAAGAGGCCCATCGCCCCTTCGATCACCGCGATGCCGGCGCCGGCCGAGGCTTCGGCAAATGTCCGTTTTATCCCGGCCTCGCCCATCATGCAGATGTCGAGGTTCCGCGACGGCCGGCCGCAGATGAGCGTGTGGTGCGAGGGGTCGATGAAGTCCGGGCCGGTTTTAAAAGGCTGGACGGTAATGCCCCGGGCCACGAGCGCTGCCATCAGGCCGGTGGCGATCGTGGTCTTGCCGCAGCCGCTGTGGGTGCCGGCGACAAGGACCCGGGGGATTACGGTCTGCATGATCATTTTTTGCCTCGTTCGTGAGTAAAATCTGTTGGATCGTGTTCCTCTAGGTCCGGCGCTTTAGGTTCTGCTCAAGCCCGGTAAGGAATGCAACGCTCTGCTCGTATGCCGCAATATTGGAAACCTCGATCACCCGCGACGCGGTTTCTGGGAGGAGCGGGAGGATGCCTGCAAAGTCGATCGTCCCGGTCCCGCAGGCCGCGTGGTCGTCGTTTGTTCCCCGGTTATCGTGGAAGTGGATATGGCAGGGCCGGCTCGTTTCTGCGAACGCGTCAAGGGCATTGTTGAGCCGGGCGTGGCCGACATCGAGCACGAAGCCGAGGTCGCGGGACGCGAGATCGGGCACGAGGTCCGGCTGCCGGAAATGGAGGCACTCCCACGAACCCATGTTCTCGATCCCGATCCGCACGTCATGCTCCTGCTGGACAATGCAGAGATCGTCGAGCGACCGGACCAGCGATTCCCGTGAGACCGCCCGCATGTTCTCCCACGGGAAGTACCCCGGGTGCACCACGAGCACGGTGGCGTGGATGCTGTCGCAGATCCCGCAGAGATCGTCGATCACCGCAAGGCTTGCCGCCCGGATCCGCTCGTTCGTGCTTGCGAGATTGATGTCCGAAAGGGGAGCGTGCACGGTGTAGTGTGCGGAGACCGACTGGCAGTCCTCGTGGTACCGAAAGAGGTCGTGGAGCCCTTCGGATACGATCTCGATTCGGTCGGTCTTCTCGCGGACAAACGGGAGGGCTTCTTGTAAGGGCAGGTCCATACAGCAGAACGTGGAACAGCCGTACTGTGCGGTCATCTGGATATCTCTCCTTTTGCGGTACAGCGGGAAATAAGATCGGATCCGGTAACGGTGGAGAGCCGGCCGGAGGCTGCCATGCGGTCGAGGTACGCCGTTGCTGCACCCCCGGTAAAGTCCGGCACTGCGGCCGTTTTGTTCTCCGCGACAAAGAGGACCGGGGTGGTTGTCTCTTCTGCAAGGACGCGGAGGTTGTCGAGGTTCCCCTGCCCGACCGGCGCTGCGGTAAGAACAACGAGATCTGCTGCGCCGATCTGGTGTGCCAGCGCAGCGTGCGAGGGGCCGGTGATGGGCGCAAACGGCGGCTCCGTGATGCAGGCGATCCCGAGCTCGGTTGCCGCTGCGTAATCGGAATCGTTCATGGCAAGGACGCCGGTCGTGACCCGGCAGCCGGCCCGGTGCAGGGCCCGGAGGATCGAAGCGCCGGTTCCGCCACCGGAGATCACGTGCACCCGGCGGCCGGTGGGCGCCTTCCCGGGCTCCTGCAGGAGCAGGACGACAAGGGGCTTTCCCGTCCCGGGGTGGATGGTTACCGCGGCCGTGATCCCGAACACATCTGCGAGGAGTGCCGGCGTGATCACCTCGGCCGGCGTGCCGGCCGTTACGATCTTCCCGTCCTTTAAGACAATGATCTCGTCGCAGAAGTACGCGGCGAGGTTGAGGTCGTGGAAGACGCCGATGACTGCGATCCCGGATGAGAGTTTTTTGATGGTCGAAAGGATCTCGACCTGGTGGCTGATGTCGAGGTGCGAGGTCGCCTCGTCAAGGAGGAGGTGGCGGGGTTCCTGCGCGAGCGCCCGGGCAATGATCGCCCGCTGGAGTTCGCCGCCGCTGATCGCGTTGATGGGCCGGGCCGCGAGATGAGTGATGCCGGTGAGTTTCATTGCCCGGTCGCAGGCAGCAAGATCCGCCTCACTCTCGCGGGAAAACCGGCCGAGCCGGGGGTACCGACCCATCAGGACAACGTCCCGGACCGTAAAGTCAAAGCCGGCCGTTGTCTCCTGCGGGACGACCGCAACGGACTGCGCAAGCTCGCGGCTCGTGAGGGCGTCGAGCGGCCGGCCGTCGAGCTTTACGATCCCGGCTGCGGGAGCGATGACCCGGCTGACGGCCTTTAAGAGTGTGGTTTTACCCGAGCCGTTCGGGCCGATGATCCCGGCAAACGTGCCGGTCTTTGCTTCGAAGGTTATCGCGTCGAGCACTTTTCGTGCCCCGTAGTTTACGTCAAGGCCGGCAAGTTCGATCACGCGGCATACCTCCGTTTTAAAAGCCAGATGAAGAACGGTGCGCCCAAAAATGCCGTCACGATCCCGACCGGCATCTCGTTACCGATTGTCCGGGCCACGGTGTCGGAGAGCGCAAGCAGGATCCCGCCGGCAAGCATCGCGGCCGGCAGCAGGACCCGGTGGTCCGGGCCGACCACGAGCCGGACCACATGCGGGGTAATAAGGCCCACAAACCCGATGCAGCCGGCGATTGCCACCGCGATACCGGTGACAAGCGAGCTGATCCCGAGAAGGACGAGCTTGAGCTTCTCGGTGTTGACGCCCAGATGGATCGCGTCCTCCTCGCCCATGGAAAAGATGTTGAGCTCGCGGGAGAAGAAGAGGAGCGCGAGCGCGGCCGGCACGATCACGAGACCGAGCTCCACATCGCTCCATGAAATATTCCAGAACCCGCCCAGCAGCCAGAAGAGGATCTGATGGAGGTTCTGGCCCGAGGAGTACATGACCGCGGAGAGGACGGCGGCAAAGAACATCGAGACCGCGATCCCGGTAAGGAGCAGCTGCTCGACCTGCACCCGGCCCTTGTTCTGCGCTATGCCGTACACGAGAAACGATGCGCCGAGGCAGCCGATAAACGCAAAGAGGCCGTGGAGCGCCCCGCCGAGGCAGACGATGGCGAGGGCCGCCCCGAGCGCCCCGCCCGATGAGGTGCCAAGGAGGTACGGGTCGGCCATGGAATTCCGGAACAGGCCCTGCATCACGACACCGGCCGCGGCAAGCCCGGCCCCGACAAGCATCGCGGCGATCACCCGGGGCAAGCGGACATCGAAGAGGATGAGCGACGCGGTGTCGCTGCCGTTCATGCCAAAGAAGGGCGTTCCCGCCGGGCCAAACCCGGTGCAGAGTACAACGGTTGCAACCGCGGCAACGACTAATACGCCGGTGACCGCGTACCCTTTCTGCATAGGGTATATTTTAGTTGAATTAAGTAAAATATTCTTGTATCCTTTTGGGCAGCATCATGCTCTGTCGTCGGCAGGTGCCGGACCGGGCTGGGGGTTGTCCGGGTACCTGTGCCGGTTCCACCGTTCTCTTTGCGGTCCGCTCAGAAGCTGTGCGCCTGCAAAAACGCTGCCGCCATCTGCCCGGCGCCATCGGCAAACATCTGGACCGATAAGCCGAGGAGAACGATACCAAAAACCCTGACCACGATCTCCAGCCCCTGCCGCCCGAGGACCCTGGCAATGATATCAGACGCAAGGTTGCAGAGGATGATAAGGATGCAGACAATGGCAACGACCGCAATCGCAGCGGCAAAGTGTCCCCCGGTGAGCGCCTCGTTGCCGTAGATGGTCGCGACCGTGATCGTTCCGCCGCCGATGTAGATCGGAAAGATCAGGGGCACGAGGATGGTCGGGATATAGGCCTCGGCCGCTTTCCAGGGCGTGAGCCCTTTTGCGGATGAGGTGGTGGCGTGGACCTGTTCTGTCCGCGTCCCGCTGACCATGGAGAGTGCGATGACGAGAAGCAGGATGGCGCCGGCAATCTCGAATGCCGGGACCGAGATCCCAAAAAACGAGAGGGCCGCGGATCCGAAAAACATGCAGAGCACGATAATGCCGAAGATCACCGGCCCGAGCAGGATGGCAAATGCCTGGCGGGTGCGGGGCGACTCGATATCGGCGGTATACATGAGATAAAACGGGATATTTCCCAGGGGGTTGGTGATGGCAAAGAGCGCTGCAAAAAACGCAACAAAAAACGATGCCTGGTCCATAGTGTCCCATGCATGGGAGATTACAAGTAGTTTACGGTACCGGTCCGGCCGTGACCCGGTGCCGCGATAAAATTACCCGCACCGGAGAATACCCGGGACTGATAAAAAATCGTTGTGGAAAATGGCGGATGGAGGTATATGCCAAAAAAAGCCGGCGCCCCGGGT
This sequence comes from Methanoregula sp. UBA64, assembly GCF_002502735.1. Classification (NCBI taxonomy): domain Archaea; kingdom Methanobacteriati; phylum Methanobacteriota; class Methanomicrobia; order Methanomicrobiales; family Methanoregulaceae; genus Methanoregula; species Methanoregula sp. UBA64. The sequence continues at coordinate 116,055 of NZ_DAQC01000006.1, forward strand.
TATTTTTCCCGCAGTGCGAACAGGGCGAGCGCTGACAGGCAGGCACCAGCGGCCGCAAGGGATCCAAAGCCCGGCGCCGCAGGTTTCGGCGTGCCGGGAGCGGTCGTTTTATCCGATTCCCGGACATCGGCTGCAATGATCTCGAGGGCGTCAACGACCCGCGGCCCGGCCCGGTCCACCGTGTCGGAATCGATCACGTATACCCGGTGGTTTTTGATGGCAGAGATCCCGGCAAACCGGGTCTCGTTCCCGAAATACTGCGCCACAGAGTCCTCGCTGCCGCCCATGCCGGTGCCCGAGTTTACGATCAGGATATCGGGGTTTGCCGCGATGAACTCCTCGGTGCCGATCGTAGCGTACCCGGTTTTACCGGCAAATGCATTCGTGCCGCCGGCCATGCTGATGAGCTCGTCCTGGAACGTCCCGCTGCCGCTCGCGTAGATGGGATCGTTCCAGATGATGTGGGCGACTTTCGGGTGCGCACCGAGGGCCGAGGCGTTTGCTTCGGTTGCCCGGATCCGTGCAGTAAGCGAAGCGACCCGAGCGGAGGCATTGTCCCCGGCGCCGGCAGCTTCACCGACAAGCGTGATGTCCTGTAAGATCCCGGAGACATTTTTCGGGTTTGTTACCATCACGGTCATGTTGAGTTTTCGCAGGTGATCGACCAGCTCCGCACCGTTTCCTTCGGAGGCTACCACAAGGTCCGGGTGCTGTGCGGCAACTTTTTCAACGCTCACCGTGCTGAACCCGCCGATCTTTGGTTTTGTCAAAGCTTCGGGGGGATAGTTGCAGTAATCGGTGACCCCGACAACCTTGTCGCCAAGACCGAGCGCGAAAAGGATCTCGGTGTTCGTGGGCGCGAGCGAGACGATCCGTTCCGGGGTCCCGGTGATCGTGACCGTGGTGCCGTAATCGTCGGTGACGGTCCGGGCCGGTGCGGTAGTATTGGCCGGCGGTGCCGCAAGCGCCGGGGCTGCGGCAAGGCAGAGGACTGCGGCGAAAATGAGGATGAGATAGATCTGTTTCATGGGTATCTTTGTCCGTTCTGATGGGAGATTAAGGATCTTTTTTTACCGGGTGCCGCCCGGCCCGGCGCGAGGCTACCGCTGCCTTTTTGTCCGCCGGTCCGGGCCGGTCTGGTTCCCCGGGAAAGACCGGCTCTTCAAGGCAGTCGCCGGTGCTAATCCCGGTTTTTTAAAAAACGGGAACGGCCGGCACGGCCCTGGTCCCGGTTCAGGCTGCATGGTTTGCAACGGCCCGCTCGTGATCGATGGCATACCGGGCAAAGCTGTCCGGGTCGGCAAACGGCCCGGTGTTCAGGGAAGTAACGGTTCCCGGATCCGAGCGGTACATCTGTGCGGTGTTCCCGGCCCCGGGAGCGTACGAGTACCGCACTTCCAGGGCATTCTCGTGGCCGTGCAGGCCCGGGGCCCGTCCATGGTTGTACGCAACGGCCACCGCCCACGCGTTCTCCTGCATGTCGAGGTACACGGTCCCGACCAGCATCTGGCTGTCCTGCCGGACCATCACTTCGTTCTCGAACTTCTCTATTGCCTGCCGGGTCGGCCCGGCCGGCGTGCATCCGAAAAATTTTGGCATGGTTTGTGAATTCTCCCCTTTTTTTATCCGTCTTTTATGGAACATGCAGTCTCCTGCAGATCCGGGCAGATCGTTTTTGCAAATAACTGGCAGTCCAGCTGGAGCCGGAGGTTGGGTTTGAATTTTCTCTTCCGCGTACGGGGTTCTTTTCCCTGAGGGCGTACGGATAATTTTGGCATTGTTGTTGCACTTCCCTCATTTACGGTAAAAAACAGGGACATGAGGTTCATGTCCGGGATTTACAGGACCACCGTCCCGGTTGCAATCGTGCCTCCGCTGACTTTGTCAATGACACTCCAGGTAATCTTGGAATCGGCATACATTGCAAAGCTGCCATACGTGACACCGGTCCCGTAACCTGCCGCTTTTCCAACGATCTTGAAACTATCGCCGGGTTTTATCATCGTTGAACTTGTACTGCCGACCTTCTGGAACGCAATGCAATTGGTTCCGACATCTGTCGTTGTCAGTGTTGTTTTTGTATCCTGCGACTGGAACATCACTTTAATTTCGTTGAGATCAAGAACATCTCCGCCATTGTTGGCAAAGACCGTCTCGTTTCCTGAAGGGGGCAGAGTTGCCGTTGCGGCAATACTTGTCTGGGGCGTCTTGTGCGTGTTTCCTGCCAGTCCTCCTGCAAATGCAGAGACCACTGCAGCGATGATGATAGTCACCACGAGCATGAGCATGACACCGACAACCGGAGATACTGCCGAATCCTTGCGCATGATCATTCTACAACCACCTTCTGATCAGCGATCATCTTTCCGCTCGGGGTATGGAGAATCTTTACTTCAACAACGGAACCGGGCCCGAACCCACCGACTTTCTCCTGTTCTGTCACATCGAATCCAAGAAGATAGTTCATACCCGGATTGGTATGGGGAGATGAGGGCCCCGTGTTATCATTGTAATTTCCGCAGTATTGCGCCGGTGTTGTCAGGGTATCCCCGGGTTGTAGTACGGCAGACGAATTTCCGAACCATCCTTTGAACCCGTGATCGGTGTTCTGAACGGCCCATCCAAAACGGTTGATATCGCTCAGATACAAAACTCCGGCATACTGGCTGGAGGTATAACTGTTCCAACCGTCATTCCCCGTTACGGCAACTTCACCACTCAAATTTCCGGTAAATGTTGTCCCACTGGAATTCGTAAAGGAGGTTGTGATTTTAAGATCCTTTGTAGGGAGGGCATCTCCGCTGATTTCGGTTATGGTCATAGTCGGGATGTAATATCCGCTTCCATATCCTGGCATTGCACCCTGATTTTCAAGTGAATGGATGTTTATATCCAGCACCGCAGCGGGTGTCTTTTGCTGTGTTCCTCCCAGTCCTCCCGCGAATGCGGAGACGACTGCGGCAATGATGATCGTGACAACGAGCATCAGCATCACGCCGACCACCGGCGAGACTGCACGCTCGTCTGATTCTGTAAACTGCATCTGAAATTCCACCTCTGCGCCGTTGCCCGCATGACTGCCCCCGGCCGCGTGGAAGATTTGCTCTGACACCGGAGACGGGATCCGTACGGGTAACGCTAAACAATTGTACTTGTGTTAATGCTATTTTAATTGATCATTGTTGGGACAAAGCGGATCGTTCCAGTTTTAAAAACCGCTCGCTTCCCGGGAACCCCTGTCCGCAAAATGGCTCCTGCCGGCGTGAATTTTTACCCGTATCGTGCCGTTTGCACGGCTGCCGGTCCGTTCTGTACGACCCGGTTTTTGCCCTGTGCGAGAGGGAAGGGCACCCATTACGACCGCCGCCCAAACAGGCCCAAATACGCTTGGTCCAAAACGGTCAGTATACGGCGTGATCTGTATGAGAGATCCAAAAAACTGACTTGGTTTTTTGCGAAACTAGCTTGTTTTCCTAGAAAAACACGGTAAACGGAGCCCGAAACGGGGAGATTTGGGAGGTACTCCCCTCATGTTCTGCAATATGCGGTAGTACCGCCGGGAAAAGACCTTACGGTGACGGGTATCCGGGTGTCAGGTACTTCCCGGCACATTCCCGTTCCGGTCGAGCTCGACAAGACCGGCATTTGCGATGCGGAAAAACCGGAATGTCCCGTACTGCCCGCAGACCCAGAGCTCGCGGGCCCGGCCGGCGGCATCCGGGACGAGCCGGAGCCGGCCAACGGGTTCAGCGAACTGATCCGCTATCTCCGGCGCCGGGCAGTGAAGGCGACGGCATGGCCGGACCCGGACAAGCACGGTCTGTACCGGTTCGCAGATCACAAAGTCGCAGATACTTGCCCGCCCGGGCGTGCAGCAGGCAACCAGCCCGCGGGCCCGGGCAAGGGGAAGGGCAGTATCGATGGATTTCTGCGGGACCGGGCCCCGGGTCATGATCCCCCCTCTGCGGTTTTCGGTGCACGGCCCGGCCGTCCAGTCCCGCAGCAGAAGGGATTCATCCCTTTTTCTCCGATCGGGTTGCGGGAGGATGGTCTACCAGAATACGCCGGCGGTTTTCCAGCCGGTCCACGCGGTACTGGAGATCGTTAATAAGCGTGAGCAAGGCATCGGCCAGCTCTTCCTGCCGCTCCTGTATTTCCTGCGCAAGCGCCCGGTACGCCGCGGCATCCCTCTCCTCTGCATGTTTTAAAGCTTCGGCTGTCCGGCTCGTTCTTTGTCCGGGCAAACCTGTGCCCTGGACTTTCGGGATATCGTGGAGTGCCGTTATTCGGTCTGCAAGCCGGATCTCCGGTTCATACGGGATATGCTGTTTTCCCCATTCCAGCTCTTCGTTTTCCTGTCCGGGCCCGGCTGCACCGTCCTTGTTCGTTGGTAAAATTTCCATACGATCACCTCGTTTCATACGGGTTTTTCAGAATGCCGCGGCTAAAAGAAGTGAACGGGCAGAACCGGAGAGGGGATTCCCTCGTAAACAGCCGCAATACCAATCCCCCGGATCGTTTCGCGCCTGTTGTTTTCCTGAGAACCGAAAAAAACAGTCCAGTCCCTTATGACCCATAGCGCCTCTTTGTTCCCGGCATTCCGGCGGGAGATCGCGTTATTTTTTTGCGGCTCCCCACTTTGTCCGGATTTACGGTACGTAATTTTGTCTCCAGGGCCCTGTTGACGTACCAGTATGGGGCGTTTATAGAGGATGTGCTTTGATTATGAAATGATTTTTCGGGAAAACAGGGGCTGGAAAAAAGAGTGTTCAGGAATCCGGGTTATTTTCGGGATTTTTTCAAAGGAACAAAAATGTTCCCTGTACTATGTCGGGGTCATTTTGACGGTTGGACCCGGTCACGGAAAATGGTAAAAAAACGGGGGTCTCTTCTCAACAGATCCCCTTTACGGGTACACCGTCACCGATGTATTCGTCCCGCTCACGTACGCTGCCGCGTACTCGTCCTTCATCGCTTTCGGATGCATATCGCGGAACTCGTCCGGGTGGAGGAGCTGGGCCGTGTACACGAGGCCGATGTAGGCCCGCGGCCCGAACTCGATATCGTTTGCAAACGCGTACACCCGGTTGTTCCGGACCGCCGGGATCGTATTCCAGCCGGGCCGGCTCTTTAAGGATGCCACGACCTCGGAGAGCGCCCGGGTATCCGATGACGAGACGACCTTGAACACGTACTGCGGCTGCGCTGAGACCACCCACTCGGGGCTCACCTTCATGGTCGATGTCATTGCATCCCCGGCAATGTTGCGGCCCCCGGCTGATACCAGCATCTCATCGGACCCGGAGCCATTTGCCGCTGCCGTGTAATCCGTATAGGACTCAAAGTACACTCCCGGAAAATCCTGTTTCGGAAGGGTCTTTACCCGGGCATCCACCTCTGCTACCGAATCCTCGACCATGCGTGCATAGACTTCAGCAGCATTTTCCCGGCCGGTGAGTTTTCCGATTGCCCGGGCGTCTGCCGGGAGTGTATCGAGCTTGTAGCAGTCCAGCGAGATGACCGTGATGTTTGCAGCCAGAAGCTGGTCGAGGTTCTTTGGCTGGTAACTCGAATACGCGATCACCACATCCGGGTGGAGCGCGAGGATCTGTTCCACGTTTGGCGTCTGCCAGTTGCCGATGCTCGTGGCGTTCGGGATCTTGTCCATGATGTACGGGACCGAGAGCGTCGAGTCGGTTACGCCCACAATTTTATCGCCGGCGCCGAGTGCAATCACCATTTCAGCGGCATTGGCGTTTGCTACAATCAGCCGCTCCGGCCGGCAGGGAAGCGTCACGGGCGTCCCGTCCGTCTGGGTGATCGTGACCTGCGTACAGCCGGCCTGTGGGGAGGTTGTGTTTGCTGCTGCGGGCATTGCGGGAACAACCGCTGCCGCCACGGCTTTTTCCTGCGGCCCTGATCCGCTCGTCAGTACAACTGCCCCTGCTGCAACACAGCAGAGAAGAATAATTCCTGCAATAATGATCCGCTTGTCCATGAAGTCACCTTTTTTCACACCGACACCCGCCGGAACATCTGCATACAGATCGCGATCACAATCCCGGCGAGCACCGCAAGGATCCCGATCTGGAGGACCGGGACCGCGCCGGTCTCCGTGGCCCGGACCGCATCGATTGCATAACTCAGGGGATTAACGTGTGCAATCGTCCGCAGCCAGGCCGGCATCACATCGTAGGGCATCAGAGCGCTCGATGTGAAAAAGATCGGCATGGCAATCATCGTATTGAACGCCGCGTACGAATCATGGTCGCCGAGGTAGAGCGCAATCGTGGTGGCAAATGCCGACATTAAGAACCCGAAGAGGAGGAGGATCAGGTAGATCATCCCGTACTGGGCCGGCGGGAGGATGGTCGCGCCGATGAGAACCGCGATCACGAGAATAATTGTTGCCTGGATGGCCCCCCGTATCGTGATGAAAAAGATCTTCCCGAAAAGGATGCTCTCCCGGGGTGTGGGCAGGGCAAGGAACTTGTTCAAAAATCCGAGGATCTTGTCAAACATCAACAGCGTCCCGCCGTTGAGCGAGGACGAGAGCATGGTCATCACGAGAATGCCCGGGACAATGAAGTCCAGGTAGTTTCCCGTAAACGTGACCGGCAGGGCAAGGCCGACAAAGATCAGCCACGCCGCCGGCATGACCAGCATGGACACGACCGAGACCGGGCTCCGCAGCCACTTGATCATATCCCGCGAAATGTATTCCTGTATGCCGTTCATTTCCGCCTCCGTAACATTGTCCTGAACTGCTGGAAATCAAATGCCCCGGAATCTTCGGTTGTCCCCACCGCGTGGAGGAAGACATCGTCGAGTGTCGGTTCCCGCATGGAGAGCGAGGTCACCGTGACGCCCGCTCCTTCGAGCGCCCGGGCAATCAGGGGCATTGCCTCCCGGCCGTTCTCTGCGGTAAACGTGATCTCGCTCTCCTGCTGGCCCACGCACCGGACCCCGTCGATCGTGACCGGGCCGGGGAGCGTCCCGGTAACCTGTACCGTGATCACGTCCTTTTCGAGCTCTGCCTTGAGGGCCGCAGGAGTACCGAGCGCAGCGATCTTTCCGTGGCTGATGATCCCGACCCGGTCGCAGAACTGGTCGGCCTCGTCCATGTAATGCGTGGTCACAAAGATCGTCATGCCGTTCTTCCTGAGCTGCCGGATGTGCTCCCAGATCTTTTTCCGTGCCGCGACATCGAGCCCGATCGTGGGTTCGTCTAAAAAGAGCACCTCCGGTTCGTGGACGAGCGCCTGTGCAAGTTCGAGCCGGCGCCGCATCCCTCCCGAGTATGTCCGGATCAGGTCGTCGGCCCGATCCGACAGTTCCATGATCGCGAGCACCTCGTCGGTCTTATCCTTCGGGTCTGCGACCCCGTAGAGCCGGGCAAAGAGGAGGACATTCTCCCGCCCGGTCAGCTTGATGTCCACCGCCATGTCCTGCGGCACGTAGCTGAGCCGTTTCCGGACCGCCTCGCCTTCACGCATAACATCGTGCCCGCATATCGCGGCACTCCCTTGTGTCGGCCGGAGCAGGGTCGTGAGCATCATGACGGTCGTAGTTTTCCCGGAACCGTTCGGGCCGAGAAGCGCGAAGATCTCGTTGTCTACTTCAAGCGAGAGGTGGTCAACCGCACAGAGGCTGTCGTAGTATTTGGTAAGGTCGTGTGTCTCGATTGCGATCATGTGTATCCCCCAGGTTAATGCGGGCCGGGCTCCCGCCGGTGCCGTGCACGGACGTTTGCAAGGATCCCTTCCATGGAATCTCCCCACGAGGCAATATCATCTTTTGTTATGACATCGACACCGCCGCCCTGGAAATCCCCGTCTCCGGTCCGGTCTTCCATCCATGATTCGATCTCAAGGTAATGGTTTTTGAGTTCGTCGAGGATCTCTTCATCTGCGTCCCAGAGCCCCCGTTGTTCGGCCTCAAGGAGCCGGCGGGCAATCTCTTCGAGAGCGTACGGGTTGTTCTCTTCAAAGAACTGCCGCATCTCGTCGTTGTTGACAAAGGTCTCCGCAATGTCGTCAAAGATCCAGTCGTCCACCTCGCGGGTCGCAGCTTCCCAGCCGTACACCCGGGTGATCCGTTTCATCATGTCCGCCGCGCCCTTGTAGCCGTGCTCCTTCATCCCGTCGATCCATTTCGGGTTGAGGAGTTTTGTCCGGACAACGCGCCGGATCTCATCGGCAAGGTCCCGGACCTCGACATGATCCGGCTCGCGGGTGTCGCCATAGTACGGCTTTACCTCGTTTCCCGAGTGCTGCCGGGCGGCGGCGGTCATCCCGCCGAGCGTCCCGAAATAGCAGCAGCAGCCTAAAAGATCGTACTCGTCTGACTGGACCTTGTTGAACGTGACGGCGACCGTGGAGAGGTTGTTTGCAAGCTGGGCATGGGCGGCGGCACCTTGTGTGTCTTTCCCGTATGCGTAGCCGTTCCACGCCACAAAGACCTCCGCGAGATCGGCCTCGGTCTTCCAGGCGCTCGCAAGCACTGCGAGGTTCACGCCGTTCCCGTAGGTGCCGGCTTTTGAGGAGAAGATGCGGTACGTTGCCTCGCGGAAACTCACTCCGTCGGTCTCCATTGCCGTGAGCGCATGTTTGCGCACATAGTTCTGCCCCGGGTCTTCGTTAAGCGCAGTAACGGCCCGGACCGCTTCGTCCACGAGCTCGTAACAGTTCGGGAAGTTGTCGCGGAGGATCCCGGACGATCGGACGGTCACATCGATCCGGGGCCGGCCGAGCTTTTCGAGCGGCGTGATGGCAAATGATTTCACCTGGCCGTTTGCAAGCCAGACCGGTTCGACCCCAAGGAGCCGGAGGATCTCGGCATACATCTCCCCATCCGAGGACATAATGTCCCCGGCCATCCAGTAGAATGCGACATTCTCCGGGAGTTTTCCCTCTTCGCGGCGGTACTTGTCGAGCAGGGCATCCGCGAGCCGGCCGCCCACGCGCCATGCAGCCCGGGTCGGGGCCTGGTACGGGTCGAGCGAGTAAAAGTTCCGGCCGGTCGGGAGCACCTCATCGTGGCCTCTTGTGACAAGGCCCGAGGGGCCCGGCCGGATATACTTTCCGTCAAAGCCAAAAAGGAGGGATTCGATCTCCCTTGATTCGTCCAGCCTCCGCGAGATATCGAGGATCCGTTCGCGGAGCCGGTCGAACGTTTCTGCCTGCCCGGGCTGCACGGCCCGGGAGAAAATTTTGTCCGCCGAAAGTGTTGAACCGTTTACGACAGCACGGACAAACTGCCCGGCCATGCGGTCAGCTGTTTCCAGAATGTCTGCGTACGACATGCCCGTTGCATCATCGAACCGGTCCTTATGTTCGAGGAGTTCGGACATGTCCTGCCCGAGTACCCGGGCGATTTCCCGGCGGAGCGATCCCTCCCCGGTGTCGAACCGGAGGATCGATGAGACAAAGTCCACCCGTTTTTCCCCGGACGGGACCTCGCCGAAGATATGCATCCCGATCGCGATCCGGGTGCTCTTAATCTTTATAAGAGCCTCGTGAGCCCGGCCGACCATCTCCTCAAGCGGCGTGTCGTGCGAGAACGGCAGTTCCTTTTCGAGCCGGGCCGCGTGAACTGCATCCAGGATCAGGTGCTGGAGGGCATGGGCCCGGGCCGGGTCGTTCTTTGCTGTGCCGTACTGCCCGAGCAGGCGTTCGAGTTCTTCGAGTTCGCCATAGAGCCCGCTCTCTGCATGCACGGCCTGCATATAATCGCAGAGGACCGCGTACCCTCTTCGTTTCGCAATGGTTCCCTCGGGAGGGTTGTCCGCATTGTACACGTACAGGAACGGGGTTGCGCCTGCTGCAATATCCGGGAAACATTCCTCCGAGAGGCCAACTCCTTTGCCGGGCAGAAATTCCAGGTTCCCGTGCGTCCCTACCTGCACGACCACGTCGGCGCCAAAGATATCTTCGATCCAGTGGTAGGTGGCGAGGTACTGGTGCGTAGGCGGACAGTCCGGGTCGTGGAGCATCTTGCAGACCGAGCCGTCGCACCGGGCGCCGAAGCACCCGCGCTTGGGCTGGACATGCACGGTAGCGTTTCCGAGCGAAATGCCCGTGACGAGGATCTTCCCGCCATATACCATCCCCGCCCCCGGGGGCCGGCCCCACGTTGCACAGACTTTTTTTCGGGCGCGCTCGGGAATCCTCGCAAACCATGCCTCGTACGTGGCGGTGTCCATCTGTAGAAGGGCCCCGCCCTTTGCCACGATATCCTCGACCGTCGTCCACCGGAACTCCGAGACCGCCTTCTTTTCGAGGATCCTTTCGATGAGGTCTTTACCCGAGGCCGGGGTTTCGACACGGTAACCGGCCTCTTTCATGCGCGAGAGAATTCGGGCAACGCTTTCGAGCGAATCGAGGTGGGTGGCGGCCCCGATATTGGCGTCGGCGTTCGCGCAGGGGTTGTTGTTGAGGATGAACGCAACCTTCCGGTCCGCAACCGGTTTTTGTGCAAGGGCGATCCATTTTTTCACCCGCGCCGCGACTTTCCTGCACCGCTCTTCGAGCGGCACGCGGTTCTTCTCGCCATCGGCACTGCTCGCCCCGGCCCCGATGTACACCGGTTCGATGACACCCTCGAACTCGGGCATTGCGACAGCCCAGCCGACATCGAGCGTGAGCCCGGCGGATTCGCGCCACTGTTCGAGCGACTTGTACGCGGAGATAACCGGGGAGAAAACCGGTATCCCCAGGAGTGAGAGAAGAGCTGTCCCCTTCTCTGCCGCGGTCTTCCCGTAATGGCCTTCATCTGACGATGTGCCGAGAAGAAACGGCACGAGCTTTACGATCGCATCGACCTCCGGTGCGCCCGTGGGGGCAAAATATTCCTGCACAACCTGCGCCATTCCTTTTGCGCCGATCGTCTCGTCCCGGATCGAGTACGTGAAGACCGGGATTACGTTCATTCCGGTGGCTTCAAGCGCCCGGATCAGGGCATCCTCGATGGCACAGTTGGATGATGCCCACGAAACCCGGGAGAAGAGGATGCCCGCCCACGGCCCGCTGCATGTACGCGGCGAGTACCAGGCCCGGTACTCTGCAACAGAGGAAAATGCCCGTGGTGCGTCCGGGTGGTACAGCCCGTCCCACGGGACAGCGACCGGTGGTGGTACCTCCCCCTCCTTTCCAAGCACGGTCTTTTCGATATAAAAGATGAGGTTCCTGAAATTCTCGTCGCCGTTGTTCGTGAGGTAGGTCTGGCAGGTTGCAACGACCGGCACCGGGACGGTGGAAAGGTTCCACGTAAGCGGATCGGTGCCAAGACAGACGACAGGCACGCTCTTTTTGATCGTTTCTATCTCCTTGTCGAGGTGTTCCCAGAACATGTCGGAGGTATGATACAACAGCACGACATCGGCGTCCCGCATTGCGGACAGGGCTTCATCGATCTTTTCCGGGTATTCTTCGAGCACCCGGCACGGGAATAACGACAAGGTACAGCCGGTCGCCGCCGCTGCACGCTTGAGTACCGGGGCATAGGATCCCCACATGACCGCAGTCATTCTCATAAAGTTAAACAAACCTCCCCGGGTCTTCTGTTAGCACCGGCGGCTTTGCCGGTGCGGCTCTGTTTTTTAGTATTATAATTTTTACAAAGTTTGTTACAGATTAGTATCATTGTTACAAAATGAAATATTTAATACACTATGAAATGAAATTTTGGTGAAAAGATCATCATATTTCAGATATTTTTATCCGGGGGAATCATGCAGCACTTCGAAGAGATCTACCCGTTCCCGGCGATTGTCGGCCAGGAGCAGATGAAAAAGGCACTCCTGTTAAACGCGATCAACCCGAAGATCGGCGGCGTCCTTATCAAGGGCGAGAAGGGGACGGCAAAGTCCACCGCAGCCCGGGCGCTCGCCCGCCTGCTCCCGGACCGTCAGGTGGTACAGGGCTGCATCTTCGGCTGCGACCCGGCGGACGAGAAAACCATGTGCCCGGACTGCCGGGAAAAGTTCCCCGGGGTAACCGCAGTACTGGCGCCGATGCGGGTGGTCGAGCTTCCCATCAGCGCCACCGAGGACAAGGTGGTGGGCAGCCTCGATATCGGGCATGCACTCAAAACCGGTGAAAAAAAGTTCGAGCCCGGTATCCTTGCGCAGGCCAACCGGAACATCCTGTACGTGGACGAAGTCAATCTCTTAAACGATCACATCGTGGATGTCCTCTTGGATGCAGCTGCAATGGGCACCAATGTTATCGAGCGCGAGGGAGTTTCCTACGCACACCCGTCGGCATTTATCCTGATCGGCACCATGAACCCCGAGGAGGGGGAGCTCCGGCCCCAGCTGCTGGACCGGTTCGGGCTCTGCGTGGAGATCGAAGGGATCCACGATGCAGATACCCGGGTAGAGGTGATAAAGCGGCGCCGGAAGTACGAGGACGATCCTTTGGCATTCCATTCAGAGTACCAGGAGGCCGAACAGGCACTGCGGGAGCGTATTTCCCGTGCACAGGAACTCCTGCCGGAAGTCCGGATCTCCGATGAGATGCTCCACACGATCGCACAGATCTGTATCGATATGGCGGTTGACGGGCACCGGGCCGATATCACGATGGCAAAGACCGCGGCGACAATTGCGGCATATAATGACCGGGCCGATGTCACCGAAGACGATGTCCGCGAGGCAGCGGCCCTTGTCCTTTCCCACCGGATGCGCCGCCGTCCCTTCTCGGAGCAGCAGATGGACAAAGAGAAGGTGGAAGAGTCCATAAAAAAATCGCAGAACCAGCATAAGGAACCTCAAACGGGGCACGAACGCCCGCCCAGCCCTCCGCCACAGGAGAACCGGAACCCGGACGGGTCGGCCACCACGCAGTTTGCCGAGGGTGCCCCGTTCTCTCTCGACCGCAAATCCCTTGCGCTCCCGCGAAGAATGGACGAATTACGCCGCGAGGGCAACGGCCGGAGGAGCACAACCGAGTCCCGGGACGGGAAGTATGTGGGGAGCCGGATCCCGGCAGCGCCCGGCCCCGACATCGCATTCGATGCAACGATCCGGGCCGCCGCACCGCACCAGCGGGAGCGCACGGGGGAACTTGCAATCCGGATCGAGGCATCCGACCTGCGCGAAAAAGTCCGGGAGAGGAAGATGGGAAACACCACGCTCTTTGTGGTCGATGCAAGCGGGAGCATGGGCGCACAGCAGCGCATGACCGCGGTCAAGGGGGCGATCCTCTCGCTGTTGATCGACGCCTACCAGAAGCGCGACCGAGTCGGGCTCGTGGTCTTCCGCGGCAATCATGCCGAGGAGCTCCTGCCGCCGACATCGAGCGTGGAACTTGCCCGGAAGTACATGCAAGCGCTCCCTGTCGGGGGAAAGACGCCGCTTGCCTCCGGCCTCATGAAGGGATTTGAGGTACTGGAGCGCGAACGCATGACCCATCCCCATGTTATCCCCCGGATGGTCGTGATCTCGGACGGGAAGGCAAATGTAAGTATGGGCTCCGGCTCGCCGCTCGACGATGCAAAGGAGGCCGCATCCCGGATACGCGGGGCAGAGATCCCGTCTGTCGTAATCGACTCCGAGCAGGGATTCCTCTCGTTTGGTCTTGCCCATGCGCTCTCGGACGAACTCGGGGCAAAGTATCTCCGGCTTGAAGACCTCCGTTCGGACCAGATTGCAGGGGCAGTAAAGGGTATCGGGATGTAAGCCCGGTGCACCTGCCTGCACGTGTTACGAGGGGAAAATTCCGTGCCCGACCCGTCCTGCCATCCCGGGAATCCGCAGCCATCAGTCAGTTCCTTGTACAAAGAGGGGAGCCGGCGCCGGATTGTCCTTGTTGCGGCCCTGCTGGTGCTCGTCATCGCGGTTGCGATCCTCTCGGCCGGGATAGGTACGGTCTCCATCTCACCGGAGGATACGGTTCTTGCGGTTGCCCATGCGTGCGCAGTCTCGATCCAGAATTTCCTGCACGCGTATCTCCCGGCGGTCGGAAGCTGGTACGATGCGATCCCGTTTACCGTGCCCTCACCGTCCAACCCGCAGGCCGAACTGATCGTGGTGGGCTTCCGGCTGCCCCGGATTCTTCTGGCGATCCTTACCGGGATCAGCCTCGCGGTTGCCGGGGCCGTGATGCAGGGGCTCCTCCGGAACCCCCTCGTGAGCCCGTTCACGCTCGGGCTCTCCTCCGCTGCATCGTTCGGGGCCGCGGTTGCCATCGTGATCGGTCCGGCAGTTCTCGGGGGGCTTCTTCTTGTCGGGAGCAATTCGTTTGTCATCATTATGGCGTTTGTCTTTGGCTGGCTCTCGATGCTTCTCGTGTACGCGATCTCCCGGGCCCGGGGCATCAACCAGGCGACGCTCGTCCTCTCGGGTGTGGTCATCGGCTACATCTTCTCGGCCGGCATCACGGCGCTCCAGTACATTTCGAGCAACGAGAAGCTCCGCGACCTCATGGTCTGGCTGATGGGCGGGATGTGGGGGGCGAGCTGGGGGGCGGTTCTGCTCCTCATCCCGCTCACGCTCATCCCGTTTTTCCTTCTCGAACGGATGTCCTGGGACTTAAACGCACTCTCGGCCGGGGACGATGTGGCAAAAAACCTCGGCATCAACGTGAACCGGCTCCGGCTCTCGGGGCTTATGATCTCGACCTTTGCTGCCTCGTGCTGCCTTGCCTTTACCGGGGTTATCGGGTTTATCGGACTCATGGCCCCGCACATCTGCCGTATGCTTATCGGGAACGACCACCGCTACCTCATCCCCTGCGCCGGTCTCCTGGGGGCAGCGATCCTTCTTGTTTCGGATACGGCGGCCCGGACGATTTTAAGCCCGGTCGAGATCCCGGTCGGCGTGATCATGTACGTGCTGGGAGGAATTTTCTTCCTCTTTTTGATCATGCGGGCCCGGGGACGGGGGCTGTACTAAGGGGTGAACTGCATGGAACTGGTGCTGGAGAATGTGAGCAAAACATACGGGTCGCAGGCAGCGCTGGACGCGGTCTCGTTTGCCGTGCACCCGGGGGAGATCGTGGCGCTTGTCGGCCCGAACGGTTCGGGCAAGTCCACGCTCATTAAGGCGATCGCCACGATCCACCCGGTGACCGGTGGGACAATTACGATCGATGGCCGTGATGTCCGGTCTATCGAGCCCATTGAGCTTGCCATGCTGCTCGGGTACGTGCCGCAGGGATTTTCGTACACGCTCTATTCCACGGTTTTTGAAACGGTTCTCATGGGCCGGCGCCGGTACATCCGGTGGTCGGTCCCGGACGAGGAACTCGCCCGGGTCCAGCGGTCGCTCGATGCGCTTGAGATGGGACAGCATGCCGCCAAATTCATGGACGAGCTCTCAGGCGGCGAGCGGCAGAAAGTCTTCATTGCCCGGGCGCTCGCGCAGGAACCGAAGATTTACCTCTTTGATGAGCCCACGAGCGCCCTTGATATCCGGTACCAGATCGAAGTGATGGAGACGATGCGCCGGATCACCCGCGAGCAGCAGACCTCCATGATCGTTGCCGTCCACGATCTCAACCTCGCGTACCGGTACGCGGATACGGTTGTCGTGCTCAACCGCGGGAAGATGGAAGCACACGGGAAGCCCTGCGAGGTCCTGACGCCGGACTGCATCCGATCCGTGTACGGCGTGGATTCGTTTGCGGTGGAGAATGAGTTCGGGAAATTTATCGTGCCGTTTAGGGCGCGGTCTCCCGGGTAAGGATGGTCGCAGGTACCCGGTATCCGGGGAACCTGGTATGCAAGCGTCACGCAGAAATATCAAAAAACGTACTTTTTATATTCTAAAGTGCTACAAATTTTAACCGATGTAATATCAAAGGCTATTGATTGTTGCGGTCTTCATACACTGCCCACATGGGGGAGGGTGCCGCGATCATTGGATTTCTCATGAACATCGGGCAGAGGTGAAATGTTTGTATCCAGAGAGAAGTTTTCGGTTAAAGCGCGGCGAGGAGGCTGTGTCACCGGTAGTTGGCGTGATGCTGATGCTGGTGGTCACGATCATTATTGCCGCAGTGGTGAGCGCGTTTGCCGGGGGACTGTCCAAGAGTACTGACAAGGGTCCGTCTGCAACATTCGAAGTCCACATTGCAAATGATGGAACCTGGGGAGGGAGTTATTTTGATATCTCTACAAAAGCCGTAAGCGATGCCATCTCGACAAAAGATCTTAAGATCATGACATCCTGGAAAGCAGTAAACGGGACAAGAGGTGGCGCCACGGTCACCGGCCCGAATCTTACCGGGGGAAATACCCACTATGGAAGTTATACCTACAACTCCCCCCTTGGGTTTGGCCCCGGTGTGAACCAGAGCGCATTTACCGGTTCGTATTACCCTGATCAGATGTTCGGGAATTATTCCCTGATGGCCGGAACACGGATGCATAATTCCGCGGCCGGCTTTAGCACGTCCACTGGTGGATATGGTGTCTCGGTAAGCTCGCGGTACCAGTACACAGCAGGTTCTTATCATCTTGAATCGGGAAATGATGGCGTGGATGCGATGGAATCCCTCCTTGGTATGAACTGGTATGTCCTGCGACCGGGAGATACCGTTACCGTCCAGGTTGTCCATATCCCCAGCGGCAGGCTGTTGTACGACGACAAGGTTACGGTGGAGGGGTGATAATGAAAAAAAATAGCTCAGAAGCCGTGTCCCCGGTAGTTGGTGTAATGTTGATGCTCGTTGTTACAATTATTATTGCAGCACTTGTGGCTGCATTGTCCGGGGGACTCAGTTCATCAAAGGACAAAGCACCTACCATGACAATCAAGGCGGTCTATAGCCAGAGCGATGGGATGACCATTGAACATACGGGTGGCGACACTCTCCCGACAATCACGACAATAGTCCAGATCCGTCCCTCAAAAACATTTGGAAACGCGGAGCATATGATCTGGGTGGTTAACAAAACTATGATCACAGATTCTACAGGAAATACATCAACAGCATGGACTCGCCCTGAAGGATATTCGGGAACCAAATCTTTTGCGGCAGGTGATATCGCATACATTCTGCCGCCGTATCAGAATGCAAATTTCCTCCAGCCCGGATCGAGTAAGACCTATTTCTTTAACAGTACCGATAATCTGGGCAAGACATTCTGGCTTGAGCTCGCGGACGAAAACGGCCGGATCTTTGCCAAAACGGAGGTGAAGATCCAGCCGTAGTCTAAAAAGCACTTATTTTTTTATCCCGTGGATTTTAGGATTTTCCCAATCCCCCCTTCCTCTTCCGTATCGGACACCCCGGCAAATCCTGTGCCCCCCGTTCCGACACCCAGACAAGGAGCGGGATCAGGTGTTCCCGCAGTTCGGTCCCGTCTTTGGTGAGCAGGTACCGGGTCGTGGGCGGCGAGGTCGGCAGGATCTTCTTTTCCACAAGACCGATCCGTTCGAGATTCTTGAGCGTGTCCGAGAGGGTCTTCGGGCTGATTGCCCCGAGTTCGTTTTTTAATTCATTGAATCCTTTCGAACCCTCGTTCCCGAGAATGGCGATGATCAAAAGCGCCCACTTCTTTGCCACCACATCGAGCAGCCCGAAGAGCGGGCACAGACAGATCTCTTCATCCGGCGCTGGCGGTTTCTTCACGGATACTACCTCTTCCTGCTGAAACTTTTCTGGTTATTACCTATAAAAAAAATACTACCTGTACAGAAAATACCGGATACGCTTCCGGCAGGATCCCCATGGACACCCACGACCACTCCCGCGATCATGCAGATGATCACGCACACAAAAAACCGCTGAAACTTGCGATCGCACTTACGGCCACCATTTTCGTGGCTGAAATGATCGGCGGACTCATCTCCGGCTCGCTCTCGCTTCTTGGCGATGCCGCCCATATGCTCCAGGACACGGTTGCGCTCTTCCTCTCGCTTGGCGCCATGATCGTTGCCGAACGGCTCCCGACTCCCACAAAAACCTTCGGCTACCACCGGGTCGAGATCGCGGCCGCGGTCATAAACGGCCTGCTCCTCATTGGCGTGAGCGGCATCATCATTTACGAAGCAATCGACCGGTTCGCGCACCCGCAGGCAATCAACAGCAGCGTCATGCTCGCTGTCGCAACAGTCGGGCTTCTTGCCAACCTCGCCTCCGCGTACTTCCTGCACGGGAGCCATGACCTCAATGTAAAGAGTGCGTTCCTGCACGTACTTGGCGACACGCTCTCATCGGTTGCCGTGATCGTTGCCGGCATCTGGATCATGCTCACCGGCCAGACCGTTGTCGACCCGGTGCTCGGGATCGTTATCGCGATCGTGATCCTCGTCTCGTCATTCTCGATTCTCCGCGACGCATTCCGGATCCTTCTCCAGTTCGCGCCAAAGGATGTGGCGGTCGCCGATGTGATCGCGGCAATGGAATCCGTGCCCGGCGTCTCCGGGGTACATAACGTCCATCTCTGGACGCTCTGCTCGAACATCAACGTGCTCGATGCCCACGTGTACTGCTGCGAGAGCAACCCGGAGGTCCAGGAAACGATCAAGGCAGAGATCCGGCACCGGCTCGAAGCGTTCCGGATCGGGCACTCGACGCTCGAGTTCGAATGCCGGGAGTGCAGCGATGCCCGGGTCTTCCGGGAGCTTAAGGACTAACATACTCCCGCATTTTTTTAAGAGGATGCAGTGCCGGAAGGTATGGCAGAAAAACCCGTCCGGACGCTTTTTTTAGAAATCCCCATAAAAAACAGCAGTGCTGTTTCTCAACCCTCTTGGGAATAATCCATTGAATTGCGTTAACCTTATCGTGGATAAAATAACAATACTTTTAAAATTCGTAATAATATAAATTTCATTAGTACATCATGACGCAGCATGTGGAGATGGAATGATCAGGACGCTTGTTGTCGATGATGAACCCGCTCTTCTGGAACTCAGCAAAACCTTTCTTGAAAAATCCGGTGAAATCTCTGTCGATCTTGCGGATTCTGCCCTTTCTGCCCTGGACCGCATGAAGTCGGCATCCTATGATGTGATTGTCTCCGATTATGAGATGCCGGGAATGGATGGTATTCTTTTTTTGAAAAAGCTCCGTGAGTCCGGCAGGAAAACCCCTTTTATCCTCTTTACCGGAAAAGGCCGGGAAGAGATTGTGATCGAGGCACTCAACAGCGGGGCCACGTTTTACCTCCAGAAAGGCATGGATACGAAAACCCAGTATGCGGAGCTCATCTCAAAGATACGGATCGCCGACCTGCAGTTCAGGGCAGAGAAGTCTGTTCAGGATTCCCGCCAGCAGATGGAGACAATTCTCAGTTTTTTACCGGATCCCACCCTTGCTATCGATAATTCCGGGAATCTCATCCTCTGGAACCATGCCGCCCGGGAGCTTACCGGTATTGCGGCAGCGGATATGCTGGGAAAAGGGGGATATATCTATGCAGTTCCATTTTACGGGAAACCCCGGCCCCTGCTGGTGGACCTGATCCTGCATCCGGACGAACAATCTCTCACCAGGTATACGGTTCTGGAGAATTCCGCGACCTGCCTTATGGCGGAATGCGGTGTGGATCTGCCGGATGGCAGACACCGTGTTTTCTGGGGGAAGGCGACACCCTTGTACAATCCGGACGGGGAGATATCCGGTGCAATCGAGATCTTCCACGATATCACGGAACAGAAGAGGATCATTGACGAGCATAAATTGGCCCGTGAATCCCTGGCCCGTAAAAATGAGGAGATTCTTTCGCATAACAAAAAACTTGCTGCCACGGAAGAAGTACTCTCCCGGACCCTGGATGAGCTCCGGCAAAGTCACCGGCTAATTCAGGAGAGCGAGCAGAAATACCGGATCCTCGTCGATACCTTACCGGACGCGCTTCTCATCCATGATGGAGAGAAGATTGTCTACGGTAATCCCGCAGCATGTGCCATGTTTGGGGTGGACCAGCACTCCCTTGTCCGGATTCCCCTTGCAAGTCTCCTGGGAAACGGCGCCGGGAAAACTATTGCCGCATTGTCCGGGGCGGCAGCCGGAGGAGCGAGCCCGGCCCTGCCTCTTGAATTTTCCGTAAAAAAACCGGGTGGAGAGACCGTTTGGCTGGAGACAACGGTATCCTCCCTCGGCAATGACCGACAGGCACGCGTACAGCTCTTTTTCCATGATATCACCAAGAGGAAACTCTCTGAAGATCATGCTGCCAGTAAGCACAATGAAGCGGAGCGGTATGCCCATGCACTGGACCGGGCCAACAAGAACCTCAACCTCCTGTACTCCATTACCCGGCACGATATCCTCAACCAGCTCACGGTTCTCACCGGTTTTATGGAACTCTCTGAAGCAGGAATTACCGATCCCGTGCTGAAGGAGTATTTTAAAAAACAGAAATGTGCAGCCCAGGCAATCTACCGGAGCATTCTTTTTACCCGTGATTACCAGGCACTGGGTATCCATGAACCGGTATGGCAGAACCTCCAGGATCTTATCTGTTGTGTAACCGCACAGGCCACCGCCCCGGGCATCCGGTTTACCATTGCCGCTGAAGGTCTGGAGGTATATGCAGACCCGCTCTTTGAGAAGACCTTCTACAATCTTATCGATAATTCCCTGCGTCATGGCCATCAGGTCAGTGCGATCACGATCTCCGCCCGAAAGGACGATTCCGGGGTAACCCTTGTCTATGAAGATAATGGTGCAGGAGTCCCCCGGGACGAGAAGGCCCGGATATTCGAACGCGGGTACGGGAAAAATACCGGGCTCGGTCTGTACCTTGTACAGGAAATCCTGGCCCTTACTGATATCTCAATTAAGGAGACCGGCGAGCCGGGGCATGGTGCGCGATTCGAGATGCAGATCCCGGAGCGATCGTACCGGCTCACGACCGTACCGGCCCGGAAAAGCTCTGCCGGTGAATCCTCGCCACTGTTGCCGCCATGAGGGCCGCTCTTTGTCAGCCGTTGTCCGGTCGTTTCCCGGTTTTTTACCGGGATCAAAATGCATACCTTGTGAGCCGTCCCCGGGAAGGTTTCCCGTGGAGGGATTCCGGGATAACCGGAAGTGGATCTTTTTTTAAGATGCCGGGCGCTGTACTCCCTTTGCACTCTGCCGGAACAGGCTGACGGAACGACAGAACGTCCGTCTTTTTGGAGGGCTCCTCTGCCGCAAGTCTGTCAAAAAATGAAAATTTTACTTACCTTTTGCTACAAAAATGAAAATATTTATCACACCGGGGAACCCATGTGATCTCCGGGGATGACCCGGTCCTCATGCGGGATTCTCCTCACACTTCGACAAAAAAAGCAGATATTGCACGTCCGTTCCTGAATGCTGCCCGCCCGGGATAAGTTGGGGAACCGTCCCGGGTATGGCAAAAAAAGGAGGGAAAAACGGTATGAAACAGACTTTGTATGACGGCAGCCGCAAAACGACCGTGAACACCCGGTACGACACATGCCTGTACCGGGCGCCGCGTTTTGCAGACCCGGCCCGGGGGTCAAAAGAGGTTGGAAAAGACCTGTACATGCACACGCAGACCGGGGAGGATAAACGAATTGTCTATTACCTCCATCTCCGGTCGAACAACCGCTCGATCCGTGACAAGATCCTGCCGGTCTCGTCTCCGGTTGCGGACCGGTTCTTACAGGTCCGCGGCCTTACCTGCGATCTCTTCCCGAAAAACGATGCCGCGGCCCGGCTCTATGCCTGGGGCTACGGGATTGCAGAAGAGTTCTGATACCGACGGAACCCATAATCCGTTTTTTCGCACCCGCCTTCCGGAATAATCCCGGAGCGGCGCATCGTACTGAAGAAAAAAAAGAGGAATTTATGCGGTCACGTTCGCGGCCTTGCAGCCTTCGCCGCGGAAGAGCGCCCACTCCTCGCAGGTGGTGCCGTTCGTGAACGTGCACATGCCGTACTGGCCGGCCGCGCTGTCCTTGATATCAACCTTGCCGCCGATATTCACGCAGTTGACGGAGGCAGGGTTTGCAATCCCGGTCTGGTTGGACGCGGGTGCTGCCGGTGTCTGGTTTACTGACGGGCCGGCCTGGCATCCCTCGCCGCGGAAGAGCGCCCATTCCTCGCAGGTGGTGCCGTTCTTAAAGGAGCACATGCCGTACTGGCTGCCGTCAGCACTGGTCTTGATCTCGGTGGTCCCGCCGATGTTGCCGCAGTTGACCGATGCCGGGTTTGCCATGCCGGCCTGACCTGCCAATGTGGTAGCCGGGGCGGCTGGTGTAGCTGTCGTTGTTGGTACAGTTGTGGGTGCCTGCTGGGTACAGCCGGCAATAACCAGGCCGGCCCCGAGGCAGATGCACAGAACAAGAATCACAGAAAGTTTCGAAACCATAATTATGACCGGATAGGTTTTATCCGGCCATAATTAAAATAAGATCGGAGTAGTGTGGGGTTTTAATCAGATCCCGGTTGCCGTTTTCATTTCTGCCACGTACGCCCGGAGCTCGTTTTCCATTGCGGCCGGGTCGCGAAGATTCTTCTCCACGATGCTGACAATCGCGCTTCCCACGATCACGCCGTCCGCCCCGGCATCCCGGCAGGTTTTTGCGTGACCGGGCGTCGAGATTCCAAAGCCAATCGCAAGCGGGAGCTTCGTGTGCGGGCGGACCCGGCGGAGCAGCGCGAGCGCCTCGGGCGCAACCTCCTTTCGCGCCCCGGTGACCCCGAGCACCGCAACAAGGTACAGGTACCCGCGGGCGTGGCGAACGATACTGTCCATGCGTTCCGGCGAAGTTGTCTGCGTGACAAGAAAGATCGGATCGATCCCGTACTTCTGTGCGACCGCGACGACCTCTCCGGATTCCTCGACCGGCATATCTGCGACCAGGATCCCGTCGACCCCGGCCTCGTGTGCCTCGCGGTAGAAGGTGTCGATTCCCCGGCGGTAGATCGTGTTGTAGTACGTGAGGAAGACGATCGGGACCTGTGAGTACGCCCGGACCTCCCGGACGATTTCAAAGATCGTGTCGGGCGTGGTGCCGGCCGCGAGCGCCCGGTCGTCCGCCCGCTGGATGGTCGGGCCGTCCGCCACCGGGTCCGAGAACGGCACGCCGAATTCGAGAATGTCCGTCCCGCCATCGACGAGCGCCTTTGCGATCCGGACCGAGGTCTCTTTGTCCGGGTCGCCGGCAACCGTAAACCCGATGAACGCTGTTTTGCCTTTTTTCTCAAACACCGATTCAATGCGTCCCATCATGCCGCCTCCGTGACCGGTGCGATCCCGGCAACATCCTTGTCGCCCCGTCCCGAGAGGTTGATGATGACAATCTCCCCTTTGTCGAACCGGTCCCGGTTTTTGAGCACGTACGCAACCGCGTGCGAGGATTCGAGCGCCGGGATGATCCCTTCCGTTCGCGAGAGGTACCGGAATGCTGTGAGCACGTCCGGATCTTTTACCGCGTGGTACGCTACCCGGTGCGAATCCCTGAGCATCGCATGTTCGGGGCCGACACCCGGGTAATCGAGCCCGGCCGCAACGCTGTGCGTGGGGAGCACCTGGCCGTTTTCATCCTGCAACAGGTACGAGAGCGTGCCGTGCAGCACGCCCGGGTCCCCGGCGCAGAGCGTTGCCGAATGATCCGGGGTATCGAGGCCCTTTCCCGCTGCCTCGACACCGATCAGCTCCACATCATCGGCAAGGAACGGGTGGAAGATCCCGATCGCGTTCGAGCCGCCGCCCACGCAGGCAACAACCGCGTCCGGTATCTTTCCTTCTTTCCTCATGATCTGTTCGCGGGCCTCGCGCCCGATCACGGACTGGAAATCTCGGACAATTGTCGGGAACGGGTGCGGGCCGACCACCGATCCGATCAGGTAGTGCGTGTCGTTCACGTTTGCGACCCAGTCGCGGAGCGCCTCGTTTGTGGCGTCCTTGAGGGTCTTTGTCCCGCAGGTCACCGGGTGGACGGTTGCGCCCATCAGTTCCATGCGGAAGACATTGAGGGCCTGGCGTTTCGTGTCCACCTCGCCCATGAAGACCTCGACCTCAAAGCCGAGCGCCGCCCCGGCGATCGCGGTCGCGACCCCGTGCTGGCCGGCGCCGGTCTCGGCGATCAGCCGTTTCTTTCCCATCCGTTTTGCAAGAAGCGCCTGCCCGAGCGTGTTGTTGAGCTTGTGCGAGCCGCCGTGCACGAGATCCTCGCGCTTCAGGTATACTTTGAAGCCGAGGTCACGCGACATATTCTCGCAGAACGTGAGCGGCGTGGGCCGGCCCGCGTATTCCGACTGGTACGCTGCAAGCTCGTCGGTGAATTTTTTGTCGTGCGTTGCCTCGTTGTACGCTCCTTCGAGTTCGATCAATGCGTTCATCAGGGTTTCCGGGACATACTGCCCGCCGTACTTCCCGAATCGTCCTGTTCCTGTCATAATGCCTCCCGTGCGGCACGAATAAACGCCGCGATTTTTGTATGGTCTTTTATTCCCGGTTCCGTCTCTACGCCGCTTGCCACATCGACGGCCCAGGGCCGGATCTCCCGGATCGCCGCCCCGACATTTTCGGGTGTGAGCCCGCCGGCAAGGATCACCGGCACCGTTGCGGTTTTCATCACGGTTTTTGCAAAGTCCCGGTCGAATGTTTTTCCCGCTCCCATGCTCTCGTCCACGATCACCGCATCGCAGTCAGCGGGCACGGCATCCCCGCGCCCGATCACGCGGAGCACCCGCACGCCCGGGTTTTTTCCAAAAACAAACGGGTGCGAGATCTGGATAGCGTCCGGCCCGAGCGCGAGAATCTTTTCGAGATCGGATTCGGATTCCGTGTGCGTGACAACGACCCGGGTAACAAACGGCCCGAGCGCGTGAAAAATTTCCCGGGCTTTCGCATCCGGGACCGAGCGCCGCGAAGTAGGCGAGTACATCACGACACCTATCGCATCGGCCCCGGCCTTTTCCGCGAAGAGTGCATCCTCAACTCTCGTTATCCCGCAGATCTTTACGCGCACAAAAATTCCTCCAGTTTTTTGTCCGGCCGTTTGTCGGCCATGATCGACGATCCGATCAAAAAGGCATCGCAGTAGGGCCGGAGTTCCCGGACATCGTCCGCGGACCGCATCCCGCTCTCGGAGACAACGAGCCGGCCGTTTTTCCGCACGATCTCCGAGAGTTTCCGGGTGGTGGAGCGGTCAATGGTCATGGTGGAAAGATCGCGGTTGTTGATCCCCACGAGCTGCGCCTTTGTGTCGAGCGCGAGCGCGATCTCGTCCGCGTTGTGCGTTTCCACGAGCGGTTCGAGGCCGGCAGCGTACACTGCGTCAACGAATTCCGGCAACCGGTTTTTGAGGACTGCCGCGATGAGGAGCACGGCATCTGCCCCGAGTGCCCGGGTCTCTCTTACCTGCCGCAGGTCCACGACAAAATCCTTCCGGAGCACCGGGACTTGGGCTGCGCCTTTCACTTTTGCAATATCCGCGCCCGATCCGCCAAAGAAGTACGGCTCGGTAAGAACGGAGATCCCGACGCAGCCGCCGTCCGCAAGAACGCCAGCCATCATTCCCATGTCCACGTTCCGGCGGATAATCCCGCCGGAGGGCGATGCGCACTTGATCTCGGCAATCACCGGGTTCTTCTGCGGCGCCGATCTGATGGCGGCTTCGAGGCTTGCGTGCCGGAACCCTTCCGGCTCCGGGAAGGTTGCGGGCAGGTTCTCCACGCGCTTTTTTGTCCGGCTGACAATCTCGTCAAGGATCATGCTGCACCCCGGGTTGCCGCAACAAGCGCATCGAGTTTTCCCGCCGCCCTTCCCGAATCAACCGAGTCGGCCGCGAGCCGGATCCCTTCTGCAAGTGTTTTGGCCCGGCCGCCCACGTAGATCGCAGCGCCGGCGTTCATGAGCACGATGTCGCGTGCGGCTCCTTTTTTCCCGGCAAGGATCGCACGGACAATGCGTGCGTTCTCCGCCGGGTCGCCGCCACGAAGATCGGCCGGCGCGGCCCGGAGAAATCCGAACTGCTCCGGCGTGACCGTGTAATTCGTGATCCGGTCCCTGTCGAGCTCTGTCACGCTCGTCTCGCCCGTGACCGTGATCTCGTCGAGCCCCGAGCCATAGACCACCATTGCCCGGGATATCCCGAGCAGGCGCAGGACTTCTGCCACCGGCACCGTGAGGTTTTTGTCATAGACCCCGAGCACCTGCGCTCCCGCAGATGCCGGGTTTGCCAGCGGCCCGAGAATATTAAAGACCGTCCGGCACCCGAGCTCCCCGCGTGCGGCCATCACATATTTTGTTGCCGGGTGGTGGTCTGGCGCAAAGAGAAAGACGATCCCCGCCTCGCCGACAATGTCTGCCAGCCTGTCCGCGGGCACGGCGCCGATGGTAACGCCGAGCGCTGCAAGGACATCGGCCGACCCGCACCGGCTGCTCACGCCCCGGTTGCCGTGCTTGACGACAGGGACCCCGGCCCCGGCCGCGACAAACGCTGCGGCCGTGCTGATGTTAAACGTCTGCACCCCGTCTCCCCCGGTCCCGCAGGTGTCCACGAGCGTCCCGGCAACGTGCGGTGTTACCCGGACCGCGTGCGCCCGCATCACCCGGGCAAACGCGGCGATCTCGTCCGTCGTCTCGCCCTTCATCCGGAGCCCGGCAAGGAACGCACCGATCTGTGCCTGCGTTGCCTGCCCGGTCATGATCTCATCCATCACCGTTTCCGCCTCAGCGGGAGACAGGTCGCGCCCCGCGATCACGGCGGCAATCGCCTCTTTCATGCTCATGCCCCCACCGCCCGCGGGCCAAAGAGGAAATTTTTCATGAGCGCATCGCCATCGTGCGAAAGAATACTCTCCGGGTGGAACTGGACGCCCTCGATCGGGTACTGCGTGTGCCGGACGCCCATCACAAAACCGTCGTCGATGCTCTCGGCCGTGACCACGAGTTCGGGGGGAAGGGTTGCCCTGTCCGCCACGAGCGAGTGGTACCGGGTCGCGGTAAACGGCGAGGGAAGTCCGGTAAAGATCCCGGTCCCGTTGTGCCGGATCTCCGAGGTCTTCCCGTGCATCAGGTGGCCGGACCGGATTACCGTTCCGCCAAACGCGGTACAGATGGCCTGGTGGCCGAGGCAGACGCCCAGGGTCGGGATCGTTTTGCTCATGGTTGCGAGAACGTCCATGCAGACCCCAGAGTCCTCCGGAGTCCCGGGCCCGGGCGAGAGAATGATCCGGTCGCAGGAAATGTTCCGGAGTTTGTCGAGCGGCGTGTCGCAGGGAAAGACCACGGGTTTTCCCCCGAGTTTTCCCACCTGCTGGTACAGGTTGAACGTGAAGCTGTCGTAGCAGTCCACGATGAGCACGGTCGGGGAACTCATTCTGCAACCCCAGCCCGTTCGATCGCCCGCATCATGGCCGCGGCCTTTGTCTCGGTCTCGGTCCACTCGCTCTCGGGCACCGAGTCCGCAACGATCCCGGCGCCGGTCTGGATGTACGCCCGGCCGTTTCTCACGTTCATGGTCCGGATTGCAATTGCAAATTCGAGATTTTTGTCAAAGCCGATGTAGCCGACCGCCCCGGCGTACAGGCCGCGGGCGTCCGGCTCGGTTTCGCGAATGATCTGCATGGCCCGGATCTTCGGGGCGCCCGAGACCGTGCCGGCCGGGAAACAGGACCTGAGCGCATCGTAGCAGTCAAGGTGGTCCATGAGCGTGCCCTGCACGGTCGAGACCATGTGCTGGACATGCGAGAACTTCTCGATACCCATGAATTCGGAGACCTCGACCGAGCCGAATTTGCAGACTCTTCCGACATCGTTTCGGGCAAGATCGACGAGCATCGTGTGCTCGGCCCGCTCTTTTTTGTCAAGCAGCATCTCCTGCGCCAACCGTTTGTCCTCGCTCTTGTCCCGGCCCCGGGGCCGGGTCCCGGCAATCGGGACGGTCGTGACCCGCCGCTTCTCTACCCGGACCAGCATCTCGGGGCTTGCGCCGACAACCTGCTCGTCCCCGAAATCAAGGTAATACATGTACGGGCTCGGGTTGATCCCGCGAAGCGTCTCGTACACCGGGAACGGATCGGGCCCGACCGCGCACTCCATTCTCCGCGAGAGTACGGCCTGGAAGATATCCCCGGCAACGATGTGCTCCTTGATCGTTTCGACCGCGTGCATGAACGCTTCGCGGCCGGTGTTGTCCGTGACTGCCGGAACTTTTTCGGGATGTTCGGGATTGTAGATGCCGGTCCGTGCCGGATTCTCCGGGCCCGCTTCTTCAATCGCCGCGATCCGGCCGGCAAGTTCTGCAATGTGTGCAGCGCTGCGCCGGTATTCTTCTGCCGGATCGGAATCGTAGGTCAGAAACGGGCTTGCGAAGATGAAAAGTCTGCGCTCCAGGTGGTCGAAGACAATGCAGTCTTTGGTGAGCATGAACCGGGCATCGGGCGTCTCCTGCGGCGTGCCGTTCCGGGAGTCAGGGACTTTCGTGAAGAGCTTATGCACGATATCGTACGAGAAGTACCCCACCATCCCGCCAAAGAACCGGGGCGCCCGGAGGTTGATGTAATGGAACCGCGAGAGGATCGAGCGGACCTTGTCGACCGGGTTATTTCCTTCCGGCTCCTGTGCGATAGCAACGAACGCATCGCTGCCGGTGACGGTAACTTCGCGGCCGGCCGTGATTACGCACGCGGGGTCGAGCCCCACGTACGAGTAGCGCGCTATCTTCTCGCTGCCTTCCATGGATTCGAGCAAAAACCCGGGCCCTGCCCGGGTCTTCCGGAAAATGTCGAGCGGCGAACAGCGGGGCAGCGGCAGCTCGGCGCAGAGCGGGATCACGAGCGGCTTTGGCTGGTCGCTTACCGCGGTCAGGAATTCATCGTATCCGAGATTCAGTTCCGTTTGAGGGAAAATGGTATCAGACTCCATCCCAATGTCATCACCTTCGTTCGAGGTACGCGTAAGAATCCCCGGGCAGGAACCGGGTGTATGAAGGTTCCCTGCCCGGGAGGGTACGGGGCATATTGCCCATACCAACGCTTAGATCTGGTTTTTATTGTACATATTTATACATTGCTGGTACAAAAAAGAAAACAATGTACAAAAACGTGCAGTTTTAGAACAGCGCGCAGCGGACAGGGTACACATTGCGCCGGGATTTCCGGGCATTCTCCATGAGGACTTTATACCCTGCAGACAAAATACTAGGAAGTACTCTTGTGTGAGCAACCATGTGGCCGAACAAGCAGCACTCTCTCGGGTGGGTTTTTGTCTCGCGGATGATCGGGATCCTCTGTTTCCTGATCGTAGTAGTCCTCGCAAATATCCTGACGTATTATGTCAAAAGTCCGCTCTACCACTCGGGCGTGGCATTCCTTGACCTGAACTTCTGGCTGCTGCTCTTAATCGCGATCATCATCTTTGTCGCGGATATCTTCGGGGCGTTCCCCTTCCCCCTGAACCTGCCGGCGCCGGTCATCAGGGCAATCGCGAGCGTTTTTATCATCGCGTTCGTGCTCCGGATCTTCGAATGGGTAGACACGACCACCGGTAACAACATCTACCATTACTTCTGGCTGCTCTCGTTTGTGATCGTGCCGATCGTGTTCATCATCGTGCTCCTTGCCGGCTATTACGAGATTATCTGCGATCTCTGGGCAAAGGCAAAGCTCCGCGAGAAGTCCGAGGTTGTCGTACTCGGTGACGAGGCCCCTGTACAGGAACCGCCCGTCCCCAAGAGCTGGGAAGATGTCGGCGCGGAGTTCCGGATGATGATGTACGAGCTCATCCACCGGTTCCGCGAAGAGCTCCGGCACCGGTAATTACCAGTCCGGGTTCTCCGCCCGGAACTTCTTCTCTTTTTCTATGAGTTCTTCTGCGGACAGGTGCGCCGGCATGCAGATGCAGCGGTGCTCGGAAAAGACGCCGCCTTTGAATGTGCCCTGGGGTTCGCCTTCGCGGCAGGCCCCGAACGTTTCCGTATCGCAGTCATGGAAGACCTGGGGAAGACCGGCTTTTTTTGCCGCATCGAGCGCTTCGTGCCATGTGGATGCCATGGGCATCTGTTATGGCGGTACGGTAATAATGCCCGCGGATGGGGACACGGAAACGATCGTAAAAAAAGAAATTTTTAAAGTTTATCTACTCAGAAGCGGGGCTTCCGGTGTTTGGGCAGGCAGTCCCTGCAATAAACCGGCCTGCCCTCGGTCGGCTTGAACGGGACTTCGCACTCTTTGCCACAGTCAGAACAGACTGTCTTTGTCATTTCTCTGGGACCGAAATTTCTCGGGCCGCCAAATCCTTTTCTTTCCATTGGTATTACTCATGCAGTTTAGATCTGCACACATTTATCATACCGTTGAGTATAAATACATCTGCATCATCCCCTGCGATTCTGCCGCCCTTTTGTCCGGGGTGGTTTACGGGATGATCTCGCAGCCGTTGAACTTCTCGTGGGCAAAGTCTTCGACAGAGATCCTGCCGTCCCGGATAAGTTCCCTGACCCGGGGCAGCGCGGCAAAAAGGGCATCGTGCAGGTTTTCGACCGTGCCGCATACGATCCTGCGCCCCTCAGGCTTCCACGGTTTTACAATGCTTGAGTACAGGCACCGGCCGCCGCAGAACGTGCGGATGGCGCAGGCTTCGCACTCGCCGCCCACCGGGATCTTTGGAAGAGTCGTGGGATTTGCGTCCCGGATATGGCCCACGTAATACTGTTTCATGCCGATCATGATCGGGCAGGGGGCGATGTGGCCGTCGGTCATGATCGCATAGTTCGTGTGCCCGGCCCCGCACCGCAGGAGGCTTTCGCGCCCGAGCAGGAGGTCTTCCATGGGATCGATGAACGGGTACCAGCGCTGGACCCGGCCGGTTTTTTCCATGGTATCGACCCATGCGTCCACCAGCGCCCGGATCCCCGGGTTGTACCTTTTTTCTGCCCATTCTGCAAATGTACGGTGGGAAAAATCCCCGGTAAAGTTTGCGTCCATCTGCCAGTGGATGGAGGAAAAAGAATGGTACTGATTGTCCGCAAGGTACCGGACCGCATCGAAAATATCCGTGCGTTCGGTCACGGTCATCCGGGCAATGAGTTCTCCGGTGTACCCGTTTGCCCGGATCTTCTTGACGTTTGCCATGACGGTATCAAAAACGCCCGCGCCCCGGTTGCCATCGGTCAGCTCTTTTCTGCCGTCCAGCGAGACGAGGATCGTGGTAAACCGGTTGACCACATCGGCCGGGAGCCTGTCGAGCAGGATCGCGTTTGTCTGCATCATGAACCGGCGCGCCGGGGCTTCGCGCACCATCCTTTCCACGAGATCGCGGCGCATGAGCGGTTCGCCGCCATAGAACGTGATGGTCGGGTCCGGATCTTTTTTGAGGAACCCATAGAGAAGGTTCGGATCGTAGGAGAGATCCGGTTTGAGGTGCTCGTCGATCTCGACCGGAATATCGGAATCCGGATCTTCCTCATCCTCGAATGCCTTTGCCCGGCAGTACCGGCAGCAGAGGTTGCAGTCGTCCGTGAGGATGATGTGGAAGTACATGGGAAAAATTCCTGAATATTATGGGAAGGTCATGACGATTAAACCCGCAGGCCCCAAAAATTCCTGTCGCAATATATAACAGGCGCCGCGACAACGCATCTTCATGGCCGAAGGGAGTTATTTTTCCCCGGGGATCGAGACCATGGACCGGGGGAGCCTCGATGCCCTGATCGATGAACGCGTGCGGTACACGGTCTCGTATGCGGCAGAGCATTCCCCGTTTTACCGGCACTGGTTTAAGGAAAATTCCATTAACCCAAAAGAGATCCGGGTCCACGAGGATCTCCTTAGTCTTCCGATCGTTTCCGGGCATACGATCCGGGAGCACCAGCCCCCGGCAACGGAAGGCTTTCCCTTCCTGTCCGCAGACTGGCAGGATATCTTCTCCATCCAGGAGACGAGCGGGACAAGCGGCAACCCGAAGAGTTTCTTCCTGACCTGGGAGGACTGGAAACGCTATGCGGAAAAATATGCCCGGAGTTTTGTCTCGCAGGGATTCTCGGACAAAGACAAGGTGGTGGTCTGCGCTTCGTACGGGATGAATGTCGGGGCGAACACGATGACGATTGCCGCACAGAGGATCGGGATGGGGATCATCCCGCTCGGGAAATGTACGTTTGAAGCCCGGGTTCTCAAAAATTACCTGCCCACTTCGATTGTCGGGAGCGTCTATAAACTCCTCCGGCTTGCCCGAAGACTCTCTGCGGAAGGGATCCGGCCGGAGGAAACATCCATTGAAAAGCTCGTGGCCGGAGGCGAGAGTTTTTCTCCCGAGTCGCGATCGTACCTGGCACAACTCTGGGGATGCCCGGTGTACAATACGTACGGAAGTACCGAGGGGACGATGTGCGGGGAGTGCCGGGAGATCGACGGCCTTCATGTCCCGGAGGATCTCGTCCACCTTGATGTGTACGATCCGCAGATGCAGTCGTTTGTCAAAGACGGCGAATGCGGCCGGGCGGTCCTCACGACCCTGCTCCCGGTGGGCGGGAAGTCCGGGATGCTTCTCCTTAATTACGATACGGAGGATACGACCGTTGTCCTCTCGCGCGACCGGTGTGCCTGCGGCCGGACGCACATGCGGATCGTCAATCCCGAGCGCGAGGCAGAGACCGTCTGGGTCTCGGGCAGCCCGTTCAACCGGGTGGATATTGAATCCGCGGTCTTCCAGAGCGAAAGCATGGAGTATATATCCGGGGAGTACGAATCGTTTGTTACTTCCCCGGAGGGGATCTCCCCGGATCCGGGTGTGGCGACACTCACGGTCAGGTTCGAGTGTTTCGATCCGGATCGCTGCGACCGCCAGCTGGTGGAAGACCGGTTTACCGGGCGGTTCTTCCGGCACAAGCCCGGATTAAAAAAGCTGTATGAGGAGGGTTCTTTTGTGCTGGCATTTGAGTATGCAGCCCCGCGGGGTCTTTTGATCTTCGGGCAGAAAGGGCGCCCGAGAAGGCTGGTTGACCGGCGCAAACGGTGAGGTACCATGATATCCGGAAACGAATGGAACGAACGGGCTGTGACGGTCCTTGAACTGATCGCATTTGCCTTTGTCATTATTGCCGCGGTGTACCTGGTCATTGTTCTTGCAACCGCCCATCCCGCGGCAGGATCCGGGGGAGATCAGGGACTCATCCCGACCGCTGCCGGTGCAACCGGGAAAACCCTGCGGATCGTGGGAACGGTCACGGTCTTTGCCGCAATCAACAACAACCCGTCCGATGTTTCTGTACGGTACCCGGTTCCGGACAGCACCCGGATGGGGTCGCTGGAAAGCAATGTTGCGCTCCTTATCGGGGACGATGGCGGCGTGGATTTCGACAAGGTCAATCTTGTCTGGATCGCGAATGGGACTGCGGAAAGGATCCCGCGTACGGATACCCGGCCGCTGGTCTGTCCCGGCTGGACGATTGCCGGGAAATATAATGTGATCCCGATGAAGTCGGCAAACAGCAACAATATCCTCGAGCCCGGCGAGCAGTTCATGATCTTTGTCTGCCCGGCATCGCCGCTTCCCGCGTACCGGAGTTTTATGGTGAGGATCGAGGATTCGGGAGGGTACCAGTCGCCGTTTCTGGGCGGGACCGTGCCGGTGATGACCGGTCCGCTCGGCTCGCTGATGTAGTATTTCCCCGGTTTCCGGCCGCGAGGTGCGGCAGGGGTGGGACAGAAGTGCCGGGCAACCTGCGCAGCGGACGGGACAAACTGCCTAAACGGATCGGGGGAGTTTTATAAAAAAACACTGTATGGAGCTTTAAA
The DNA here is from genome assembly GCF_002502735.1 of Methanoregula sp. UBA64. Classification (NCBI taxonomy): domain Archaea; kingdom Methanobacteriati; phylum Methanobacteriota; class Methanomicrobia; order Methanomicrobiales; family Methanoregulaceae; genus Methanoregula; species Methanoregula sp. UBA64. The sequence goes on from NZ_DAQC01000006.1 coordinate 149,714, forward strand.
CGGAAAACGGGCAGAAATTTCCGGAGATTTAATCGGCCGCAATTTTGAGACCTGTTGCCCGAAATATCGACAAAAAACTGGTTAAATTATGAACTTCGACGTGCTTTCGACGGAAACCTTTTATATTATCAGGCGGTAACTTTCATTATCAAAACCCAATCGGGGTTTTGAGGTGTTTAAATGGGACAGAAAATTGGAAAGGAAAAAATCCAGCGTGAAAAGGGATTCCTGTACTTCATTGGCAAGGACGGGTACGTCTGGGCAGCCCCGATGAAGCACAACAAGACCGGCAAGAAGAAGAAAGTCGGTTCCGAGAAGATAGCCAAGGAAAAGGGCTACATGTACTACATTGGCAAGGACGGCTTCGTCGCCAAGGCCAAGATGAAGAACGCATAACCCTACACTTTCTTTATTTTTGTAAAGGACCGGATGTACGGGGTTTCCCCCCATCCTCTCCTTAAATAGTAACTTACCCGGACGGTAACGTATCCTGCGGGATGCAGATTTTCCCTCACCAGAATGGTAAGGATACTGTGCCTGCAGGCAGAGCCGGCGTGCCCGGGTACAGGAACTTAACTGCATGTGCAATGCATGTGCGATCTATTGTGGAATCAGGGAGGCATATGTATACCCCTTTGTTTCCACTGGAAATCCGAAAAACCGCGCTTGTTTTCCCGTAAGCAGCCAGAATTATGGGATTTGCGGTATGCGGATTACCCGTGCGGAAGCCCTGATTTATAAAAAAAAGCCTGATTATCCGCGATGGGCCCGCTGAGATTCGAACTCAGGACCTCCGCCGTGTGAAGGCGACGTCATAGCCAGCTAGACCACGAGCCCGAATGCATCGACCGGGAATCGAACCCGGGCTATAGGCTTGGAAGGCCTAAGTCATACCTCTAGACCATCGATGCACTGCGCTCTACAATTTAGGCGGGGAGGAATATTAATGCTTACTTCTCCGCTCCGGTATTCGCGTGTTTTCGCAGATAACGATCAAAAGAAAAACAAAAAAGTGTCGGGGAGTTAGTACCCGCGAAGCTCGGCCTCGATCTTTTCGAGCGCCGCGATCCGCTTTTCCGTGGGCGGGTGGGTGGAGAAGAGCTCCATGATCGTATTTCCGGAAAGGGCCGGGATGATAAAGAACGCATTTGCGCCCTCGACTTTGGCCTTTGCCTCGGGCGGGACCGCTTCCATACGGCCGCTGATCTTGTTTAAGGCCGAGATGAGCGCCCGCGGGTTTCTCGTGATAAGAGCGCTGCCCCGGTCTGCGGCAAACTCCCGGTACCGGGAGAGGGCGAGCATCAGGAGCGTGCTGAGCGCGTACACGATGATCGAAAGGATCCAGACAACAATCCATGCGCCCCCGTTCTCGCGGTCGTTCCCGCCAAAGAGTGCAGAGAAGAAGAAACTCTGCATGATCATCGACGCGATCATAGCGACAAAACTCGCAAGCGTCATGGTCAGGATATCCCGGTTCTTGACATGCGAGAGTTCGTGGGCGAGGACCGCATCGAGCTCGTCTTTTGAAAGAATGCGCAGGATGGAGTCCGTGCAGGCGACCACCGCGTGTTTCGGGCTCCGGCCCGTTGCAAATGCATTCGGGACCGGGCTCTGCATGATCGCAATCTTTGGCATCGGCAGATCCGCTTCGCGGCAGAGATTCTCTACGGAGCGGCGAAGCTCGGGATATTCGTCATCGGCAATGATCCGTGCGCCCGTGCTCCAGAGCACCAGTTTGTCCGAGAAAAAAAACTGGACAAGGCCCATGACCACAGCGAGCCCCACAATCAGAAAGATGCTGATGGAGGGGAAGAGCAGTACCAGTACCGTCATGAACACGAGGTAAAGCACGAAGAGCAGGAAGCCCGTCAGCAATACCCGGGCCGTCAGGCCCCAGTCTCGTTTCCATTCCATAAGTGGTACATTTTCGTTTTTTAAGACTCTTAAACCATTCGAATATCATAGTGCTCCATGGATATCTGGAGAACCGGTGCCCCCGTCGCACATTTTCCCGCAGGCGTACTGCGGGACTGCGAAAAGGGATCTGCAGGATATAAAAATCAGAAACTATTTTTCACCAGAAAACCGGATGGGTACACTATGGAAGAAGTCGATTCCGAAGCTCTGGCCGATGTGGCCTATGGCATCTTCGAGCATCTCCTCACCCGGACCCTCCAGGAAAAGGGAAAATATCTCTATGCTCTTGTTGAAGGAGGACTTGACTTCACTGCGGACTTAAACGAAACGTTCCAGAAGTTCGGCAACGAGTATCCCCAGCTGGCAGAAGCACTCAACGGCCGTTTTGAATCCGTGGAAAAGATCTATGCCCTGCTCTGTGCCGGGGAGGGTGTCGTCCCGTCCCGGACCACGCAGATGTACTGGATTGTCCAGGACGCGCCGGGCAGCGCACCCGAAGCAATCGAAGACGAGCACGCGGGAAAGTGGCTGATCTTCCAGGAGCCGGACGCTGCGGACGATGCATGGAAAAAGGTCCGGGATGCGACCGTTTCCCTCAGCCTTGGGATCTCTGCGAAGGTTAGTACCGCAAAACCCAACCCCGACTCGCGGGACAACCGCAGGGTCATTTACGTGTACACCAAAGACTGGGCTGACGAAGCCGATGTGATGCGGGTGCGGGAGCACTTAAAGTCCCTCGGGTTTGTCGACCGGATCGGCTACAAGCGCAACCTCGAAACCTTTGCCGGGGAATATGCGCAGAAAGGGAAACGCGTTACGTATTACTCGGCATAAGTTTGGGATAAATCCCTAAAAAAATATTAAAAAAAAAAGAAAAGAAACGTTACGCTTTTCGTTCCTTGTTCTTCGGCCGCAGGTTCTTGTACCCGCACTTGCGGCAGCTGGTCGCACGGATTGCATTGCGTGCATTGCAGTGCATGCATATTTTCACGTTGAGGAGCCGGGATTCGGCTTCGGGGAACTTTGCCATGGTATGTATTCACTCCTGTCTGCCCTTATAACAATGTTCTTCGATCTTTTAACCGTTTGTATCCCATTCGTTACTGCAGGTGACGATCTGCATACCAGTCCCTGAATGCGGCAAGGGCCCGGGCGCGGTGCGAGATGGCGCTTTTTTCTTCGAGCGGGATCTCGGCAAGCGTCCGCCCGGCAACCTCAAAGATCGGGTCATACCCGAACCCGGCCGTGCCCCGGGGTGCGGTCGTGATCGTGCCGCGGATGGTGCCGGAAAAATCGTATATTCCGGTGCTGTCGGCATACGCAATCGCGGTCGTGAACCCGGCGCTGCGGTCCGCGATGCCGTCCATGAGCCGGAGGATTCCCTGGTTTCCTATCGCATTGAGCACGTACGCTGCGTACGGCCCGGGGAACCCGTGGAGTGCATCGATGGAAAACGCCGTGTCGTCAACAATGAGCGGCTCGTTTAAGACGCCGAAAGCATAGCGGGCCTTTTCACGCGCGATCACGGCAACGTCATCGGACCGGAGTTCGGGGATTTCGAGCGCCACGTGCCGGACGGTTGCCGTACCGGCAAAAAAGGCGGCAACCTCTTTTGCCTTGTGGGCGTTGCTGGTGACTATGGTAAATGCGAGGGTGGTCACAGGTATCTCCCCCGGAGTTCGATCTCTTCTTCGCGTTTGAGTACCTCGGCGGCACCGGTAAATGTCTCTGCGTACCCCCGGGCAAATGCGGTTTTGAGTTCGCCGGCCTCTTCCGGGTTGGTGCTCGAAAGGGTCTGGAACATGACATGGATGTCCACCCCGCGCTGTTCGATCTCGGTGGTGACCTGCGCGAGGCCGAAATCGATTAAGACGCACCTGTCGTCGGTTGTTCGCAGGATCATGTTGCTCGAAGTGAGGTCGCCGTGCATGATCCCTGCCGCATGAAGCCTGCCGGCCGCGCGGCCGGCCTCTTCGCAGTGCGCTGCACCAAGGGATTCGGTAAGAAGCGTTCCTGCGATCTGCTCCATGACAATCGTGTCGTGCGTGATGTCGCGGATCACCGGTGTCGGGACGCCGGCTTTGCGGGCCATATGGATGAGCCGGGCTTCGGCCCGGGTCCGCTCGGCGATCAGTCTTTTATCGAGTGCCGGGGCCCGGTACTGCTTGGACTGCCGCTGTTTTACTGCATTCCCGTCCTTAAACGTGACAACGGCCTCGGCCCCGCGCCTCTGGAGAGCACTTGCCTGTTGTGCCGTTTCTGGAGCGCGGTGCTCGTCATGTTTCCATGTCACTTTAACTTCATCGGAGCGGAAACTGGGGTTGACCCGGGACTCTTCGAGTGAAAGTGCCTGCCCGCTCTCAAGCATCAGTTTTCCCGTGTACGCGATCATCGCGCCGTTATCGCCGAGATATTTTCGCTCGGGGACAAAAAATTTCGCGCCCCGTTCTTCGCACATGACCGCAAGCATCTCCTGGAGCCGCGCATTCGCGCCAACTCCCCCTACCAGGAGCACCTCGTCTTTTCCGGTCAGCGAGAGTGCCCGTTCGGTTACTTCAACGCACATGGCAAACGCAGTCTCCTGGAGACTGCAGCAGACATTCGGAAGCTGCATCTTTGCATCCTTTGCAGCGGAAACAAGGCCCGAGAACGCGAGGTCCATGCCCTTGACCGTGTACGGGAGTTCGAAATATGTCCCGGTCTTTGCCTGCGCCTCGATCAGCGGCCCGCCCGGGTGGGGAAGGTCCTTTGCCCGGGCAAACTTGTCAAGGGCATTGCCTACACCGATATCGAGCGTCTCTCCAAAGATGCGGTACCTGCCGTTGAGGTACCCGATGACCTGCGTATTTGCCCCGCTCGCATAGAGCACGATCGGGTCTTTGCATCCGGTAGCCCAGCACCCGATCTCAACGTGGGCCACGCAGTGATTGACACCGGCAAGCGGGACATCGAGCGCGAGCGCGAGCGACCGGGCCGCAGTTGCAACCGTCCGGAGGCAGGGGCCAAGGCCGGGCCCCTGCGAGAAGGCAATGCCGGTGATCTTCTCCGGCTCGGTAAGGACCTCTCCGATTACTTCTTTTATGACAGAAGCATGGTGCTGTGCCGCTTCCCGCGGGTGGATCCCGCCATGTGCGGGCGAGTACGGGCGCGAACAGAGTGCCAGAAGATCGGTATCAAAAAGAGCGGCGCTGAGGTTCCATGCTGTCCCCTCAATGCCAAGAATCTGCCCAAAAGCAGGCATCGGATGATCTTATTTCTTGAATTCGGTGTATCCGCACTTTCCGCAGGTGACGCGATCCTTGTGGTCGGCCATCATGACGCCGGGTCCGCAGCGGGGGCAGTACTTCTTTGCCGTGCTGACCTTGTCCCCTTCAATCTTGAAAAATGCGCTGCGCGACGGACCTTTTGCTGCTGCCTTCTTTGCCGCTGCCATAATTACGCAGCTCCTTCCTCTTTGGGCTTGGGCATGCCGCGTGCAGAGAGGTACGGGCGCTCGGTTTTCTTCTTTGCATCTTCCGTATCGTATACACGGGCCTGGCCGGTGACGACCATCTTGCCAAAGTTGCTCTTGAGGCTGTCAAGAACCACCAGGGGCTCTTTTACATTGGCCAGTGCGCACAGCTTGCCGATAATCTGCGTGCGGGATGGTGTGGCACCGTCATATGTGAGAGTAAACTGAATCTCTCGCCGTGATAAAAGTTCATTTCTTTTATCGCTCTCGATCTTAAAGTCCATCGGATATCCTGTAATTATAGGAAACCGTGTTATTTAAAACATGACCCTGAAGGAATGATGTCGTGTTATCCCGAGAAAAAGTAAAAAAAATCCGGCAGATTCACCCGGGTTAATCGACCCGGGTGAACTGCGCAAGCAGACTGATGGCGGCAGTTTTGGCTGCGGCATCGATCGTGCGGAGCACGACCCCTTCGCGGGGCTGGCCGTAGAGAAGGACCGAGGAGTCCGGCGCGGCGATGACAAGCGGGATTACGGCAAGATCTTCCTCGCCATCAACAAGGATGGTGGCCGGGGGATGGGCGAGGGCATCGTACAGTGCCTGGATCAGTTCGTCCGTGATCGTGCCGGGCGGGTTTTTCACCCGGATGCAGGTACCTTTCACTTCCGGCAACCGGTCGCAGGGCGAGCGCATGGTCTGCCCGTCGATTACGGCAATGGCCGGGACGATCCCGTTTTTCTGGAGGTTGTGGGTGACGACATCCCCGACGGCGTATATGGTACGGCCCGCAAGGCTGGGGAGGGCAGCTTCGATCTCCGGGTAGAGTGTCCCGAAGGGATCTTTGAAGAGCCGGCGGGATTCGTCCGGGAGTACAAACATTCTTTTAGCGGACCTTCAGCGCATAGCGCCCGGGCAGCTTGATGTTCATCCTCTTTGCAACATCGGAGTTTTCCGGGTCGATGATGACAAGGTACCCTGACCAGTCATCGGTCAGGTTTGCCGTACCGCAGATCACGCAGTTCTCGCCCTCGACAACCCGGTGGCAGTCGCGGCAGACTTTTCCCTGCTTCTTCTTATTCGCTGGCGGCATGGTCTTTCCTCTTGCTCTTGGGCTTCTCGGCCTTTTCCTTCGGGGCCGCGGCACCGCCCGCTGCTTTCTCTTTTTCCTTTTCGATCTCTTCTTCAAGCCAGAGCGTTGTGCCAAGGCCGGCCTGCCGCATGGTGAGCCCGATCTTGCTGTCGCGCGGCTCGCGCTCGTTTAACGAGAGCGTCACGACGCGCACGCGCACGGTATCCCCGACCCCGATAAATCTCTTGGAGTCCTGGCAGATGAGCCGGGCGTTCTTCTCGTCGAAGTTGATGTACTCGTCGGAGATCTGGCTCACGTGGAGCATCGCATCGATCGGCCCGAGGCTGACAAACGCCCCGAAACTCGTGGTTTCGACCACGAGCCCTTCAATGACTTCCTGCAGGGCGAGGCGGAGCACGAGCCCTTCGAACTTTACATCGTAATAGACGCCGCCGTCCCCGGGAACGATCTCGCCTTCGCCAACATCCTCGACCTTGGTCACCGCGATAAAGATCCCGAGCTCCTTGTCGATGCTCCCTTCGAGCTGTTCCTGCAGAACCTCAAGGATGACCTTTTCGAGTTTTTCTCCCAGCCTGTTGGGGGGAACCCTGACTTTGTCTTCCAGCATCATCTTGTAATACATATATCCCACCTTATCTCCGCAATATCTCCAGTTTTTTCTGTTTTCTCATGGATATAACCCCGATCCCCTGTCCGAGCAGTGTGTCCCGCACCCGGCGGTCGTTGGTAACGACAAGACCGCGCTCTTTTGCAGCCCAGATAACAATCTGATCGTCCACGGGAAGGGACGGGTCGCCGCTCTCTTCGACCGTGCACCGGCCTGCAAGGGCAAGGCCGAGCCGGGCCGCAGCCCCGTCGGGGGATTTGGCCCGGGAGAGTCCTTCCAGTTCGCGCACGACACCTGAGAGGACGATCGGCTCAAAGCTGCCCAGCAGTTCGCGGATCTCTTCGATGAGATCGATCTTAAACTGCGCCGGCATCATGAGCGCGTTTGCGTCCAGCAGCACTTTTACTCGGCCAGGACACCCATCCCGATTAAGCGCCAGCGTGCTCCCACCTGTCTGCTGATGGCGATCCGTGCGCCTTTTTCCGCACAGACCGGCCGTTTCAGCTGCACTTCGACTGCCTCTTTCTTGGTGCTTGTAACAACGCCCACGGTCACTGCGGTACCTACTGAAAGCATGAGCGGTTCGTTGAACTTTAAGGGTTCGATCACCAGCTCGCTGGTCGCTCCCACGACCCGTTCCATAAGCGTGACCTGGCACCGGATCTTGTCCCATACCGGGGGGAGTTTACCGGTGTGACCGACCACCTGGCCGGCCAGCGCATCGCTTTTAGTGAGTGCCGGGTCAAGTTTTGTCCCGACTCCCAGAAGGCCGCCCGGGGTAGCCTCGTCCACAACTTTTGAACCGGCATTAATCGATGTGACTTCCGTGATAATTGGCATCCATTTGATCCGGTTTTCGACCTGCATCTGCCGGCCGGGCCGGATTTCGATGGAATCGCCGGCGCGGAGGATGCCCCGGATAAGAGACCCTCCGACAACGCCGCCGCTGACATCTTTCCAGTTACAGCCGGGCTTGTTGATATCAAATGATCGTGCAACAAGCATCATCGGATCTGCGCTTGGATCGCGGACCGGCTCCGGGATGGTCTGGTCCAGCGCCTGCACGAGCGCCCCGATATTGATCCCTTTCTGGGCAGATACCGGGATGATCGGTGCATTCTCGGCAACGGATCCTTTCACAAATGCCTTGATCTGCTGGTAATTTTCCAGAGCCTCTTTCTGGGAGACGACATCGATCTTGTTCTGGACGATCACGATCTTTTTTATACCGACCAGACCCAGCGCCATCAGGTGCTCCTTGGTCTGCGGCTGCGGGCATTTCTCTGTCGTTGATATGACAAGCATCGCCCCGTCCATCAGAGCCGAACCGGAGAGCATCGTTGCCATCAGGGTCTCGTGTCCCGGTGCGTCGACAAACGAGATAGACCGGAATGGTTTCCCCTCTCCCCCGCATATCGGGCAGACCGGTTTTGTGGAGTATGCATCGGGGCCTTTGCAGTGCCCGCATTGGTAAAATGTCGCATCTGCATAACCGAGGCGGATGGAGATCCCTCTGCGGACCTCCTCGCTGTGCCGGTCGGTCCAGGTACCTGTGAGCGCATTCACGAGCGTGGTCTTTCCATGGTCGACATGGCCCACAACCCCGATATTTACGCTGGGGATTGTCACATCATGCAAATGAAATCGAACCTCCTTATCCTATCTCTCCCAAGCATACTTATACATAACCCGGGATCCGGGCCTCTTTTGGATGACAAATCCCTATAAAAATAAAGAGCCCCGGGTCACGGCAGGAAATGCTCCGGGCAAAATACCGGAAACGGTGTCTATCCCCCGCCTTCACAGCTCTGGTCAATGTTTTTGAGCGATTCCTGGAGTTCAAGGCCCGCGGCATAATCGCGTTCCCGGCGGATGATCTCTTTTGCATCCTCATGGATCGCGGGCTTTTCACGGTGTGCCTCTTCTGCCGGGATCAGCAGGTCGATCCGGTACAGAAGATGAGTACTGTCGAGTTCGGCAAAACGGTTCCCGCTCACCTGTTCGATCCGCACCACAGAACCGGTTGTTCCGGTGCGGGGGTACCTGACCCGCATACCAAGGGAGATCTCATCTGCTGCCATACAAAGAACATGAGGTTATTGCGGTATAGATAGATTATGGCCGGAACTACCGGGCGGATAACGGATCGGCAATTGTTAAAAAACGAGTGATAAGAAAATATTAGTTGATGGTGAGTCCCTGCATCACTGCGGACTCAGGTACATCGAATGTGGCACCGGTTCCCACGATCCGGTATTTCCCGGTCGCTTTCACATCATAGGGATTGCCGGTTGTGGAATAGGGAACGACAAATTCACCGTTGGTGCTCTGCTGGCGGTACGTGAAGTTCCTGCCGGTATTTGAGACCAGCGGGACTTCGATGATTCCCGATCCTTTGATGTGTGCGCCTTTGACGTATTCAAAGATCTTGACATACTTCAGGTCGTTCTTGTTGGATGTGAATACGTTGGTTGGCGATTCATAGACAAGGCGGTAATGCTGCAGGGCCGGGACATCTGTCACCGGCAGGATAAGGGAAGAACTGAGTACCGCCGCATGGTACCCGGCCGGGGCATTTTTATTATACTGCGCAGCTTTTGCCGCCGCCGCTGTGACGTTCATGGCTTCTGCATTGGTGAGGACCGGGTAAGAGACATGCGAGACACTCTCGTCGGCATATTCCACGTAGTAGGCGGCACTTGCCGCGGTCATCGAACCGTCGAAGTTGTGGAGCCGGGAGATCATTGTGTTGTAGTAGAGATCGGTGTTGAGGAGGGCCGACTGGTACCCGGTGCCGGTCTGGTCGGGTACAAGGACCGTCATCTGGTACGGGGCTGCGGCTGCCGTAGAGTTATACCAGGTGGCCATAGCCCAGAACTTACCGCTGTCCATCTCAACATCGGTGATTATGTATCTCGTTCCGTCGTGGTCGAGGATTGCATCTGCCGTCGATTCGTTGGTTGCCATGAAGTACGCTGCAGAACCGTCAGGACCGACAACTCCTGCCTGGAAGGGGTTTGCGTTGGGGATCCTCTTTGCTATGTACGTGATCATATGGCCGTAATCCCACCACGACATAACCCCGTAGGATGAGTTCGGGTAGGTGAAGGACTTCTTATCGTAAACGGTGAGATAACCTACACCTGTCTGTGGGGTGTTGTTCTCCATCCAGACCAGGGAGTCCCTCCAGTCCGAATTCATCATCAGGGCGCCGCTGGATGCATTGGTATAACTGTACGTGACCGAAGTATACACAAAGAGACATCCGATACCGGCAAGAACCGCGATCAGTGCAACTACAATATATTGTGTCGATGTGACCGCAGGGCTTTTCTTTGGTGACTTTTTCTGCTTTTTCCCTTTCTTCTCATCAGCCACATCCTCGGATGCAGCAGCCGGTGCAGTACCCCTTGCAAGGCTTAAAAGATCTTTCCATCCGAGTTCGAGGACAAATCCGATACAGAGTGCAGACAGGAGGGCAATGTTGATGGCAAGGTAATATTCATACCGGACATGCTGGCAGGTGGAATACAGAACAACCGCGGACCATACCAGTACAAAGGTATCGTGGGGCCGGTTTTCCTTAAAGAAGATCCGGTACAACAGCACCAAAAATCCTCCGATCATGAGGATAAGCCCGTAGTTAAAGGCTGCCCAGGCATTCGCCGTTGTCCAGCCCCGTGCTTCCTGAACCGTATCTGTTACCGGTGCCTGGCCGAAGAACTGGAAGGCTGCACCGGTAAGCATATCAAAGATCTGCGGGCTGATGACGTACAGTATCGCAGCTCCGATTCCCGCAAGGGCAAGGAGGGCAAGAGGATAATAGATGTGCGCCTTTCCCCTGAGGTACCGGGCCAGCAGGTAAAGGGCGGCTGTTCCTGCGATGATTGCAAGATATGCATAGACATGTGCTATGGAATACGTTGCAAGTGAGAGGCCGGATGCTTTAAATCCAAAGATTACAAGTCCGATGATTGCTACGCTGAAAATTACTGCATTTGAAACAAGCAGGTACTCGCTTGGGGTGTCACGCCAGGAATTGATTACAAACTGGATGACGGTGAATACCACCACGATGAGGGCGAACACGATCATCGTGGGCATTAAAAAAAGCCCGAGAAGATAGGCTATTCCGGCAAGAACGGACAGCAGTGCCGTCTTTTTCCAGGATGCGAAGTCTTTCAGATCGATCTTCGCATCTTTCTCTGAGATCAGGAGGTAGATGTAGGCCAGGCAGAACAGGGTCGAAAAGAGGACTTCCCCGATATGGTGATCGAAATACCCATACAGGGACCGGTAAAAAAATTGTCCGGATACGATGGCAGTAAATCCCGATGCAAGAAGGCCGGTCTTCCAGTCCCCGCAGAATTTGCCGACATAATACATCAGGACTACGGTTATGGCCGCCATGATTGGCGGAACAAAGAGGCAGGCCCCGATGATCTCGGGGCGGGTCACTGCACCGGCAATAAGGCAGGCAAAACCGGAGATATAGATAAAGAGCGGACCCCAGTAAATGTCAGTCCCATTTGGGTACTGCGTCATCGGGTCAAACCATGCATACGTGAAGTGGTTGGCAAGGAGGGACTCGACCTGCCTCAGGTTATAGAGCGGATCGTCGCTTCCCACCAGGAGGAGAATATCGGTGTGCCCACCGGACAAAATCATGGGCAACAGTCGGATCCACAGGCAGAAAACGACAAAAACCGCCACAATCCCGGCGATAAAAAGATTACGACGATTCAGAAAATCCAGATGTACCATAAATCGAACCTATCCTTCACGTATTAGCTCAGTGTTTGTAGCATTAATTATTTGGATAGAGAGATCTCTTTTAAATTTTTAAGGATCGATTCCATTTGGCGGGCCTTTTCCTTCCAGCTATACTGACTGACATCAATCTTGAGAACAACGGGTTTATCCATCAAATATTTTATATGCGTAATAAACTCTTCCTGAGTCCGATAGACAAATAGGTTTTTTCCCGCAATCCGTTCGACATCGGGTATGGGGCGCATTATAATTGGTTTCCCACAAGCCGAGTATTCAAAAAATTTGTTTGGCAGGGCAATATCTTCCCACTGTGGTGGCGAAAGGGGGATAGTACAGACATCCATGCAGGAAATATAGTCGGGAAGTTCTGTATATGGTCTGGTCCCGGTGAAGATTATCTGATTGAGTACTCCTAATTGTTGTGCAAGTTCACGTAGTTTCGTAGCATAATCAGTGAATAGTGAATCACCGACAATAAGAAGGCGCGTATTTTTTCTGTAATGCAGCAGGTCGGGGAGCGCCCGGATCATCTCATCGATTGCATACCACCTTTCAACACTTCCTGAGAATCCTATCACGAAGTCATCGGCACCAATTCCCAGCCGGTGCCGCATCTGCAGGCCGTTTTTGGGAACAAAAATGTCTGTATTAACACCGTTTGTAATGAGATCTGCAGAAAATCCCAGTTTTTTTAGTTTATCCACAAGCGAAGGAGATACTGTGGTAATTCTATCACTTGAGACAAGGTTGTGCCGGGTAATCTCCCAGACACCTCTCCTAACGGTATTGGCAAGAAATTTGTTTTTGAAATAAGCTGCAGCCGAGTCCGGGAACCAGTCTTTGAGATCGAAAAGGACCGGTATCCCATTTTTCTTTGCCGCTGAAATGACGGCAGATCCCGCAAGAATATGGGCGGCAACAATAACATCGATTCGGTTTTCACGGAGGATCTTGTTGAAGATATAATAATGATAAGGAGCGTTAATGGTGTAATGCAGGAATGGATTTTTTATAGGGAATTGTGTCGCCTCTTCAATAATAAGCCGGGTTTCACGTGTTGCACCCCGGCTGACATGGAAATGGGCGACATGGACTTCATGGCGGGTGGCGAGTTCTTCGAAAATGTAATGGTGCCGCGAAGGAATTGGGTGATGAATGTAATCCTGAGTGGAGACAAGTAGGATTCTCATAGAAATCTCACTAGTTCTGGCAATGGATTGGCGGGTTAAATGTTCCTTATATTTTTCTCGTGCGAACCATTATCAAGATCGAGGGGAGTTCCCGTATATGAGCCGGACAGTCGATGGCAAGCATATGAGCCGGCACATCTTATAATCCAATCGCTCCTGCTGCGACCAACGCACCGATTCTAATCTCAACAACGGGATGTCACCTCTCATTTGATAAGGGTTCCTTACCTGAACACCGCATCGTCTCCCTTTTTGTTTCAATAACCGTAGTAGTTGCCATGTTTACTCATAAGAGTACCCCTCGTGTCACCGGTTTAAAACCCGAATGTTTTTTCTGTTTTAGCCCCCTTCACTCACTCCACCGTCACGCTCTTTGCAAGGTTTCTTGGCTTATCAATATCCCTTCCCAGAGCAACTGCGGTCCGGTATGCCAGAAGCTGGAGAACCACAAGACTGGTGAGTACTTCGGTAAAGTATGGCGTCTTTGGCAGGGGGATAAAGAGATCTGCAATCTCCGGCAGATCAGGATCCCCGGCTCTGCCGAGAGCAATCACGGGGGATCCCCGTGCCTTGATCTCCTTGATATTGGAGACCATCACATCGTAGGTCTCACCGGACAGGCAGATGGCGATAACCGGTGTTTCCTCTGAAAGGAGGGCAAAAGGCCCGTGTTTTAACTCTCCCGCTGCAAAACCCTCTGCGTGGATGTATGAGATCTCCTTCATCTTGAGGGCTCCTTCCAGTGCAACCGGGTAGAACGGGCCGCGCCCGATATAAAACATACTCTTTGCATCTTTACACAGATCAACGGCCGCGGACAGGTCCATTAACAGGACTTCCTCGATCGCCTGGTGTGCATGCAGGAGGGTCTCCGTGTATTTCCCCTCCGACCGGGCATCGACAATCCGCATGAGAACCGCAAGCTGGGCAACAAACGATTTGGTGGCAGCAACGCTGATCTCCGGCCCGGCCCGCATAAAGAGCGTTGCTTCGGCAACCCTGCTGATGGAACTTCCCAGCACATTGGTAATGGCAAGGGTCCGGCAGTTATGTGCCCGTGCCTGCCTGATCGCGATAAGCGTATCCGCGGTTTCCCCTGACTGGGAAATTCCGATGACCAGGCCCCCGTACGGCGGGGGAAAATACCGGAATTCAGAGGCAGCATCGACACGCACAGGAATGCCGCAGGTCTCTTCGAGCAGGTACTTGAATATCAGCCCGGCATGGTACGAGGAGCCACAGGCCACGACGCTGATGGAATCAGCCTGGCAGGCAAACCGGGGGATCCGGTTTTTGTCGTCTGCCAGGACCGTGGCAAAAAAGGCCTGCGGCTGTTCGTAGATCTCTTTTACCATATAATGGGGAAATCCGCCTTTCCTTACCTCATCGGGCGACCAGTCGATCAGCTCCACGGCACGGGTGACCGGCTGTCCGGCGTTTGTGATCGCTATGCCGGTTCTTTTCAGGCAGGCAAGATCGCCGTCTTCAAGGAAAACGGCCCGTTCGGTATATTCGAGAACCGGTGTCATATCCGATGCAGCAAAGTATTCCCCGTCGCCAATACCGAGCACCAGGGGACTCCCGGACCGGGCTGCAACAAGCAGGTCCGTACGTTTTGCAATAACGAGCAAAGCGTACGACCCCTTAAGCTGAGGCAGGGTTTCCTGTACCGCAGCCGCAAGATCGTGAGATTGTGCGTAATGTTCTTCGATGAGGTGAACCACGACTTCCGTATCCGTTTCCGAGCGGAAGGAGTGGCCCCGTGCAATGAGTCCCTTTTTTAATTCCCCGAAGTTCTCGATGATCCCGTTATGGACAATGGCTATCTCATCCCTGCAGTCCGTGTGGGGGTGGGCATTTTGATCGTTCGGGACGCCATGGGTTGCCCACCGGGTATGCCCGATGCCAAGGGTGCCGTGCAGTTGGATTATTTTTGCGTATTCCGAGATCCGTCCCTGGTGTTTTTCCACCTCGAGACAATCTCCTGTTGTCGCAATGCCAAACGAATCGTATCCCCGGTATTCGAGTTTTTTTAAGCCATCAAGGATCAGGGGACCTGCCTGCCGTCTCCCGATATACCCGACAATGCCACACACGTTATATCACCAGGGTGCTATCAGGAATAATACGGGAGATTACGTTTTGGTCGCTGTCCGAAACGACATTGTTCCCGAGGATGCTGTTGCTGATCCGGGAGAACGGGCCGCAGCGGACATGGTCGCCAATGATCGCCCCGAACCCGGTATGGACCGGAACCCCTTCGATTTCCAGCAGGCCCTCCGCTCGTCCTGTCGAAGTATGATCTCCAAGCGTGCAGCGCTCCCCTATAACGGCATCCACGATCCGGGAGTGCGAGGCAATGCATGTATCGTCCATGATTACCGAATTCCCGAGAAGGCTTAACGGCTCCACGGTGACCCGGGATCCGAGGCTGGTGTTCGGGAGGATACAGCAGTTCGGCCCGATCGTGCAGTCGTCACCGATGATCACCGGCCCGGTAATCACCGTATTGGGGCCGATGGTCGAGCCCTTCCCGATCTGGACCGGCCCGGTGATTGTGGCCTGACGGCTTGCGACGCCTTCACGGGCTGAAGGCAGGTGCCGGAGGAGCCGCTGGTTTAATGTGAGCAGGTCCCAGGGGTAGATAGCATCCTGCCAGTCATCGGCGGGGACTGCACGGATAAAAGTGCCTGCATCGATCATACCGGCAATGACATCGGTCATGTCGTTGCAGTGATTCTTTTGGAACACCTCTCTGGTGAGGGAATAGATGCCGGTGCTGACCTGGAAACTGGCGGCATGTTCCGGTTTTTCCACAATGCTTTCTGCTCTGCCGTCACTCACGGTTACAACGCCGAAATTCGACGGGTGGGGATGCTCTTTGACAAGAATAGCATTTTTGATATCCTTGATCCGTGCTATGGACTGCGCATCGATATAATTATCCCCGGGCAGGAGAAGGAAATCCCCGTGGATATTATCTTTTGCCTGTGCGAGTGCATGGGCTGTTCCGAGCTGTTTTTCCTGCACGACCACGGTGACCGGGATGTCGAGCTGGTTTAAGTAACGGGTCACCTGTTCCTTGCGATATCCGACAACGACTATGATCTCCCGGATGCCGTTTTTCATGAGTGCATCGATCGTGTACGCGATGATCGGGCGGTTGGCTACCGGTATCATCGCCTTGGGGCGGCTCCACGTGAGCGGCCGGACCCTTTTTCCCTCTCCTGCTGCAAGGATAACTGCCTGCATTGTTTTCACCTACCTGATTGTCGCATTCTCTCCGAATTTACCGTGAATATACGAACCGGGTGCAAAATGGGCCCCGCTGCCGATCACCGAACCCACGTTGACCGAGCAGTTGATCCCAAACCGCACGTTGTCCCCGACAACCGCCCCGAACTTCGTATGCCGGGTATCGTGACCCGCCACCCTGACCGGGGCATGGTCGTGCCGGAGGTTGGCTACCTTGGTCCCGGCGCCGAAGTTACAGCCGCTCCCGATGACAGAATCGCCGATATAATTAAAGTGGGGGATTTTTGTCCCTGGCATAATAATGGAATTTTTCAGTTCCGTACAGTGCCCGATGTGACAGTTATCGCCTATACTTGTGGCACCCCGGATGTAAGCATGGGGACCGATCTTACAGTTGTTCCCGATGATGCAGGGGCCCTCGATATACGTCCCCGATTTGATCACCGATCCTTTCCCGACAATGACCTTTCCGGAGGTGTACACACCCTCTTCTATGGTGCCGTCATTCTGTGCACCTGCCGGTTCCAGCAGCAGGGCATTTGCATCCAGCAGGTCCCACGGGTACCCGAGATCCCTCCACGACGGGAGCGGGACTGCCCGGAGCCGGTGTTCCTCTATGAGGGCCGTAAGCGCATCGGTGAGTTCGAGTTCCCCGCGTGATGAGAGCCCTACCTTTTCCAGCAGGTCGAAGATCTCCGGGCCAAAAAGATAGGCGCCGGCGTTAATGATGTTTGATTTCGGGTGCGCCGACTTCTCTTCAAGAGAGGTGACCGTATCTCCCTCCAAGAGCACGACCCCGAAGTCCCCGGGGTGATCGGTCGTGCTCGTACCCATAACCGGCGCCGGTGTCCGAATAATGCGGGAAATATCGGCACTCGAAAGGATCATGTCGCCGTTCATGGCAAGGAACGGTCCGGATACGAAATCCCGGGCCGAGAGCAGTGCATCGGCCGTTCCCGCCTGCTGCCGTTGTCGGCAATACCGGATCCTTACTCCCCAGCGCGAACCGTCGCCAAAATAACTGCGGACTTCCCGTTCGCCATATCCGACCACAAAGACAAACCCGGTTATGCCGGCGTCCTTTGCCGCGAGCACAAGGTGCTCCATCATCGGGCGGTTTGCCACCGGGAGCATCACTTTCGGGCGCTGTGCAGTGAGCGGACGCATCCGTTTCCCTTCACCGGCAGCCAGCACAACGCATTCCATACGTACCAAATCCTTCTCTCAAAGTTAAGGTGTTTTCCCCTGCATAAGGCAGGTTTTTGCCGCCCGCATCATCTCTTTTGCTGCATCGGGCGTTGTGCCCTCCGCCGTGATCCGGATCTTGGGCTCGGTCCCGCTCGCCCGGATGAGATACCACCCGTTCTCTTTTGCAACACGGATGCCATCGGTAGGTATAGCAGCGCCAAGGCCGGTAACTTTCTCCCGTGCCTTCTCATCGCGGAACGATTCGCGGAGAATCGTGTACGAAGGCATGGCATCCAGGCGTTCCGCTACATCGCATCCCGATGCGATCTCGCAGAAGAGCGCTGCGGCAAAGGGGCCATCCGGGCAGTAGGAGATCTGCGGGAAGATCCAGGCACCGCTCGGCTCCCCGCCGAAGTCCCCCCAGGACCGCAGCTCCTCCGAGACATAGGCATCGCCTACCGGCGTACGGCGGACTTCGGCAGTCTCCTCAACAAGCATCGAGGCATCGCTTGTCGTGACCACCCGTTTTGCATTGAGATGTTCGGCAAAGAGCATCAGGAGGTGATCGCCGTCGATATACCGTCCGCGGTTGTCGAACGCCATCATGCGGTCGGCATCGCCATCGTGCACAACCGCACACGCAGCCCCGGTCTTTGTTACCATCTCCCCCACGTACCCGAGATATTCTTTGAGCGGTTCCGAAGGCCGGCCGAAATATCCCATGGGATTGCTGGTAAGGCACATGGTCCTTGCGCCGGCCTCTTCCAGCATCGGGGGAGTCTGGACCGAACCGGCGCCGTTTCCGCAGTCGATAATAACAAAAAGGCCGGGATCTATGGAGACTTCGTCGAGGATCGCTTTTCGGTGGGGCGTGAGCACGTCAACAGAAGTTTCCGTTCCCTGCCTGCGCCAATCCGCCCAGTGCAGCTCCTTAAGCCGGGCCTCGACTTCCCGCTGCTGATCCTGCAGAAACGAGGAACCGTCCGGGTTGAACAGCTTGATCCCGTTGTACTCTTCGGGATTGTGGGAGGCGGTGATCATACACCCCGCCGTTGCCGTGCGGGCACTGTACGCGATTGCGGGGGTCGGGGCGATCCCGGCAAAGCGTGCCTGCCCGCCGGTCTCAAGGATGCCGGCAATTATTGCCCGGGCCAGGAGCGGGCTTGTTGTCCGGGTATCGGTTCCTACGATACAATCTGGAAAATGTTCGCCGAGCACGGCACCGACTGCCAGTGCCGTTTCCACCAGTGTCCGGTCAAACCTCTGTCGGATACCGGACGAGCCAAAAAGCATGTATGAGGGTGGGCGGTTTATATAAAAAGAGTTTTAGCCCCGGTTACCGCGACGGATCCGGCATGCACTCCGGTGCCTGTTTCCCGTACGGGCACCAGTGCTCTTTGTCCTGGAGCCGGCTGACCCCGGCGGTGGACGGCCCCAAAAAAAGGATGCGTTTTTTCCCGGCCCAGGTCTCAAGAAGCGTCCCGGTCTCCGGTGCAATCAATCCTTCATGGTTGATGAGGATCGTATCGGCTTCGTCCACCGTTCCGGTCACTGCCGGTCCCAGCATGTGTTCGATCGATGGCATTTTCCCGGCACAGTAGACCCGGTGGCCGGTTAACTCCCCTTCGAGTTCTGCCATGCAGGGAGCATGCGAGGCTTTCGGGCAGGAATGTAAAACGCGGGAGAGGCAGAAAAAACCGGTGGCTACATTGATAATAGCGCAGGCAGCGCCTCTGACATTCGGTGTTTCGAGAGGAACGCCGAACATGAACGAGATCTTGGTAAGCGCACGGATGGGCTCGTCTGTTGCAAACTCGGCGGTGCGCCCGCCGAACGTGGCGACCATGCAGGCGCCCCGTTCGTACTCGCAGAGCGTCCGGTCAGGATCGACATCGAGCCTGACCCCCATATCGTCGCAGCCGCATTGTGCAAGGTGCTCTTCCAGCCGGTTTACCGAATCGGTGATAATGTCCATTTTCCTGTCTCCGTTATTTCTGTGTCAGTACAACCCGTGCCGGTGCGCCGTCAAGGCCAGAAAGCCGAAGCGGGAGTGCAATCATTTCATATTCTCCTTCCCTGACTCCGGAAAGGTCGAGGAGTTCGATTACCAGGCAGCCGGCGCCAAGCAGCGTGCGGTGGACTGAGCCGTCGCAGACTGACGCCTCGATCGAGAACGAGTCAATCCCCACACATAGGACACCATTCTTCGTCAAAAGTTCCGCTGCATCGTTGGTGAGATGGGGGTAGTCTTCCCGGAACTGCGTCTCGCGGGAAAAGGCGGTCTTCAAGAGGATCCTGTTAGTTCCCCCAAGCCTGTCATCGAGCGCCGCTGCTGTAATATTGTTGCCGGCGCCGGTCACGTCGATTACCCGGCAGGGGCCGATCAGGTGATCGAGCGGGACGGTATCGATCGTGTCCCCCCGTTTCAGGTAATGGACCGGGGCATCGATGTGGGTGCCCGAATGGCTGCTCATGTGTATCTCGCTTACCAGGTACAGCCCTGCGTCCCGCTGGGAAAACTGCGAAGGTGCGTCCCCGGGATATGCCGGAGTAGTACTGGAAAGGGGTCGTGTGATATCGATAATTTTCATGGTTAGTTCTCCTCCCAGCCGTATTCCCCGATAAGCGGCACGAACCGGACGCCGCCGTGCCGCGCCTCGATAAATCGGCTGCCGTGCCGTTCGAGCACGACCAGGTCCTGAAGGGAGCGTCCGCCGACCGGGGCTACCAGCCGCCCGCCCTCACCGAGCTGGGCTGTAAGCGGTGCGGGAATTTGCGGGGTTGCCGCGGTTACGAGGATCCCGTTGTACGGTGCCCCTGCGGGATAACCGCGCGTCCCGTCCCCGATAATAATCTGTACGTTTTTTGCAACGATAGCAGCAAGGTTTGCCCGTGCGAGCGCTGCAACCCTCTCGATCCGTTCTATCGTGATCACGGTTTTTGCGAGCACCGAGAGGATCGCCGCCTGGTATCCGCTCCCGGCCCCGAGCTCAAGAACCGTGTCGGTATCTTTTATCCGGAGCAGCCCGGTCATGAGCGCAACAATGTAGGGCTGCGATATGGTCTGCCCGTTTCCTATCGGCAGAGGGTCGTCGGCGTATGCGTCCCGGTCGTACGGCGCCGGGACAAAAAGGTGGCGGGGGATCTCCCGCATTGCGGCAAGGACCCGTGTATCGGTAATGCCCCGGCCTGCGATCTGCTGCTCCACCATCCGGATCCGTTCTTCTGATCGGGGATACGCAGGGGGCATGGCCGTTTAATCAGAATCCTGCCTTCTCTGCCACGTCGATGGTGGCATCGATCTGCTTCTGGAGCGCTTCCGGAAGCCCGGTAATCGTGACATCGAGGAATCCCCGGATAATCGTAGCAGTCGCCTCGTCCTCGGAGAGCCCCCGGGACATCAGGTACTCGATCTCATCCTGCGCCAGTTTGCCCACCGCTGCTTCGTGCGAGAGCTCGGTGCCTACCACCTGGCCCTCGATCTCCGGGATCGCGTAGATTATCCCGTCTTTGAGGATCAGGCCCTTGCATTCGAGATGCCCTTTGGTCCCGGCAGTCTTTCCCTGGATATGGCCCCGGGACATGATCGTCCCGCCCTTGGTGATGGCCCGGGTCAACAGCTCCGCACTTGCACCTTTTCCTTCGAGGATCGCCCGGGACCCGACATCGATGAACGAGGTCGGGGACGCAATGGCAATCGTCGAGAACCGGGCAACCGAATTATCGCCTTTTAACGTCGCGGTCGGGTACATCTGGACTTTCTTTACCGGCTGCATGCAGACATAGTTCGAGAGGAAGACCCCGTTCTCCTCGACAATGGAGGCACTCCGCGGGAAAACTTCCACATTCTCGTTCCAGGTGTGGATCATGGTAAAGCTGACTTTCGCGTCCTTTTTGATGTAGAACTCGGAGACGCCGTAGTGCTTTGCACCGTTTCCTACATGCCCGCCGCTTGCACAGCCCGAGATCATGTGGAGTTCGGCCCCCTCTTCGGCGATGATAATATTATGGACATGCTGGATGGTCTCGCGGCCGAGGTACAGGCAGGCCTGGATCGGGAGGATATTCTTTGTCCCCTTGTGGGCGATGATCACGTATCCCTTCGGGTCGGGCTGCTCGGCAACGTATTTCGTGATCTCGTCTTTGTCTTTTGCAACAGCTTTCCAGACGTAATCTTTGAGCCATGCGTGTTTTTCCAGGGCTTTTTTGTACGACAGGACCTCAATGCCTTCCTCGCGGCATTCGGATTCTACGACGTCCTGGTCCATCTGGAGGTAACTGCCGCAGCGGTTCTCCAGGTTGAGATCGAAACCCGACTGGACGATCCGTTCCTGATCGTCTTTTGTGATCCCCGGTGTATTCAGTTGCGGCGACATTCCCGACACTCCGTGTATCCGCGTTCCTTGATATCTTTTAAGATCTCCCGGGGGTTCCCGTGGCAGCTGATCCTGCCGTCGCACATGACATGACCCTTGTCTGCGTCAAGGTAATCGAGGATGAATCCCGTATGGGTGATCACAAGACCGCTTTTTTCCCGCTTCATGATCCGCTTGTCTTTTTCAAGCAGGGTTCCGATGGCCTTACCGATCAGAGAGATGTTTTCGAGGTCTACCCCGCTCTCGGGTTCATCGAGCATCACAAAGTCCGGGTTCTGGATCATGAGCTGGAGCACTTCGCTCCTCTTGATCTCCCCGCCGGAAAAACCCTTGTTGATGTCCCGTTCCAAAAACCCGCTCATGTGCACCGAGTCTGCAAGGCCGGGGATGTCAACGGCCTTGTTGTGCGAGATGGCGGTGAGCAGCTTGCCGAGCTTGAGGCCGGAGATGGTGGGCGGGCGCTGGAAGAGCATCCCGATCCCCTGCCGTGCCCGTTCGTCGGCGTGCATTGCAGTCACGTCTTTTCCATTGAACGTGATCGTCCCTTTTGTGATCTTATAGCCGGAGAATCCCATCAGCGTCATAAGAAGCGTGGTCTTCCCGGAACCGTTGGGGCCCATGAGCACGTGGGTCTCCCCGGAGCCGATGGAGAGGTTGATGCCATGCAGCACCTCCTTCTCCCCGACATTCACATGCAGATCCCTGATATCCAGCATACGTGTAACCGGATGAGTGTTTGGCGATGGCTGCATTAAACGCTTTTTACTGTGCTAAGGGGAAAGGTCCCACCGCCCGGACATGCGGCCGCCCCGGCCGATCCTGAAAATGATCGGTCCGACCATCTTTTCTGTTGAATTGAAGGAAGGGGGGGTGGGGGGTACCTCAAATCCGCGTGGATCAACGGTCGCCCCGACCAATGTCCGAGATCGGTCGGTCCGGCCTCTGATCGGGTACGGTCGGGGCGACCGCCCCGTCTCGTCTGAAACTCCAGTGGAAACGCACGTTACGGTACTGGAACAAAAGAGGTCACCCTGACCGATCACTGAGATCGATCGCCCCGACCAATTTTTCTGATGAATGCAAAGGAGGGGGAGGGGGGTGACCGTTTTTTTTGGTGGGCGGGGCGGGCGTCCCTGCCAGGGGCATAGTCCGGCAATGTCAGGGATTTTGTCCGGACAGATCGGGATGCCCGCTTCCGGTCCCGCGAATGTGTTCTTTATCTGTCACAACGTTCCAGTACCCGGTAAGCAGCGTGGTCTTTTTGCGGCAGGAAAAAGTAAAGGACAAGGCAGGAAA
The DNA here is from genome assembly GCF_002502735.1 of Methanoregula sp. UBA64. Taxonomy (NCBI): domain Archaea; kingdom Methanobacteriati; phylum Methanobacteriota; class Methanomicrobia; order Methanomicrobiales; family Methanoregulaceae; genus Methanoregula; species Methanoregula sp. UBA64. Next base: position 172,860 of record NZ_DAQC01000006.1, read on the forward strand.
GGCCCGGGTCCGGAAGGGTTCGAAAGATGCAAAAGAGCCCGTGCATTCCCGCAAAACCGCGGAGATCGAACCATTCCTCGACCGGATCGTCTGCGGCGATGCGGCCGGTATCCTTGCCACCCTCCCGTCCGAAAGTGTCGATCTTGTCATCACCTCCCCGCCGTACAACTTCGGCCACTCTTATGCCCACGACCCCCATGATGATACCCACGAGTGGAACGAGTACTTTGCCACCCTCAACCGGGTCTGGACCGAATGCGAACGGGTGCTCGTGCCCGGCGGGAGGATTGCGGTGAACGTCCAGCCGCTCTTCTCCGATTACGTGCCCACCCACCACATCATCTCCCGCCAGCTTGCCGCGCTCGGCCTGCTCTGGAAAGCGGAATTCCTGTGGGAGAAGAACAACTACAATGCCAAGTACACCGCGTGGGGGAGCTGGAAGTCGCCGTCCATGCCCTACATCAAGTACACCTGGGAGTTCATCGAGGTCTTCGACAAGGGCACGCACAAGAAGACCGGCCGGCGCGAGGACATCGACATTACCGCGGACGAGTTCAAGGAATGGGTGATCGGCCGCTGGAAGATAACCCCCGAGCACCGGATGAAGGAGTTCTCCCACCCGGCAATGTTTCCCGAGGAGCTCCCCCGCCGGCTCATGAAACTATTTTCGTACAAAAACGATATCGTGCTCGACCCTTTCAACGGGACCGGGACAACGACCCTTGTTGCAGCAAAGAACGGGCGCCGGTTCATCGGGATCGATATCTCGGAGCAGTACTGCGATACGGCCCGGGAACGCCTCGGGTCAGCAGCACCCGGGCGCCGGTCTCCCGGTTAGGGCCGGAGCGTTCAGGAGGGCATGTTTGCCATCGCCCACGCGTACGTGCCCTTTCGGTCATAGGCATGGGAGACGATGTAGTTGTGGACCTGTGCGTATGCATCGTACGTTGAGACAAGCCCCCGGTATGTGGCAAGCTCCGAATTGTACGCAGCAACGAGAGCATTGTGGGCGGAGACCTGCGCATTATAGGCACCGGCATTTCCGCTGTTCCGCAGGGACTGCATCTGCGCCTCCATCTTTTTGATCCGGTCCTGTTGCGCGGCAAGGTCTGTTGAGAGCGAGGAGATCTTCGGCTCCAATGCCTTTGCCTTCCCTGCTGCCGAGACGGACAGATCGTTTAACGCCGCGGTCTCGGTGCCGCTCTCGTACAGCGTTGTGCCGTCCCCGACCGGGATGATGAGCGGTTCTGACGTGAGGACAACGCCTCCCGCGAGTTCTTGGGGGGCAACGCCCACGTACGAGAGGTTGGTGGTTTCAAGGTATGCGTACCCGGTATCCTTGTAGGGCGATGCGGTGGACCCGACCCCGAGCGCCATGTGGGACTCCGGTGAGAACGAGAAAAGCGAGACACGATAGCCTTCCCGCGAGAGAAGCCCGGCAAGGAGCAGGCTCTTGTCATCGCAGTCCCCGGCACCATCAACAACCGTCTCGACCGGGTACTTTGCCGGGTTGTCGGGCGTTGTCTCGTAGGTCAGCGACTGGACATAGGCTGCCATGAGTTCGAGATACTCGTCGCTCGTGAGGTTCCGGTTGTTCTTAATCGTATTGAATTGCGAGAGCAGGCTTTCGTACATTGCGTCCTGCGCGGTATCGTTGACCATGGCGAGGTAACTGTCCGTGACCCAGGTACTCTCCGAGACATTCCCGTAGATGGAGACCGATTTGTCAGTGGCCTTTGCCCCTGCATATACCCCGGCATCTACCGGTACCGAGATGGTAATTTTGCTGTTCTCAAAAAGAAACGAGTGGGTCGCCGTTATTGGGGTCGCAGTGCCGGCCTGCGGGACGATATGGGGAACCACGACCGACTGCCTTGTGTAGATGTACCCGGCAGCGAGTGCGACCGCAAGGAGTACGACGATAATTGCTGCAAGGGATTTGATGGCGCGGTGCATGGTTTTGCTCGTCTACACAAGAGTCAGGATATCACTGATGGAATCCAAAACATGATCGGGCCTGACGGGAGAATCTTTGAGCGCTGCGGGACTGAACTTGCCGGTCCGGACGAGCGTCCCGCGTATGCCGGTCCCTTGTGCCCCGCCAATATCCGTGGCAATATCGTCGCCGATCATCACGACCTTGTCTTTTGGGACACCGAGGTCCGCAAGAGCAAGACCGAAGAACTCCTTTGAGGGTTTCCCGAAAACGGTGGCGGTTGTGCCTGCGGCCATCTCAAGGGCCGCGACCACCGGCCCGGCCGAGAGCGAGAGGCCGTCCCTGTCCATCCAGTACCGGTCGCGTTCGAGTGCAAGGAGTTCCGCTCCTTCCATCAGGCAGCGGAAGGCATGGTTGAGGTTTGCATAGGTAACCTTGTCCCCTGCATCGCCGACAACCACGTAATCGGTCTGCACCGATCCGTTATCGGTGCAGGCGCCGGCAAAGTCCCGGTCAACGTCACCGGTCACGAGCAGGAAGGCCCGGTCCTTTTTTGCATCTTTCATGTACCGGACCGCGGCAAGGGGCGGGGTAAAGATCGAGGATTCCGGGATCGAAAACCCCATGGTTTCCAGCCGGGCCGCAATCGTTCTCCGGCATTTCCGTGTGGAGTTCGAGAGGCAGCGGAACGGGTACCCGTGATCCGTAAGAAACCCGATCGTTTCTCTGGCCCCGAGGATCGGGGTGTCCCCGGTGTAAAGCACGCCGTCGAGGTCGATCAAAAAACCGCTGATGGTACCCTCTGTCATACTGCCCTTACCACGTCCACCCGGCGAGGAACACGTGCACGATCGCGTTGCACAAAAACCGGTTCTCGTCCAGTTTTTCTTCGGAGTCTTTCAGGATTGCCGTTCTCTCGTCAGCGCCGAGATCCTTTGCCCAGAAAGCGATGATTTCCTTTGTTACCTCCGGGTGGAACTGGACGCCGAGCGCGTTATTGATCATGAACGCCTGGTTCTTTACCGCTTTCCCGGTTGCAAGGAGGCGGGCCCCTTCGGGGAGATCGAAGGTCTCCTTATGCCAGTGGAACACATCGAATTCTCCCGGGAAGAACCGCTGCCCGGGGGCGTGGCACCCGGTGATCGTCCGCCAGCCCAGTTCCTTCTCTCCCGCATACACGGTTTTCCCGCATGCCGCAGCGATCATCTGGGCCCCGAGGCAGATCCCGAGCACGGTGGAACCGCGGGCCACGGCTTTTTTTACAAGCTGCTTTTCCCCGGCAAGGAACGGGAATTCCCGCTCGTCGTTCACGCTCATCTGGCCGCCCAGGATGATGAGTTTTTCCGGCGGTTCAGTGGGGATCGGGTCCCCTTCGTACAGCCTGATGACGGAAAACGAGGCGCTTTCCGCGTTTAAGGTCTCTTCAACGGTGCCAGCGGGTTCGTGTTCGCCGTGCTGGAGGATCGTGATCATTATAAAAGTGGTGTGCAGGGCAGGATGATGAGGCTTCTTGTCACTTTCACTCCCCGCGGCGGGTCTTTAAGCAGGGGTTTTCTTGATCCGGTATATACAGATGGGCGCCATGCAGGCTGAAAGCAGGATCGGGACGCTCTGGCAGCAGCGGATGGCTGCGCTGCGGGAATACAGCGTGGTCCGCGACGGGAATGTCTTTGGCGCGGGACTTGCCGGCTCCTGCCTGTACTCTTCAGAGTACGACCGGGCCCGCTCCCTTCTTGCAAAACTCCTGTCCGAGTACGACGGTGCCTCGTTTGAGAGCCTCTTTCCCGGAAACCCGATCGAGACGGAGAACGGGACCTGTCTCTCGCTTGAAAACCGCGAGGCATTTTCCGTTCCGCGGCTCGATACGGGCCGGCTCGATGCAGAGATGCTTGCCGATCTCACGCTTGTAAAGGGAATCGGGGAGCGCTCGGCAGCCCGGCTCAGGGCCCGGGGCTGCAGGACCATTGCAGACCTTGCGAACCATCCGCGGTTCCGGCATGAGGCCCGGGAGGTGCTCGACCGGCTCTCCTGCCCGGACCCCTGCGGGATCATGGACCTTGCCGGCAGCCGGCACGCAAAGTCCCACCCGTTCGTGCTCGGCGCTGCCGGCGCGTTTGCAAAAGAGGATTTCGTCTTTCTGGACATCGAGACGCTCGGCCTTTTTTCCCGGCCCATCATCCTTTTCGGGGTCGGGACAGTTGAAGGCGAAAATTTTGTCGTCCGCCAGTACCTGCTCCGCGATATCGACGAGGAGGCTGCGGCCCTCACCGCACTCTCGGATCATTTTACCGGAGAGAGAAAAGCCTTGGTCACCTTTAACGGGAAGGCATTCGACCTCCCGTACGTGCAGGACCGGCTCGCGTACTACGGCATCCCCCCGGTTGCCCGGGTCCCGCACTTCGATGTCCTGCATTTTGCCCGGCGCCGCTGGAAGGGAGAGTATCCCTCCTGCCGGCTCGGCGAACTCGAATCGGCGGTCTTTGGTGTGAGAAGGGACGACGATGTCCCGGGCCAGATGGTCCCCGAGTTCTACGAGACCTATCTCAAAACAAAAAACTGCGGCCCGCTCGTCCCTATTGTCGGCCACAACCGGCAAGACGTGGTCTCTACCGCCCGCCTCTTCTTTTACCTTTTGGGGGAGACCTGTGGCCGTTGCTGACGTGGTGCACCTTATAGGCACCAATCCCGTGTACCGCAGCCGGGTGGCCTGCCACAATATCGCGGAACCGGAGCCGGCCGCGTACGGGACGCTCGACCGGCCTCTTCCCGACGCGCTTGCCGCATACCTGGCCCATGCCGGCATCCGGCTCTACACCCACCAGTGCGAGGCAGTAAACCTCCTTCGTGAAGAAAAGAACGTGATCATCACCACCCCCACCGCGAGCGGAAAGACTCTTGCGTTCAACCTCCCCGTATTCGAGCGGATGGCCGCAGACCCGGATGCCCGGGCGCTCTACCTCTACCCCACCAAGGCGCTTGCAAACGACCAGCTTGTAACGCTCCTTGCCATGGAAAAGTTCACCGGCATTTCCGTAAAACCCGCGATCTACGATGGCGATACGCCTCAGTCGAAGCGCTCCGCCATCCGGGAGCATGCCCGGATCGTGATCTCGAACCCTTACGAACTCCACCAGGTCCTCTCGTGGCACGGGAAATGGAGCCCGTTCTTTGCAAACCTTGAGTATGTCGTACTCGACGAGGCCCACAAGTACCGGGGGATCTTCGGATCGCAGATCGCGCTCCTCGTGCGCCGGCTCCGCCGGGTTGCCCGGTACTATGGCGCAGACCCGCAGTTTGTCCTTTCGAGCGCAACGCTCGCAAACCCGGAAGAGTTCGCCGCAAAACTCACCGGCCTCCCCTTTGTGCAGGTGGGCAGTGACGGTTCTCCGCGGGGAAAGCGGCACTTTGTCCTCTACAACCCGTTCTATGACGGGGTCGGAGAGCGATCCGCCCACCAGGAGTCAAAGGACCTTTTTGTCTCCTGCGTGAAAGGCGACCTCCAGGCGCTCTGCTTTGCCGGCTCACGAAAGATCGCCGAGCTTGTCTCCCTCTGGGCAAAAGAGGACCTCCGGCGCAGCTCTGCCCGGCTCGCAGAGAGCGTGCTTGCCTACCGGGCGGGCTACCTTCCCGAGGAGCGCCGGCTGATCGAGAGCCGGCTTAAAAACCGGGAGATCCGCGGTGTTGTCTCGACCAATGCGCTCGAGCTCGGGATCGATATCGGGTCGCTCGATGCGGTGGTAATCGACGGCTACCCGGGCACGATGATGTCGGTCCGGCAGCAGGCCGGCCGGGCGGGAAGGAAGGCCGGCGAGTCGCTCGCCGTGCTTGTTGCGCAGGCAAACCCACTCGACCAGTACTTTATGCACCATCCGGACGAGTTCTTCGCCCGGCCCCACGAGCACGCGATCATCGATACGGGCAATCCCTACATAGTCTCGGGCCACATCCTGTGCGCTGCGGCAGAACTGCCCCTTCACGAAGAAAAGGACCGGGAATTTTTCGGCGGAGAGCTCTCCCCGGTACTTGCAGATCTCGCAGAGAGCCGTCTCCTCTCCCGCACGCCCCGGGGATTTGTGTACGCCGGCCGGGGCCGGGCTGCAGAGGCGGTTACGCTCGACGGGATGGCCGCGGAGAGCTTCCGGATCCTCTGCGAGGGCCGGGTGCTCGAGACGATGGACCGGGCGCAGGTGTACCGTGAAGCGCACAAGGGAGCGATCATGCTCCACCAGGGCGTCACGTACGTGGTAAACGAGATGGACCTTGCGACCCACACGGTCCGGGTGAGCGAGACCGATGTGGATTACTACACGCAGCCCCTGAAAGATACGGATCTTTCGATCCTCGAAACCCTCCGGACCTGCGACATCAATGGCGTTACCTGCGCGTTCGGCGATGTTGAAGTGACCGAGCGCTACACCGCGTACAAGATCAAGAAGGGCGATACGGTCCTCGGGGTCGAACCGCTCGACCTCCCGCCGATCACGTTCCGGACAAAGGCATTCTGGCTGGTGGTCCCGGAAACGATTGCAGCACCGGTCTTTTCCGCCGGCCTCGATCTTGCCGGCGGGCTGCACGGCGCCGAGCACGCGCTCATCGCGCTCATGCCCCTCTTTGTCCTCTGCGACCGCTGGGATATCGGCGGGCTCTCAAGTCCTGCGTTTGGCGAGAACGGCGAGCCCGTGATCTTTGTCTACGACGGGTACGAGGGCGGCATCGGCCTTGCAGAGAAGGCATACACGCTGCTACCGGAACTTTTCACCCGCACGCACGGGATGGTGCGCGATTGTACCTGCAAAAAGGGCTGCCCGTCCTGCATCTACTCCCCCAAGTGCGGGAACGATAATGTCCCGCTCGACAAGGAAGCAACGGTGATGATCCTTGCCGGGCTTGCAGCGGCCAGCGCCGGAAACGCTGCGGTTCCTGAAACGGCCGGGAGCCTCCCGGGCGCCGGCCCGGTGGCGCAGTAAAAAAAGGGTTAGTCTACGAGCACGACCCGGCTTTCCGGCCCGGGCTCATCGTCATCGAAAATAAAAAGGTCGTCGATGGTCGTGTGCAGCGCCTTTGCCACATCGTGCGCGAGCTTGAGCGACGGGTTGTACTTTCCCTGTTCGAGAAAGACGATCGTCTCGCGCCTTACGCCCACCACTTTTGCGAGCCCTTCCTGGGTAAGGGAGTACCGGGCCCGGTATTCCTTAATTTTTGTCTGCATGAGTGTCCATCAGCCTGTCCCGGATATTTTTCCGCCTTAACCGACATCCCCTTTGCGGAAGAGCCATGCCTGGTACACTACCGCGGACAATGCAAGGACAAGAACGGATGCCGCAAGTGCGTTTTGGGTGCCGAGCCGGAGCCAGCCGGCGTAATCGAGCCAGAAGAGCGCGGTCATGAAAAAAAGGCCGGTCAGCCACGCGTACGTGATGCCATATGCCCCGATCTTCTTTGAGCGCTCGTCCGACTCGGGCTCGTCGCCGTACTTCCGGTGGCGGATGATCCCCGTTACGAGAAACGCGAGACCGGCACAGGCAAGGACCGTCCCGACAATCGTGTCGCTGCCGCTCATCAGGGCAAAGGCCAGCCCGTAGATTACCATCACGATCCCAATAATAATTCGGTACATATTTCTTGGTTTCATGCGAATTACCTCACATATTGTTATTTTATTCTAACATTTGTGAGGTAATAAAGTTATCTTTTTCTAACATTTGTTGCGGGGCGCCGGTTCCTGCACCCTTATGTGGGATGGCGTATCAGGTACGGGTACATGCCCCGAACGCCCCCCTTCCAGGAGATCATCGCCCGCTCGCCGCTTGTCTTTATCATCGGCGTTGCCGGGGACAGCGGATCCGGGAAGACCACGTTCACAAACGCGATCCGCCAGATCTTCGGGCCCGATCTTGTCGCCACGATCACGCTCGACGACTACCACAAATATGACCGGGAGGAGCGGAAAAAACGCGATATCACCCCGCTCCACCCGGATGCCAACAACCTTGCGGGGCTCGAAGCCGATGTGGCCCGGCTCAAAGAGGGGTACGCAATCCAGAAGCCGGTGTACAACCACACGACCGGCACCTTCGACCCGCCCGTACCGTTCGTATCGAAAAAGATCATCATCCTCGAAGGGCTCCACACGCTCTTTACCCCCCGGCTCAGGGAACTTACCGACTTCTCCGTCTTTGTCGACCCGGACCCGGAGATCAAGTACGCATGGAAGCAGAAACGCGACACAAAAAACCGCGGGTACACCCCGGCCGAAGTAACTGAAGAGATCCGGCGGCGCGAAAAGGATTTTTTTGAGTTCATCGGGCCGCAGCGCTGCCTTGCCGATGCCGTGATCCGGATCAGCCCGTCCCGATACGGGAAGGAGAAAGGCGCATCGGAAAACATCTACCGGATCTCCCTCATGCAGCACCGGATGGACGGGGCAATCGCCGGGGCCGCCGACCTCACGATTGACCTCAACTCGCTCCTCCTCTTCCACGACCGGGACTTCTCCATCGAGTTCTCGACCGAGAATGTTGCCTGTGCACGGATGCGGGCGCTCACCTTTGACGGCGAGATGAACTACGAGACGGTACGAAAACTCGAACGGAGCATCGAGCAGCAGACCGGGGTCCACCCGATCACGCTCTTTGAGAACCGCACCACGGTTACCGCGACCGATCTGGTCCAGCTCGTTCTCTCGTGGCGGATCATCCACCGGAGGATCTTTTTGCAGGGTCCGTGAGCCAGAAGAGCCGTTTTTTTAATAAAAAAGTCCGCAATTCCTGCCCGTCCCGACAAGTATGTGAGGGAAGAACGCCTAGTTTCCTGACACATTCATGATCTCTGTTCTGTACGTGGACGCCGATGCCGGTCTCCGCGCGGAAGTCCGGGAATTTTTAAGCCGGGACTCCGATATCCGGGTCACCGCACGTGCGTCCGCGTACGATGCGCTGGATCTCCTCCGGGAGCAGCGGTTCGACGTCATTGTCTCCGAGTCGAGTCTTGCGGTCACTACGGGCGTCACGTTCCTTGAAGTCCTGCGCCGGGTACGCAGGGATACGACGCCGTTTATCTTTTTTGCAAAAAAATCCACCCACGAAGATACCATCAACGCCCTCAACACCGGGGCGACGTTTTACCTGCTCAAAGGAAGCGATCCCCGGCAGCGGTTTTTGATCCTCCGGCATTATATCTGTCAGGCCGCCGAGCAGCACCGGATCAAGGAGGCGCTCGTGCAGAGCGAGAAACGCTACCGCAACGTTGTCGGGGACCAGTCGGAGTTCATTATCCGGTTTACCCGCGACGGGACGCTGGTGTTTGCAAACGATGCCTATTGCCGGTATTTCTCTCTGGCTCATGACGCGCTCCCCCCTGGCAGGGTAACACTCCCGCCGTTTGGGAAAGGCGACTCCTTCCTTACCTCCCTTGGCGCCTTAACAAAGGACAAACCCATGGACTCTAGCGAGTTCGTCTGGGAACTTCCCGACGGGAGGGAAGCCTGGCAGCTCTGGAACACCCGTGCGATCTTCGATGAAGAGACCGGGGAGGTCGGGTTCCAGTCGGTGGGACGCGATATCACCGGCCAGAAGATGGCAGAGCAGGCCCTGCGGGGAGCGCTCAAAAATCTCGGGATCATGAACTCCATTACCCGGCACGACATCATCAACCAGCTGACCGGGATCTACGGGTACCTGCAGTACTCCCTTGAGCTCAGCACGAATCCCGCCGTCAAATCCGCCCTTTCAAAAGCGATATCCGCTGCCGAAACGATCCAGACCCAGATCCTCTTTACCCGGGACTACCAGGAGATCGGGTGTGCGGAACCCCGGTGGCAGAACCTCGACGCGGTTGTTGCAAAAGCCGCCGCGGGCCTCGATCACCAGGGGGTCCGGATCGACTGTGCCGTAAACGATCTCTGGGTCTCTGCCGACCCGCTCATTGAAAAAGTCTTTTTCAATCTCCTGGAAAATTCCCTCCGCCACGGGCAGAAGATCTCGTCCGTGAGGATTTCCTCAGAAGAGACCGGGGACGGTCTTGTGATCGTGTACGAGGACGACGGCGTGGGGATCCCGGCGGGGGTTAAGGAGAAGATCTTCCGGCGCGAGTACTTCCACAACACCGGCCTTGGCCTGTACCTGAGCCGGGAGATCCTCGCAAACAGCCGGATGCAGATCCGCGAGACGGGAACCGAAGGGCGCGGCGCCCGGTTCGAGATCCTTGTCCCAAAGGGCATCTACGGGCGCCGGGTCCCCGATGCGCCCGCACAGCTGGCCTGAAAAAAAATTATTCCCCGATAACCGATTTTACCGAGACAAAGACCGGTCCCCTGACATCGATCTTTTTCTTGTTGTCCGTGATTGCCCGGACCGCGTAGTCATCGATTTTTAAATTGATGTCACTGGGGTGTTTTGCCATCTTGACCTGCACGAGCGTGCCCTTTTTGCACCGGGCGGCCTGCTCGATCTCGGCAGCGGCAAACGCCGAGGCTGCGGCAAGGTAGGTGATCCCGGTGTGGACGCCGTTTTCCCGCACGTCCTTCCACTTCTCCGCATCGGGCACGCCGAGGATGTTCCCGTCGTGGGCAAAGATCTCGTTTGCGCAGGCCGGCCCGAGAAGTTTTGCATTTGCCTCGGTCTCTTCGACCGTGACGGTTACCTGCGCTCCAAGGAGCGATCCTTTGTATGCCTCAAAGGAGCAGGGCCCCTGAGCCGCTGCGTTTGCTGCACCGGCTGCGGCAATTGCCTGTGCGATTACCTTGCCTTCGATGGTTACCGGCTCGGCTTTGAGGTGCACGGCCCGTGCGAGTTCGCGGTCGCTTACCTGCCGGGGGAAGAACTGCGGATAGGAGAGCTGGCGGATATCGGTTGCATTGTACGCGATCATCGCGAGCCGTTCGACACCAAGGCCGAGGTTCATGACCGGGATCCCGACGCCGTACTCGCCGAGCGCCGATGGCGAGTACATGCCGAATGTCGCGACCTCCACCCAGCCGTGGACCGGGTGCTTTGCGTATACTTCGGTCTGCGAGTCGGGCATATAGTACTTGGAGCGCTTCTCGTCGGGCTGGAAACGGAAGTCCTCGTACCCGAACGCGGAGAGGAGCGCCTCGCTGATAGCTTTCCCGTCTTCGAGCGTTACATCGTCGCCCGCAACAACGCAGGATGCCGAGTGGTAGGCCATGAGCCGGGTCGGCCCCTCGGCCTGCTCGCGCCGGAAGCAGCGGTCCACCGAGAAGAGCTTGATGGGCAGCGGCGTCTTTTCCCAGATCGAGCCGAGCGTCATGAACCAGCCGCTTGTCATGTGGCTCCGCAGCGTGTTCCGCGAGGACTCCGGGGCGAGCGATTTGAATTCGGGGAAGACCGAGTCAAGGATGTGGACCACGTTCCCGTCGTCTGTATCGAGCACCTTTGCGAGCTCGTGGGTCAGCTCGTCGCCATCGATCTCGGACTTCTTGTACGCGTGGAGCGTCTCCCGGAGTTTCTCCTCGGTCGGGGCCGGCATGGGCTTTTTGAGGATCGCGTTGATGGCATCGAGCTGTGCCCGGGCGATCCCGACATTCGGGCGCGGAAGGCCGCCGACATAGAAGACCCGGTCGAGAACGGCCATGGCTTCGGGCCCGAACTGCCTATAGATCTCGTTTTCTTCAACGATCACCGGGTTCTCGATCTCGTCAAAGCCCATCGAGAGGTAGATCTCGCGCAGCCGGTTGATCGTCTCGAAGATCGGGTGCGCATGTGCCCGGGTGTACCGGAGCCGGGGGTATTTTTTGTCCTCTCCCGGCGGGGTGACGACCGAGGGCCCCTCGTGCCAGGTCCCTTCGAAGTTTTGGTGGGATTTTTCTTTCCATTCCTGCGGATTGAATTTCATGTTTCCTCGCGCTCCATGCAGATGACCCTGCTTAGGGGATTTTCATCCCGGATTGTATAATCGCACGATGCGGCAATTTTTTCCGCAAATGCCCGCACCTGCGCATGCTCCGGCATGTTCGTCCGTTGCAACCGGTTTCTACTGTATCCCAGATACATGTATCCTTTCACCTCGACAAAGGTTGCCCCCGAATCCTGGAGGATCCGGGCATAGCCGGCGGGGTCGGTGTCGTTATGGCCCGCGACGAGCGTGATCCTTACCGCCGAACGCTTTGTTTTGAGCCCCGCAAGGCTTTCATGGATCCGCTCCCAGAACGCTCCCGGGTCCCCGAGCGGCCGGCAGATCCTCGTATATGTCTCAATGTCGGGAGCATCGAGCGAGACGTACTGCTGGAACGGCCGGCATTTTGCAAGCACGTCCGGGTTCGTGCCGTTACTCACGACAAAGGTGGTGTAGCCGTTTGTATTGAAGAGGTCGACAAGCTCCGGGAGCCGCGAGTACAGCGTGGGCTCGCCCGAGAGGGAGATCGCCACGTGTTTTGGGGCGAGCGCCTCTTTCCACTTTTCTTCGGTTACGGTATTGTCGAGCACCGCGTTGTAGCCGGCAAGCGCCTGCTTCTGGAGCCGGTGCACGCCCGCAAGGATCGTTTCCGGCGGGCACTCCCCGACCTCAACGGCTTCGTGCTCGAACGAGCGCCAGCAGAAGAGGCAGCGCTGGTTACATTTGAGCGTCGGCGTCATCTGGACGCAGCGGTGGCTGTCGATCCCGTAGAACTGGTGCTTGTAGCACATTTCCCCGCCGGCAAGCGCCCGCTTGCACCAGAGACAGGGCTTGAGCGCTGCCGAAGACTGTGGCGAAAAAAAGAGGTAACCCTGCCTGGTTAAGGCATCACATGGTCCGGATGGCATCGATCCCGAGCGTTTCGAGCGCTTCATGAAGCGTATTCTGCACGGCCTTTACCAGGGTGAGCCGGCGGTCGCGGACCTTTCCTTCGCTCTTGAGGACCGGCTCGTAGTGGTAGAAGGTGTTGAAGGTGTCCGCGAGCTCGTGGGCATAGGTGGCGAGCAGGTGCGGGCGGAGCTCGGCAACCACTTTCCCGATCACGGACGGGAACTTTGCGATCTTCTTTGCAAGGATGATCTCCTGCTCGGTCTCAAGATCGTAGCAGGGCTCAAACTCCCCGGCTTTCTCTAAGATACTGCACGCACGGGCATGGGCGTACTGGATGTAGGGCCCGCTCTGGCGTTCGAAGTCGAGCGCCTGCTTCCAGTCAAAGACCGTGCTCTTCTCGGGCGAGATCTTTACGATATCGTAACGGATCCCGGCCCGGGCAACGGATGCCGCGATGCTCCTGCGGGCCGCCTCGTCGAGCTCGGGCCTCCGGGCCGTGACCTCGTCAAAGGCGCGCTTCGTGACCTCGTCGATCAGGTCGTCGGCCGAGACGAACTTGCCCGCCCGCGTGCTCATCGAACCCTCGGGGAGCGAGACGAACTCGAAGTGGACGATCTCCGGGGGTTTTATCCCGAGGAGTTTCAACGTGCACTGGAGCTGGGCCCCGATCAGCTTGTGGTCGGCGCCGAGCACATCGATCGCCCGGTCGAAGTTCGTACTCTTCCAGGTGTGGAACGCCAGATCGCGGGCCGCGTATACCGAGGTGCCGTCGCTCCTCCGCATCACGTACTTGTTCTCGAACCCGAATTCGGTAAGGTCGAGCGCGAGGAGCGTGCCCTCGTGGGTTGCCTGCGGGAGCTTTTCTATCTTCCCGATCACGCGCTTTGTGTCGCCATTCCTTACAAAGTCGCTCTCCCAGACAAACCGGTCGTGCTTCACGTTGAGGTTTTTCATCGTGACCGCAAAGCCGTCGAGGCAGCGGGAGACCTCGTTACGGAATTTCTTTACCGTTACCGGGTCGCCGCTCTCCACGAGCTCCATGAGCCCGTCGACCTCTTTTGTGATCCGTTCCTTGTCTTTTTCTATCTCCCGGTTTGCCGCAATATAGACCCGGGCAATGTGGGCGTCCTCTTTCTCGCCCGGCAGCTGGTCGTGTTCCAGGTGGTCAAAGCCCCAGGTTACGATCGCGATCTGCCGGCCCATGTCGTTGACATAGTACTGGACTTCGAGCCGGTAGCCGGCTTTCCGGAACGCCCGGGCAAGCGAGTCGCCGATAATAGAGTTCCGGATGTGTCCCACGTGCAGGGGACCGTTCGGGTTTGCGCTCGTGTGTTCGAGCACGATCCGGGGCGCATCCTTTGGCGGGAGGGAACCGTAGCCGGGCTGCACGGCGGCTTTTATTGCCGCGCTCACGTAGGCTTTCCCGAAGACAAAGTTCACGTACGGGCCCGTTGCCTCGATCGTAACGCCAAGGTCCGCGAGTTCGGAATTCTTTTTGAGCTCTTCGGCAAGCTCCTGCGCGATCTTTGCCGGCGCCTGTTTCTTTGTCTTTGCAAGAGCGAATGCAGCGGTTGTCGCGAGATCGGCGTGATCGCCGCCATCGGTGAGCGGGATCTCGGGAAGGCCCGTGCATTCAGAAAGTGCTTTTTTTATTGCTGCTGGTGTATCAAAAATCATCTAGTATCCCGTCCTGTACCGCAGGATGGCGGCAATCCCGCCAAATGCCGAGAAGAGGATCGAGCCCTCCTCGAAATCGTCCGAAATGAGTTCCACTTTTGCGCTCGAAGCATCGGCGAGCTTTGCCAGTTCGTCGATGATATCGATCTCCTCGTCGAGAATGAGCGGCGCCGTGCATTTCGGGCAGTTGCCGAGATCGATGTCCCGGACGGTCTTTCCCACCGGCATGCTCACGGTCCGCTCCTCGGCATGGTCGCAGCTCTGGCATTTTATCTTGAGCCGCGATTTCCGCAGGTTTGCGGACAACAGGAGGGTGTCGACCGCGCCGAGTTCGAGGTTTTTCCTTATACTCTCTTCCCCGTACGCGGCAAGGCCGTTGTTGTCCTTTACGAGTTCTTTTAGGAACTTCTCCATGAGGGTCTTTTCCTTAATGACCGTCATGCCGGAGAGGGCGTCCTTTGCCGCGTCCACGAGCTCGGGAAGGCCGTCTTCGTTTGTGTACGCAACGTCAAAGAGGCCGATTACCCGCTTCTGGACCTCGTGGTGGAGGAAACTGCCCGCCTCGAACTCTTCCTTTGTCGGGCTCGGGCCGCCGATCAAAAGGCCCTTGAACCGGTTAAAGTAGTCTTTCTCTGCAAGGAAGATCGCGCTCGACCGCTCGCCGACTTTGGTGTAGAACTCGTTGATGGCGATCTCACGCAGCCGGCCGAACCGGGCCGCCGACTGGCCGCCTTTCCTCATCTTGCCCGGGACTGTTGAGGTCGATCCGCCGATCGGCTCGATCCGGTTGCCGCGCAAAAAGCCCCAGTAGGCCTCGCGCCGGTCCAGAACGAGAAGTCCGTATACGTACTTCTCTTCGAGCATCTGTTTTAAGGGTTCGAGCTCGAAGCTCGAACTGCACCGGTACATGTAGGTGTTGAGGGGCTCGGGCGGCTCGATGATCGTACACTGGAGGTCGGTCCGGTCGCCATAGAGTTTTACCGTGCCGCAGAAGACCGCCATGCCTTTTTCCGGCGGGCGCTTGTAGTACTTGAGCCGGGAGAGGATCGAGGAGATTGCGCTCTGGACGTTCGTTCTCGTCTGCTTGCTCTTGATGTTCGCGCACTGGCCAAACTCGTCCTTTAACTGGCCGGTCACATCGAAGATCTGCTTGTCGGGCGGGATGTAGAGCGTGATGAGCTCCGTGCCGTCCCCTTCCTGCGCCTGTAGTTTTTCGAGCGTCTTTTTGAACTCGTAGCGCTTGCGCGCCTCGTCCATCTCCACGGGTTCTGTCATGAGCGGGAATCAGCCTCTCCTTCTAAAGCCTGTACTTATTCATGCTTGCGTACCATAAATTTGCGCAAGGTGGGCTATGATTTTGTTGTCCACGTCACTGTCGATCCCGTGGCCCCCGTTAAATTCGGTAAACGTCTTTGGCTCGCCTGCCGTGGCATAGAGCGCCTCTCCTAAGGCATACGGGATGACGGGGTCGGTAGCGTTATGGTACATCCAGACCGGGCGCGGGGAAATTTTCGGAAGATACGTGCCCGGTTCGAGCGATTCGGCAAACCGGAGCACGTCACCGCTCCCGCCCTGCGCGAGAACCGCGTCCTTTAGTCCCCAGTCGGCTGTCGAGATCCCGATATAGCCGGCAAAGTTCTTGTCGGTCCCTGCCGCGACTGCGGCGTACCTGCCGCCGTTGCTGCCCCCGACCGCGTACACCGGCACGCCGAACTTTGCGGCAAGCAGGGCCCGGGCAGACGAGATGTCGCAGATGGTCTCATAGAACTCCGGCCAGTCGTTCTGGTTATTTGCCTTGAATTTCGCATAGTCTTCCTGCGGGGAGAACGCGTACCCTTCCGTCTCGCCGCCCCGGCCCCGGGTGTCCACAAACATGAACGCATAGCCGGCCTGGGCGTACGCAAGCATCCGGTCTGCGTGGCCCGCTACCCTCTCTCCCGCGCCCGGGATGTACACGAGTACGGCCTTTGGTTTTTCCGGGTAGGAGAGATAGGTCACGACATTGCCGGTCGGCGTGGAGAGGACATAGCGCGAGACCGTGTACGTGCTGTTCGTCACGAGCACCGTCTCGTTTGCGGTTGCCTGCGGGCAGGTGACCGAGAGCACGCCGCTCTTGTCAACGGAGTACGAGGGCGACGGTGTACTGCCTGTGCAGCCGGCAAAGAGTGCAAGCACAACGAGCAGCGCGAGCCCGGCGGCCGCGAAGTATCCCCGCATCATTTCTCCCCTTGGCAGCGGTGGAGCAGGCAGATCGTCTTTGCATCGCAGATGGTACCGTCCCGGACCATTGCATCCGTCTCGTCCCGTGGTACGCTTTTCACTTCGATCACTTCGTCTGCATCTTTTTCGAATTCCTGCGAGGGGGTGAGCCCCCGGGCCTCAAAGAGCCAGATCTTCTCGTCCGTAAACCCGGGCGTGGTATAGATGAAGCCCCTGGGGACGAGGGTTCCTGCCGCCATCCCGGCCTCCTCGATGAGCTCGCGCCGGGCGGTTTCTATCGGTTCCTCGCCGTCCTCCATGGTTCCGGCCGGCGCTTCGTAAATGTACTGCCCGACCGCGTACCGGTACTGGCGCAGGAGCAGGTAGCCGGTCTCTGTCACCGGCAGGATCGCGACCGCGCCTCTGGGGTGGACGATCACCGCGTCCTTTTCGACACCATTTGGAAGCGTGAGCTTTTTCGTCTCGATCCAGAGTTTTCTCCCGCGGAAGATCTCCATATCAGTCACCCTCGTACGGGATCGGGTCGCGTCTCCCGAGCGCGGCAAATGCTTCGCGCCGGAAATGGCACGAGCCGCAGGTGCCGCAGGCCCGGTCTTCGTTTTTGTAGCAGGACCACGTGTGCTCGTACGGAACCCCGAGTTCCGTGCCGATTTTGAGGATATCCGTCTTGGTCATCCGGATAAACGGCGTTTCAAGCCCGATATGCGTGGTCTCTTTTGTCCCGAGCGCGATCGCGCGCCGGAACGCATCGATGAACTCCGGCCGGCAGTCCGGGTAACCCGAGTAGTCGAGCGCCTGGACTCCGATGAAGATCGCGTCTGCGCCTTTTGCCTCCGCATAGCTGGTTGCAATGGCAAGGAGGTTTGCGTTCCGGAAGGGCACGTAGGTGTTCGGGACACCGGCCCGCGCCGGGTCGAACCGGTCGACTTCCATCTCCCGGTCGGTCAGGCTGCTTGCCCGGAACTGCTCAAAGTACCGGAGATCGATCTCGGTAAAATCGCGCGCACCCAGAAGCGATGCGATCTTTTGCGCGCAGGCCCGCTCCTTATTTTCCGTGCGCTGGCCGTAGTTTGCGTGGAGCGCGCAGATATCGCAGCCTTCGTTTTTTGCATAATATGCAAGGGTGGACGAGTCCATCCCGCCGGAGAGAAGGCAGGCCGCCTTCATCATTTCACTCCCAGGACCTTGTGGAGCTGGACCTGGAACCGGACCGGGAGGTTGTTTTTGAGAATATAGCGGACGAGCGGTTCCGTGTCCGCACCAAAGACGGGGGAGAAGAAGACCGGCCCGGCGATCGGGTGGCTGTCGATCACCTCATGGGCAAACCGGCAGTCAGCGAGATCAGCCACCACGAACTTCACGGAATCTTCGGGCCGGATTTTTGCAAGGAGCGAAAGGTCGCTCCTCTCTCCCGAGGACGGGCACTTGACGTCCATGCAGACCGAGGCGTACGGCTGGACGGGAGTAAAATCGATGGTGCCGTTGGTCTCGATATCGATCGCGATCCCGCGCTTTTGTAACGATAAAAGGAGCGGGAGGAGCGCTTCGGTCTGGAGGAGCGGCTCGCCGCCCGTGATGCAGACATAGCGCGGGTTCTGGCGCCAGCATTGTTCGAGGACAACATCCTCGCTTACCTCTGTACCGCCGGTTAACGCTTCCCGGGTATCGCACCAGCGGCAGGAAAGGTTGCAGCCAGAGAGCCGGACAAAGAGGCAGGGTGCGCCCTGCCGCACGCCCTCTCCCTGGAGGCTTGAAAAGATCTCGGCAAGTTTCATTTATGAAATCTCGGCACAGGAGGTCGGCGATTCCCACACCCGGATCTTCTTTACGCTCGCGCGGAGCCCCAGTTCGCGGCAGGCGGCCGTCAGGTCGTCCCGGATAATGGTGGCAATGAGCTCGCTTGTCGGGTCGCCCGGGGTTGTGATCACCGGGTGGAACTCTGCGATCCGGGGCACCATCGGGTCGTCTTTATTCAGGATAATCTGGTGGTCGTACTTCTCTACGACCTTTTTTATCACGGAATAATCAATCACGATCTGTGTTTCCGGGCCCGGCTCGCCTTCCATCCAGACCTCGATCTTCCAGCGGTGGCCGTGGAGGTTCGCGCACTTGCCGTGGTAATGGAGGAGCCGGTGGCTGGTGTCGATCTGCACCTCTTTATAGATACCGACTGTCATTACTGCACTCATTGGCCGGGCGGGGATATAATATTATGAGCAGAGAGGGCTAATAGTAAAAGACAGGCAGGTGGGATGCCACAATTTATAAATCGGTTCCCCGCGCTAGTATATATCTCAGCGTGGGGTTTCGATATCCACGAGAACAAACTTAAAATGAGGCTCTTTAATGGGACAGGGTAAATTTGCAGCCAGAAAACTGGTTCGGGACTCTCAGAAATTCCGGTGGAGCGACAAGAATTACGCCCGCCGCGAACTCAACCTCGATGAGAAGTCGGATCCGCTGGAAGGCGCTCCGCAGGCGAGGGGTATAGTACTTGAGAAAGTCGGTGTCGAGGCCAAGCAGCCCAACTCCGCAATCCGGAAGTGCGTGCGCGTCCAGCTCATCAAGAACGGACGGCAGGTCACTGCCTTTGCGGTGGGCGACGGCGCCATTAACTTCATCGACGAACACGATGAAGTCGAGATCGAAGGCATCGGCGGCCGTCTGGGCCGGTCCATGGGAGATATCCCCGGGGTCCGGTACGTGGTCACGAGCGTTAACAACGTCTGCCTCCACGAGATGGTGATTGGCAGGAAGGAGAAACCGCGCAGGTGATCATGATGGCAGAAGCAGAAGTAAAGACAGAAGCCCCGGAAGCAACAATCCACCAGTCAAAGGCCTTGCTCTTTAACAAGTGGGACGTAGCCGAAGTCAAAGTCACTGACCCGAGCCTGGTGCGGTACGTCAATCTCACCCCCCAGATCATCCCCCACTCCTGCGGAAAGTTCTCGCGCCAGGAGTTCAATAAGGCAAATATGATGATTGTCGAGCGGTTGATCAACCGCCTGATGCAGACCGAGAATAACACCGGCAAGAAGCAGCTGGCAATAGGGATTGTGCGGGATGCATTCGAGATCATCAACAAGAAGACCAAGAGAAACCCGGTCGAGGTTCTTGTCGAGGCCATCGGGAACACCGGCCCCCGCGAAGAGACCGTTCGTCTCAAATACGGTGGGATCAATGTCCCGAAGTCGGTCGATACCGCGCCCCTGCGCCGTGTCGACTCTGCAGTCGGGTTCATTGCCGAGGCAGTCTGGAAGTCCTCGCGCAAGAACAAGAAACCCGCAAGCGCGATTCTCGCCGACGAACTGATCGCCGCCGCGAAAGGCGACGCGAAGTGTTACTCGGTCGGGAAAAAGGAAGAAAAAGAGCGGATTGCAAAGTCCGCCCGGTAAACATCTTTTTTCGAGGTTATTTTCATGTCACGCGGCAAAAAAACGGTAGAGCGCGTAGTCGAGCTCATGAAAGACCCCAAGCACATCAGGAACATTGGTATCGTGGCCCACATCGACCACGGCAAGACCACGCTTTCCGATAACCTGCTTGCGGGCGCCGGTATTATCTCAGAAGAACTCGCGGGCAAACAGCTCTTCATGGATTCGGATGCAGAAGAGCAGGCCCGCGGTATCACGATCGATGCGTCGAACGTCTCGATGGTGCACGAAGTCGAAGGCCAGGATTATCTCATCAACATGATCGATACGCCGGGCCACGTTGACTTCGGTGGCGACGTTACGCGTGCAATGCGTGCGGTCGACGGCGCCGTTGTGCTCGTCGATGCAGTCGAAGGCACGATGCCCCAGACCGAGACCGTGCTCCGGCAGGCATTAAAGGAGCAGGTCCGCCCGGTCCTCTTCATCAACAAGGTTGACCGGCTGGTTAACGAGATCAAGGTCGACGAGACCGAGATGCAGATCCGGCTCGGGAAAGTGATCGACAAGGTCAACAAGCTCATCAAGGGCATGAACGAGGAAGCCTACAACAACGGCTGGAAACTCGATGCCTCGAAAGGAACGGTTGCCTTCGGGTCCGCGCTCTACAACTGGGCTATCTCTGTCCCGTACATGAAAAAGAGTGGCGTCTCCTTTAAGGACGTTTTCGAGAAGTGCCGGGCCGGCGACATGAAGTTCCTCGCAAAGAACAGCCCGCTCTACGAAGTCGTGCTCGACATGGTCGTCCACCACCTGCCAAACCCGCTCGAGGCCCAGCCCCGGCGTGTGAACGTTATCTGGCACGGAGACCACTCGACAAAGGAAGGGAAGGCAATGCTCGCCTGCGACCCGAACGGTCCGGCAACGATGATGGTTACCGATATCTCGTTTGACCCCCACGCGGGCGAAGTTGCAACGGGCCGTCTCTTCTCCGGGACGCTCCGGCGCGGCGACAGCCTCTACGTCATGGGTTCCGCCAAAAAGGAGAACCGTCTCCAGCAGGTTGGTATCTTCATGGGCCCGAAGCGTGTCGAGGTCGAGGAGATTGTCGCAGGAAACATCGCGGCAGTCACCGGCCTTAAGGACGCCATTGTCGGTTCGACCGTCACCTCCCTCATGGAGATGTCGCCGTTTGAGTCGCTCAAGCACTACTCCGAACCGGTCATGACCGTTGCCGTCGAGGCAAAGAACATGAAGGACCTGCCCAAGTTAGTCGAAGTGCTCCGGCAGGTTGCAAAGGAAGACCCGACGCTCGTTATCGCTATCAACGAAGAGACCGGTGAGCACCTGATCGCCGGTATGGGCGAGCTGCACCTTGAGATCATCACCGGCCGTATCAAGCGCGACAAGGGTGTCGAGATCGTCACCTCCGAACCGATTGTCGTGTACCGTGAGACCGTTACCGGCAAGGTGGAGAATGTTGAAGGAAAATCCCCGAACCGCCACAACCGGTTCTACTTCACGCTCGAACCGCTGCCGGATGAGATCGTTACCATGATCAAGGCCGGCGATGTCTCGATGAACCAGCAGGCCATCGAACGCCGTGACGTGCTCTTAAAGGCAGGCATGGACAAGGACGAGGCGAAAAACGTCAAGCATATCAAGGGCACGAACATGCTCATCGATATGACCAAGGGTGTCCAGTACCTCAACGAAACAATGGAACTCATCATCGAAGGTATCAACGAAGCCCTTGCCGGCGGCCCGCTCGCTGACGAGCCCGTCCAGAACCTCAAAATGACCCTGACCGATGTCAAGCTCCACGAAGATGCAATCCACCGTGGCCCGGCACAGGTCATCCCCGCCGTCCGTGGCGCAATCAAGGGTGGTATGCTCATTGCCGGCGACTCGCTCTTGGAGCCGGTCCAGAAGATCCAGATCTCGGTCCCGATGGACCAGATGGGCGCCGCAACCTCCCAGATCCAGGGACGGCGCGGCCAGGTCTTCGACATGCAGAGCGAGGGCGACACGATCACAGTGGTCGGGAAAGCCCCGGTCGCCGAGCTCTTCGGGTTTGCCGGCGATATCCGGTCCGCAACTGAAGGCCGTGCCATGTGGAACACCGAGTTCTCGGGCTTTGAACTTGTCCCCAACAACATGGTAAAAGACGTAGTCGTTGCAATCCGCAAGAGGAAAGGCCTCAAAGAGCAGATGCCGACCCCGAGCGATTACCTCGGATAATCCCTTTCATCCTTTTTCCCTGTTCCCGTTCTTTTTTTAGCATGTTTTCCCGTCAGACGGGACCGTCTCTTTTGCGGCCGGTTTTGCCGGGTGCCCCGCATCGTTTCCTATCCTTTTTTGTGATCCGGTGGCGCACGTACCGGGGAGAATATGCCGGAAGCCTCAACGCATGCGCTGCCTGTCGGGAAGCTTGACTTCAGGGACTTAAAAGATCCCGGCTACGAGATCTTCATCATCGGGGTCTCGATCCTTTCGGTCATAAACCTCGGGCTGGTGTACATCCCGGGCCTGGACCCGGATGCGGTCAATGTAATCCTTGTCATCAACTTCTTTCTGACCGTCATCTTCATCGCCGATTTTATCTTCCGCCTGTTTTCGGCGGATTCAAAGAAGCATTACTTCTTTGCTGACTGGGGATGGGCCGACCTCCTCGCGAGCATCCCCTCCCTGCGTATCCTGAGGATCTTCCGGATCCTCAAGGCCTACCGGCTCATGAGCAAGTACGGGGCACAGAACATCTGGAACCAGCTCAAGAAACACCGGGCCGAGAGCATGCTCTATATCGTGCTCTTCTGCGTGATGCTCGTTATCGAGAGCGGCTCTGTACTCGTGCTCATGGCCGAGCGCTCGGCCCCGAACGCGAATATCCTCACGGCTTCGGATGCAATGTGGTGGGTGTACGTCACGATCACGACCGTGGGCTACGGCGACCGGTACCCGGTAACCAATGCCGGCCGGATCGTGGGCGTGCTCGTGATGACAACCGGCGTCGGGCTCTTTGGCACCCTTGCCGGGTATATCGCCAACAAGCTGCTCGCGCCGCCAGAGGACACCGAGCCTTCGGGCGATCCTCCGGCAGAACCGGCCCCGGGCCCCGGCCGCGATGCCGAGATCCTGGCCCGGCTCGACCGGATCGAAGAGGAGATCAAAAGCCGGCCGCGTCCCCCGGGGCCGGGCGGGCCGTAATACCCCTCTGTTTTTTTGGTCTCGGGCAGTTTTTCCATATGCATAAGTGGACGGCCGGGCAACCTAGAGTATACTAATACAGGAGCGGGGGCAGTGGCAGGCGCGAATGACGATCTGACCGGCGGGATGGCGGCACGGGCGCAGGCCCTCATGCCGGAGGTTACCCGGGACCTTGCCGATCTTGTCCGCTGCGCCTCGGTCTCGCTTCCCGGCCACCCGGAGGCTCCCGTCCGTGCGGCTGCGGAGAGGACGCTTGCACTTTTGAAAAAATACGGCCTCTCCTCCGCCCGGTTCATGGAGATCCCGGGCGGGTACCCGGCGGTATACGCGGAGATCCCCGCCCCGCCCGGCGCCCCGACCGTGCTGCTCTATGCCCATTACGATGTCCAGCCGGCAAAGCCGGAGGACGGCTGGGCAACCGATCCGTTCGTGCCGGTGGAAAAGGACAGCCGGCTCTTTGGCCGCGGGACTGCGGACGACAAGTCGGGGATCCTGATTATCGCTGCGGCACTATCCCTCTTCTCCGGCCATCCCCCGGTGGGCGTAAAGGTGGTGATCGAAGGCGAGGAGGAGACCGAGAGCCACCTCGACGCGTACGTGGCAGCGCACCCGGGCATCTTTTCCTGCGATGCATTCGTGATCCTCGACAACGGCAACCTTGCCGTCCGGCAGCCGGCGCTCACCACCACGCTGCGGGGAGTCGTCTCCTGCACGGTCGATGTCTCCACGCTCGACCACCCGGTCCACTCGGGGATGTTTGGCGGCGCAGCGCCGGATGCGCTCGTGGCGCTTATTGCGATCCTCTCTACCCTGCACGACCCGTCAGGCCGGGTGGCGGTCCGGGGCCTTGCGGTCTCTGCCCAGCCTGAATCGGAATACCCCGAGGCCCTGTACCGCGAAGGGGCCGGGATTCTCCCGGGCACAGCGCTGACCGGCACCGGGCCGCTTGGCGCCCGGCTCTGGTCGGAGCCGTCGGTCTCCGTGATCGGGATCGATGCGGCCTCCGTTGCCGGCTCGGCAAACATCCTCATCCCCCGGGCCCGGGCAAAGGTCAGCCTCCGGATCGCCCCCGACGCCGACCCGGCCCGCGAACTCTCCCTCCTCATGGCCCACCTGCGGTCCGCCGCACCCTGGGGCGCAAAGGTCGAGGTGACAGAGACCGGCCGGTCTGCCGGGTTTGTCTGCCCGGCCGGCCACCCGGCAACCGCTGCGGCAAAAGCAGCACTTGCGGCAGCGTTTCATTGCCCGGTGCGGGAGAAGGGAAGCGGCGGCTCGATCCCGCTCCTTGCGCTGCTGCACGCGGCAGCGCCAGAGGCCGGCTTTGTCCTCATCGGCGCAGAAGACACGGCCTGTTCCCGGATCCACGGGACAAACGAGAGCGTGGACCTTGGCGAGGTAGAACGCTGCATCACGGGCCTCGCACTCTTTTTCGAAGGCTTTTCCCGCCGGCCGCAGTGACCGTGTTACGGACCCGGCCCGGGTGTCCCCGGTGCCGGTCCGCGAGCGGCCGTTTTCCGGGAGCAGAGCCGTACGCTGCAAAGACAACGCCCGCTGCAACCGATGGGATGAGGGTCGGGTGTGCGGCAAAAAAAGGCGGTGCCCTGGGACTCATCCTGGTTTGTCGGGATCTGGAAAATCCGCCCGTCTTTTTTTCTATTTTCCCCAAATATATAACAAGGGCCATGAAACAGGGGGATCATCCCACAAGGGATAGGACAACAGTGAGAAACATGACCCACTCCATAACCAGAATGATGGGATGGGAGATCGGGAATGGACCGGCCCTTGCCCGCGGTATTGCGGTCTTCGCCTTCCTCCTTGTCGCCCTCCTGGCCTTTACGGCCCCGGCAATGGCAGTAGAAAACGGCGGAAATCTTTACGCCGGATCCACATCACCGGCACAGGGAACGACCGTTGTATATTCAACGCCGGCCACAACCGTGGGAGACGATGCAGGCAGCACCATCCTCTGTCTGGGTAGCAACAAAGGCTGGAACTGTGCACCCGGAAACCCGGTTGCGACCTCCAAAGTCACCGGCTCTCCGATGGAAAATTCAAAGACCCGCGTAGTAACTCCACAAACTACACCGGCATGAAACAGAACTGGCGGGGTCGCTCCGCCAGCCTCTGTTTTTCTTATTAAAAAAACCGGTTGCAGTATCGAAATGAAAAAAAAGTCCCGTGCGTTTTTTTCGGGAGCGAAAGGGTACCGGGTAAAAAAAGAGATTAGAGGATCTTCGAGCCCGCGCCCGGCCCGGGCTTAACCTGGAAGACGTCGGTGATCGCAAGGACGATCGCGGACTTTGCGACAAGGTTTGGCTTGAGCTCTTTTATCCAGGCCGCGTCCTCCCTGAAGATCTCGTCACCGGTATGGATGGTGGTGGTTCCCTTGATCTGGAAGCCGCCCTTCTCGCCCCACCAGGTGATCCCGGCGTGCGGGTTCTCTTTTAGGTTCGCGAGCGTCTTGTTGAAGAACTGGTCCGAGATGAGCATGGTCCCGTCATCGAGCAGCTTGAATGCGCCGATGGGTACAGCGTTTGGGACGCCCGCTTTTGAAGCGGTGGAAAGGTACACGAGCTTTGTTGCGGCAAGAGACTCTTTTATTTCAGCGGTAAGTTTTACCATGGAAATTGTTCCTCCAGAGGAAGTATTCCGAAACGTGAGAGATAAGGGTTTTGGAGGGGTGGGAGCCCGGGGCCGTCCCGGACTGCCACCTTTTTTGTTCCGCGAAAAATTTTTCCTGCCCGGCTCGTTGCCCGGGTATGATAAAAAAATCCCGGCACACCTGCCGGGCATGTTTTTTTAGGTCAGGTAAGCCGGCTCTGCCCGGGCCTGATTGGCAGTCCTTTCCTGCTGCTGCCGCCCGAGACGCCATAGCCGACCGGGGCAGAGAGGCAGCTTTTGTTCCCGCGCCGGACCTCCGGCTTCATGGTCCCGTCGGTCTGCATGATCATGACCATGACCGGCGCATCCGGTGCCGGGGGTACGGGTTCCACGGCGCGGGGCTGGCCTGCCGGAACAGCCGTACAGTCCCGTTCCTGCGGCGCGGTCACGTCAGGAGCAGCGCACTCAATGGACCCGTGTTCCAGGACCGGGTGTTCTGTATGTTCCCGGGACATTTCCCGGTAATCTCCCTTGAGGTCCAGAAGGTCCGCGGTGAATTTTTTCACCAGCATGCCAACCCCTCCGACACTCGTTTCCAGTGCTGCAAGGCGGTTCTCGCCGGCATCACTGCCAGATAGTTCCACAGGTGTGATGATGGTCTCCTTTTTTTAAAACAGGTTCAAATCGAAAAACACCCGGGAATATCCGGCGGCAACACGATCTGCCTGTATACCTACAGGTGCGGCCCGCCACATATAGTACGGGGTAGCCGGTTCTTCAGCAAATTTGTTTTTTTATTATTTCGCGCCCGAATACGGTGCAGAAAAAAGGGATTGCCTGGGTGGAAATTTTACATGATACTTTCGAGTTTCTGCGTGAGGATATCGAGTCCCTTCTGGATGTCTTCGAGATTTTTCCCCCCGGTAAGAATGAGTTTTCCCGAAGAGAAGATCAGGACAACGATCTTCGGGTCTTTTATCCGGAACACGAGGCCCGGGAACTGTTCGGGCTCGTACTCGGTGTTCTCCAGGTTGAGCGTGACAACGACCTTGTTGAGGTTGATGTACCGGGCAAGATCGTAGGAGCAGACCATGTTCGTGATAACGACCTGCGGCTCTTTGAGCGTTGGAAAACCCGCGCTGTTCATGGCGTTGACAATGACCTTGAGCCCTTCGGTGAGCCCTTCGGGAGAACGGATCCCGGTCATCACGATCTTGCCCGAAGAGAAGATCAGGGCTGCAATTTTCGGGTTCTTGATACGGTAGACCGCGCCGGGGAACCGTTTCTTGTTGAGTTCGCAGTTTTCCAGGTTCTCTGCCAGTGCGGCAAGATCGATGGACTCTGCGATGGCACCGGATGCAACGATGTTCTCGATTTTCAGGGATTCAAAACTTTTACCGGCCATCTTCTACTCTAATGACGTGCGTTACAGCATAAGGTTATGGACGGGCAGGGCCCTCCCGCCCGGTCCGGTGCGTGCGGGGGTACGGGCCCCGGCAGGCTTTATTAAATAATGCAGGCTGCTGCCCGGGGACGATACCCATACCCTTATCCCCTTCTGCCGCCTTTTAAGAGAACAACTACCCGGAGTGGGTTATCATGGGAATCAAACCGTCCTATATCAAGAATCTCGGTACAACGCTTCTTGCCAAGCAGCGGGAGTACTTTACGAAAAACTTCGATGAGAACAAGAAGCAGCTGTCCGTTTCGGCAAGCATCCCCAGTAAGCGCGTGAGAAACCGGATCGCCGGCTACATCACCCGCCGGATGAACGCGAAGAAGCGTACATAACCGCCCGTTTTCTCCCCTTCCCGGGTCTGGTGTGGCGGCTCCGGACCGGAAGGGATATGCCTTTTTTACCTTAATCCTGATTCCTGCCAGCCCTGCGCCTGTACGGACGTTTTCCCCGACGGGATTATTGTACCTACAGGAAGGACTCTATAGTCACGAGCCGTTGTATTCCCCGTGACTGGTATGAAATAACACAAAATTCAGGGTTTTTTTGACAATCTTGCCTTAAAATCTAAAAAAAATTCTCATATCCGGTTTCAAAAAATCATGAAAGGAGCTGAACAATTTTGACAACTACACCAACCCACGATACAAAAACAACCAATAATTCAATCCCGAAAACCTCTCCCGCAACCCCGGGGTCCGCCACGGGTGCGCACTCGTCCGCGGCGCCAAAAGTCTCATCACCGGCCGGAAAAGGCGTGAAATCGTTAGTCCATGAATCGCATAAGACCGGGTACAAAAAGGACCGCCCCATGGCAGTGGCCGGAGCAAAGGCCCCTCAGGAGCCGGCCCGGAAATAAGCCGGTTGTTCTTTAAAAAACCGGCCGTTTTCTTTAATTTTTTTAGGATAAAGATCGATGCGCAGGTTGATGCCCGGTGGTATGTACCGGGATCTGCCGTACCGTGCCAACACATTTTTTAGATCTTTTTTTCCCGCTGATGATGATTCCCGCGCTCCCACACAGCGACCGCAATAACCAAGAAGGACAAAAGGATATATCAGTGATATACAGGTATGCTCATGGAGAATTCCCGGAACTTTTCGCCGGTTTTTACGTACACCCACGCGATGGTGAGCCGGCTTGCAGCGATAGCAGCGGCCCGCGAAGTGATCCTCCATGCCCGCCTTGTCCCGAAATGGGAAGTCTCGATCCGCCGGGAGCAGCTGGTCCTTGCAGCCCATGCATCTACGGCAATCGAGGGAAACCCGCTCTCGCTTGCTGAGGTGAGCCGGCTCGCACAGGGCCGCGAGGTGATGGCGGCCCGGCGGGCAAAAGCTGAGGTGCTCAATTACCTTTTTGTGCTGGAGCACATCGACCGGTACCAGCAGGAGGGCGCGGTTACCCGGGAGCATCTTCTTTCTATTCACCGGGATATTACGCGGGAGACACTTGATTCCCCGGCAGCGGAAGGAGCGTTCCGCACGGTAAAAGTGGTGGTGGGAAACCGGATTACCCGCGAGGTCGTGTACTCTCCGCCACCGGTAAAAGAAGTTGTCCCGCAGGTGACTGCCCTTCTTGACTGGCTTAATTCAGAAGCGGCGCACGGGATGCACCCGGTGATTGCTGCCGGGATTGCGCATTACGAGCTGGTGCGGATCCACCCGTTTGTGGACGGGAACGGGAGGACTGCCCGGGCTCTTGCTACGCTTGTCCTTGCAATGCGGGAGTTTGATATTAAGCGGTTCTTTACGCTGGATGATTTCTACGACAGCGACCGACCTGCGTATTACCGTATCCTCAAAGAGGAGAACCTGGCGTACCCGGACTGCACGGTGTGGCTGGAATATTTCCTTTCCGGTGTGGAGGTCTCGCTCGGGCGCGTGAAGGAACGGGTATTGTTACTCTCGTCCGATGAGCACCGGAAGGTAAAAGGGGGCCAGGTGGCGCTGTCGGGGCGACAGATGAAGATTGTCGAGTTCATCCACGCGAACGGTTCGGTGAAAAGCGGGGACCTGATGCGCCGGTATGGCATTTCCCGGCAGGCTGCCGGCAAGGAACTTCGTGCGATGGTGGGACAGAACCTGATCCGTCCGGAGGGGAAAGGACGGGCGACCCGATATGTGATGGTGTGAATCTGGTTGTCGATTCAGTTGTCGATTTGGTTGTCGATTCCGTTTGGGGGACTGATCCGGTGATATTTTTCAGGGAGGATGTATGAAGCAGGCGTTACTTGTCATCGATGTGCAGAACGAGTATTTCACCGGGGCGCTGCCGGTAACGTACCCGGAGGGGAGCCTTGCAAATATTACCCGGGCCATGGACCATGCGCACGCGTCCGGGATCCCGGTGGCAGTGATCCGGCACACGAGCCCGGACCCGGGTGCGCCAGCGTTCCGGAAAGGTTCGCACGGCTGGGAGCTCCACGACGAGGTAAAGAAGCGGCACGCGGATATCGTGATCGACAAGGCCCTGCCCGGGAGTTTTACCGGCACGGACCTCGGGGCGTGGCTTGCAGAAAACGGCATCACGACCGTCACGATCTCGGGCTACATGACCCAGATGTGCTGCGACACGACCGCACGCCAGGCCGTGCACCTCGGCTATGCCGTCAACTTCCTCTCCGATGCCACGGGTACGCTCGCGGTCTCAAACGCTGCCGGGTCGGTCACGGCCGAGGAGCTGCACCGGGCGATCCTCGTGACGCAGCAAATGCGGTTTGCGAGAGTGATGGGGACGGAGGAGTGGGTGAAGGAGAAATAAAAATGGCTAAAACGATCCATAGTCCGGCCTGATCTGGTTCGTCTGCTGCCCCTTACCGGATTTTTCTCTGCATAAGAAAACCACAACGCAAATGTTCTGTTACCGGCAATGATGAATGGGGGCAAAAAAGCATGGAAAAAAAACCTGCGGCAAAAATGTTCCCGGAACATGTCCGGCTCATCTTCCGCATTCATGCACTCCGACAGATGTTTTTGCGGCAGATATCTGATGGTGAAGTTGTGGAATTGCTGAAGTGTGGTACCATAATAGAGGATTACCCGGACGATCAGCCCTATGCCAGCTGTCTTGTATCCGGCATGGTAAACCACCGGCCTCTCCATGCGGTTATGGCATACAATAATGTAGATCGTGAAGCAATTGTGATCACAGCATACGAACCGGACCCGGCGGTCTGGTCAGAAGATTATACCAGGAGGAAATCATGAAGTGCGCAATCTGCCGGCACGGGACAACCCGGGAAGGGACGACAACGGTGACGTTCGAGCGTGACGGGATGACGCTGGTGGTCAAGGAAGTCCCGGCCCGGATCTGCACCAACTGCGGCGAGGATTATGTTGACGAGAAGGTCGCCCATGAGATCATGGAGATGGCCGGGCGCATGGTAAAAAGCGGCGCACTGGTGGATGTCCGGCGGTATGTGCCCGGCCCTGCCGTGCCGTGCTAAAACTTTTTTTTTCCGAGATCTTTTTATTGCATACGGCCGGATGGCTGCCCACCGGTGGAACCGGGAGCCCCGGTGGGACCGGACGCGGTACCCGATGGCGGGGATCATGCCGGGATTATAGTACTTGATCGTCCGTTTTACCTTTTTGTGCCCCCCCGGTCTGAACTGTCAGGTATTTCCTGACGGTTGAAGCCGGATCGGGTTCTCTTTCTTCAGGGATATTTTTGATATGAAGGCTGACATTCCTGTCGGGTAAAGCGCCGCGACGAGGAGGTTTCCGATATTGTGATTTGGTGTAACCTTACCGTAATTATTTTAGCCTCACCGGTATACTGATATAATACCATGACCGCTGTGGTCAAAGATCCAAAAGAGTGCCGACAGGAAAAAGAGGTACTGACGCCCACCCGGAAAAAGAATCTGGATGAGACCAAGCATAAGTACCACAGGGCGCTTGAGCAGCTGAGCCGGTTATAATCCCGTCTTTTCTTTTAACCACGTTTCGACAGATTCCATTGTGTGTTTGTATTCTGCCACTTCCAGCATGAACGCGACGACTTCGTCATCCGTTGCGCTGATCAGGTATCCCTGATCCCGTACCAGGTTATCAGCGGCAACAAACGCAGTTCGTTTATTCCCGTCAACGAAGGGGTGCCCGGTTGCTATCCCGTGGAGGATGATCGCGGATTTTCTCAAGAGTTTTTTGCTTCGGTTTACCTGGTAGATTACGTAATCCAGCGTCCCGGTGTCGCGTATGCCGGGTGTTCCGCCAAAATCCCGCAGAATATCTGCATGGATCTCGATAATCTCCCGGGAAGTGATCTCGTTTTCCGACAAAATACTCTCCGTTACACAGAGTTGTGAACTGATCAATGATCAAATCATCGCTGGTAAGAAAATGTTTGATCGGGCTCATGTCCCGGGAGTTTCACCGGCACAAATCCCGGGGCGTGGCTTGCAGAGAACGGCATCACGACCGTCACGATCGCGGGCTATTTGACCCGGATGTCGCCAGCGATATGACCGCACGCCAGGCCGTGCACCGGGGCTATGCCTTCAACTTCCTCTCGGATGCCACGGGCACGCTCGCGGTCTCAAACGCTGCCCGAGTCGGTGACGGCCGAGGAACTGCACCGGGCGATCCTCGTGACGCAAGCCAGATGCGGTTTGCGAGAGTGATGGGGACGGAGGAGTGGGTGAAGGAGAAATGAAAGAGCCGGGGTAAAGAGGCCCGGTTTTTGCCGTTTTATTTTTTTCTCGCGGATCTTTTCCGGAGATACCCCCGGGAATCTCCACGGTGCAAAGAAACTTATTTCTTATGGAAAATCTACATACTCACCAGGTACCAGTTCATGACATCTGTCATCCATAGCTCCGCTGTCGTGCAGGTTTCTGCGGGATCAGCAAAGAAAACCCGGGCCAAAAGCAAGGCCTCCCCAAAAGGGATCTTCGGGCTGCTCCCAGACTGGAAGATCGATACCCAGGAATTCCGTGACGAAATGCGCGATTAACAATGGCCTCTTTTTTTGCAGATTCATACGCCATTATTGAAATCCTGAAAGGAAACGAACGTTACTTCCCCTATATGGCCGGGCACCTGGTAACAACAGAGTTCAACATCTGCGAAGTTGCATTTGCCGTATGCCGGGACTACCCGGAAAAAACCCGGCAGGTGATGGCCCGTGTTCGAAAGATGGTTGCCCTTGTGCCAACCACGGATGAAGATTATTGCGAGGGTGCGGCCATGAGAAGAAAAACAACTCGTACCGGCAAAAAGCTCTCCACGATCGATTGTGTCGGCTATGCTGTTTCCTGCCGGCAAAAAATCCCGTTCCTCACGGGGGATCGTGAATTTGAGGACATCGATAATGTTGAATTTGCCCGGTGACCCGGGCGATAAGCCCCTTTTGAAGCGTCCGTGCGTATCCGCACGCCAGGCTGTGCATCTCGGCTATTCAGTAAACTTCCTCTCGGATGCCACGGGCACGCTCGCGGTCTCAAACGCTGCCCGAGTCGGTGACGGCCGAGGAGCTGCACCGGGCGATCCTCGTCACGCAGCAGATGCGGTTTGGCCGGGTGACGGGGACGGAGGAGTGGGTGAAGGAAACCCGGTGAGGCGACGGGGCACGGACGCTCAAGACGCCGCGTGGGCTTATGGCCTGTCCAATGATCCTTACTCCCTCAATTTTTTCCCCATATCTTTCATAATATCTTCAAATTTCACTTTGTTTATTTTATAAAATTTTTTTCTTCCATCTGAAGGATCAGGACGTTTAGCTAAATATCCCGCCTTTCCGAGTTTTCCTAAAATTGCGCTAGTGTAATTTTTATCATGTTCAAGTAGTTTGATCGCATTTGGAAAAGTAAACTCCTCATATTGATATTCTGAAAATATCTTCGAGAGAGCTTCCAAGAGATATTTTTGAATAAATTCTGCCATGCTTTTCCAGAGCAGAGTTTATTTGATAGATACTTATAATTATAAGTAGTCTAATTATTAATTAGTCTAATTATTTGTTAGACTTTTTACCATGTTGCAAACGCAAAAATGTATTGAAACTCCCCATGGGACATTAGAAACCCCGGTATTTTTTCCGGTTTTTCATCTAAACACCCGTGGTTCTGGCTCGTGTCCTAAGTATTGGAATGAAATTCCCGAACTTAAGACAATGCTCGTCAATGCTCACGGAATTCAAAAATCCGAAAGATTCCATCGTATTCTTAAAAATGGGTTCCAAGAGCAATTCCATTTTCCAGGTATAGTATTTGCAGACAGTGGAGGTTTACAAAATCGTCTCAACAATCTCAAACTCGATCCGGTGGAGATATTACGCGTTCAAGAAGGGATTGGAGCCGATATAGCGGCCACTCTCGATATGCCCGTTCTTGCTAACGACAATATCTCTGCCACAACCCACGCAGAAAATGTGAAAGCTACTGTGCAGAATGCAATTACTGCTCTAAAATATCGAGAGCGGGAGGATATGTTGCTGTATGCAGTAATTCATGGAAATGATCTCAAAGTCATGACAAACATGATTGACTATCTAAAAAGGAAAGGGAATTTCGACGGCTACGCCGTTGGTGGTTTGATCTTCAAACGATCAAACTATCGTCAACTCATCGATCTCATTATTAATCTCAGAAAACGAGCCGGGGAAAAACCGTTACACGTATTTGGTCTTGGTGGGCCGTTAGTAATTTCTCTCTTAACCTATCTTGGCGTAGATTCCTTTGATTCCTCATCGTTTCTGTCTGCGGGATCGCAACGCGTGTATTTCACGCCAGATCATGGATCCCGACAATTTCGAGAAATGCCCCAGACTCCCTATCTACCCTGTATTTGTCCGGTTTGCAGTAAAAATACCTTTGAACAGATTCGATCCCAACGGCGTCTCATCGGTATGCACAATTTATGGATGATTGCTCATGAACTTCGCAAACTGAAGGTGCATATTCTCGATCAGGACTTAGAGGATTATCTTGACAATCGGTTTGCAAACCGTCCCCAGATTAAGATTGCGTACAAGTATGCAAAAGCAAAAACAGGAGGTTTCGTATGAGACAAACCATGCGTCCCGTAACCCTCAGTCG
Source organism: Methanoregula sp. UBA64 (assembly GCF_002502735.1). Classification (NCBI taxonomy): domain Archaea; kingdom Methanobacteriati; phylum Methanobacteriota; class Methanomicrobia; order Methanomicrobiales; family Methanoregulaceae; genus Methanoregula; species Methanoregula sp. UBA64. The sequence continues at coordinate 207,114 of NZ_DAQC01000006.1, forward strand.
TGTTGCCGAAACTGCATATTTTGCTGAAAAGGTTTCCTCATTTTCCCGGCAAGAGCTGGCGGTCGTTCTGAAATCCTCTGAAGATCGTGGCAAAGAGATTGCCGAAGAAGTTGTGAATATGGGCCTGCTGAAAAAAGAGGACGATAGATATACGAGAACTACGAAATGTTCCCAATTTTTAGCCTTAATCCGGTCAAATAATTGGGCCGGTATCCATGAGATGATGATGGACTATTCGTTTTATCAAACGTTTTTTACTATTCTCAAGGACTCAAATCCATCAACTCCTGAAGAAATATTAACTATATTACAAACCTCGTCAATTCCCTTCAATCAAGCCTCTCGGGACGTTTTATGTGATTGGGGTGAACGTCTAGGATCCATTCAGCGGAATATTTTCAGTAATCAATATTTCACAACAAGCCCTCTAGTGTCCCCATTTATTCCAAAATTTCTTGAGGTCTATCAATCCTTAAACATCAAGACCGGACTTTCTCTTCGTCAGCGATATGTGGAGATCCCCAAAGTTCGTGAGCATGTATGTCAAAAATTGCGAATTTCTCGCGATACCTTTGATATGCATTTTATTCGGCTCTGCATGAAAAATATCGGGAAGATCGAACTTGCAGGGGCTCCAGTGACGACTCATGCCAAACGCTCCGCAAATAAAGTAAAAAATGTTCAGTTCGTCGAATTGCCTGACAAAATGACGATGAAATTATCCTCAAATCATTTTCTTAACGGCCTGAAAATTGGCCCGAAATCCTATTATTACGTTGCCTATCACGGTGGTGAACTTATTGACTGATTACACTCTGACTCTAAAAAAGAAGGATTATTCGAAGTATGGCCTTGAAGGAAACCCGTTCCCATTTTCGGGAGTTCCCGATGAACATCCAAGCGTGTATATCGGGCAGGATGATGTGCTTGAAAAAATAAATTCCGTGTTGTCATCGACGGTTCTTTCTGCTCAATCCAATCATATCATCGTAACTGGATCCTATGGCAATGGAAAAAGCCATACTCTGAAATTTATCAAAACGCATCTTCGCGATCAATTTTCTGAAAGATCTCAAACTCCGATTTGTGTGGGATATGTATCTCAACCCGGTGAAAATTTCATCGATATTTATACGAAATTCATGTATGATCTGGGGTATTCCTTTGTCAAACATCTCTCTCACAAATATCTCGGTCTCGTTGCATTTCAGATGTCAAAAGATGGTCTGATTGAAGAAAAAGTCCGGAAAGGTCAAGGATGGAAAGAGATCGAGAAAGGAGCTGTTCTCTTATCGGATATTGTACCAACGGCCATTCAGAAATTGAATGACGGGATTAAATATGTCGATTACACGAGAGCCTTCATTGCATTATCGTATGAAGAAAATTCCGTATATTCCTGGGAATGGTTGTGCGGAGAAGGGGTGGAATACAGCAAACGCCAGGAACTCAGCCTTGGAAAAAATATCAATGATACAAACTCGATACGGGCATTTAGTGCTCTGAAATATATCCTCAAAGAACTCGGTTATGCATCGCTCGTTCTTCTCATTGATGAGTTTGAGTATATCGAATCGCTCCCTCCGATGAAAAAACAAAAATTACTCAATTCCCTCCGTCATATTATCGATCTCAACGGCGAAGGGTTGTCACTTATCATTGCCTGTGCGCCGGAAGTTTGGCAAAATATTGTTGCCGAATACCATGCTTTCTCGGAACGAATTGGAAAAGAGGCAAATTTGAAACCTCTTGATCAGGAAAAGATCCGAATGCTTCTGATTTCTTACCTTAATAATAAACGAAGAAAACGAAATAACACATTTACTCCCTTTACTGAAGAATCAATTGAGTGTATTTTCATGCACTCTCAAGGGAATACTAGAAGAGTCATCTCATTATGTAGTCAAGCATTGGATTTTTCAGTAGAGTTTAATAAACAATATATTGATCAGGATGTTTTAGACTCAATAATCTCAAGTTAATTTTTCGAGCTATGTTTTTCCGATTTTAAATGGAGATTTAAATTCCACTATGCCATTAGGGGGGAATGATCTTTCCATAAGTTTATCTTTGTCATGTATGATATCAAGTACAATTATCGGATCGATAATATGAATTTTCAAGAATTCAGAGACATATTAGAGCCTCAATTGAGATACTCACTCATTCAAATTGATGCAACGGGAACTCAAACACTAACGGAACAGGGGGGTGTTATAACTCATGATTCTGGTCCTCTCCAAGTAATTGCAGGTCCGGGCTCCGGAAAAACTGAAACTTTAGTATTACGAACCCTGAAACTAATTTTTGTTGATAATGTTAATCCGAAAGCAATTATAATCACAACATTCACTGAAAAGGCTGCAAAGAACCTCCAAGATAGAATTCTCTATTTATCAAATTTTATTTTTTTAAGACACCCTCAACTACAAGAAACTATCAACATCTATAATCTTCGCATTGGGACCCTTCACAGTCTATGTGCAGATATTATGCAAGAATATCGATATCCAAACTATCAAAATTTTAGATTGATGGATGATCTTGAACAATTTTTATTTATTTTTAAGCATTCCGCATTGGTAAGAAATTTAGATAATCATTTTATGCCAGTTTTCAATCAGTTTGATTATCTGTTTGCTGGCTATGATCCCATTAGTGGATACACTGGTTGGACAAATCGACAATATTCCCCAAATAGATGGCAACGAACTAGAGCGGCAATATTACTTTTTAATAGAATAACCGAAGACCTAATTGATGTAACTAGATTGCAAAGCGAGGGTGGTGCGTGGGGCTTATTATACGAAGCCTATAACGATTATCGAAATCTCTTGTTGCAAAATAGTAGATGTGATTTTGCGGTTATCCAGAGTATATTTTTAGAATTCTTACGTTCCGATTACGGCCATCGTTTCATAAATGGTGATGAGTTAAATAGTCAAATTCATCCAGGTATTCGTTTTGTCATGGTCGATGAATATCAAGATACAAATCCTATCCAAGAAGGGATATATTTTGAACTAACTCGTCAGTCACACAATCTGTGTGTTGTTGGTGATGACGATCAGTCTCTTTACCGATTTAGGGGAGCAAGTGTGGAATGTATGATTACATTCGATCAAGTATGTCAGCAACAATGGCAAATCTCGAGTACCCCCAGATATCTCAGTATTAATTATCGCTCGCATGAAAAAATTGTAGATTATTGCGATGCATATATTCGCTCCTTTGGCGAAATGCGTGTCCCCGGTGCTCGTGTCGCCAACAAACCTCAATTACAGCATGGTAGTTCAATAACTGGAAATTATCCATCCGTTGCGTATATCGAAGGGAAAAATATCGCATCTCTTGCTCAAAATTTTGCACACGGTATTCGTTATTTATTGGACAATGATATTATTCAAAATGAAAATCAGTGTGTCTTATTAATGAAATCTGTAAAGGAGACCGCCCATAATGCAGCTCCTTTCTCTAATGCATTAAGGCAGGTCAACATTCGGCCATATAATCCTCGTTCACGAAAATTTTTGGAACATGAAGAAATTATGGTTGCCCTTGGGGCATTTATACAACTTGTTGATCCAAATTTAAGGGGAATAAATGGTGTATCCGGTGGAAGTCAGGTTAAATTAAATATTCGCAATATGGTCCTTCGATGGGTTAATGCATATACCAATATGCAAAATTCGGATAATTTGAAAACGTATGTTCAAAGATCAAGGCAAAATATCCTGGCATTTCCAGTAAATACATGGATAAATGTTTCCATGGGAGATATTTTTTATCGCATTATCTCTCGTGAACCGTTCACTCATTGGAAAGATGATGTTGAGAGAACATATAGACTTGGCAAATTATCTTCGTTATTTGAACAATATTCCTCTATCCCTTATATTGAAAATCCTGGGACAAACCGTGGTCAATTGCGAACAAGTAGAACTGTGGGTGCCGGAATAAGCTATACTTGGTTGAGTGATTTTTATAACACATTTATTGGCCGTTTGATATATACAGGGATGAACGATCCTGAAGATGAAGAGTTAATCTCTCCTCCTAATATGCTACCAATAATGACCGTCCATCAAGCAAAAGGCTTAGAATTTGATTTTGTATTTGTCTATGGATTAAATGAAGACGAAGATCCTACTAAAGAAGAAATTCGGTTGGAAGATGATTTTTTGCCATTTAGATTATCGAGACCAATTATTCGCAATACTGCTCAACAACGAAGTGCTCAGGATCTTATAAGGTTTTATTATGTTGCCTTCTCTCGCGCCAAGTGGACATTAATTCATTTAGTATTGGCCTCACATATTAAAAATCAAAGACGAGGTATAATTGGTTGTAATAAATCGGAGTTCAAACGATTAGTTCAGAAAATGTAGGGGTATTGTCATGTCATGGTCCGATTTTAACAATCTTAACATCTCCCAAAGGGAGTCTCCAATTGTTTTACCCTCGTATAGTGTAACATCAGATATCCTATCTTTCCAGGTTTGCCCTCGGCAATATGGTTTTTTCACATATAGGGGTTATAAGTCGGAACATAATGTTCAATTCTGGTTCGGTACAATTATTCATCAAGTCCTTGATAAGTTGCATTTACAATACAAAGGCCTTTTAAATCCCCTCTTGGTGAATCAATTACCTTCAAATGAGGACATCTCTCGGTATTTCACTCAAATTAATTCAAGTTTAAGAGCACGAGGGATTAGAGCATATAATAAAGAAAATGAAAATCGTGCTCTAGAAATATTGAAGAGATTCAATCAATATGAAGGATTACGACTTTATCCGAAAATAAAAGATACGGAGTGTGCGTTTCAAAGTCAACGTGGGACGTTCATTTTGAAGGGTGTTGTTGATATTCTTAAGGATATATCTGAAGAAATTATCCCAGAGGGTTATGAAGCAGTTGAAATATTAGATTATAAGGCTTCAAAGAATCCCTTATATCAAGAGAATACTCCCCAGAATCAACGGAAATTAAGAAATTACCAATTTCAATTATTGGTGTATGCACAATTATATCGTGAAAGGACAGGGTATTACCCTAAAAAGGGAATCCTGTATTTCTTAAATGATCTTATGGATGCTACTGAAACTCCTCATTCCCCCGAGCAAATATTGATGTTGCGCAATCAAGCGACATATGTTGTAGATTTTACAAATGAAGCTGAACTTGATCAAATACATCATGCGATGACTGAATTTGAAAGTGTTGTTCAACAAATTGAAAACTGCAAACAAGTTGACTGCTGGGACCCCCCCCAAAGTCATCCTGATCGTGATACCTGCGATACTTGTGACATGAGGTGGGATTGTCCTCATGGCCCACCAGATTTAAGATATCCATAATCCCACTTAATAAATGATATAAAAACAAATTTTATCCTTTAATACCAATGTTAACCAATGCGCTTCTTCATTCCCGAATGGGACGACCGGGTAGACCCCGGTTATAATTTTTTAACAGATACCCATTCGGCATTACATACTGCGAGTCCCATGGAAAATGATTCCTATATGTGGGATATCTTCGGTAGAGAGAATCTCCCGTTTGATGGAGTACTTGTCTCTATTGTAACCCTTCTACAAAATACGAAAAAATATCAATCTATTCGTGATAAAGGGATCCACAATTTCTTAGGACTATCTCATGATTTCCCAATTCTTGCAGACTGTGGCGCATTTTCGTATATTGATCAAGAAACACCCCCTTACAAAACGCCTGATGTCTTAAAACTATATTCTGATTTAGGCTTTAATTACGGTGTAAGTATTGATCACCTTGTTGTACCGATGTATGCTGACCAAAATCAACAGAGAATTGATGTCACTTATAAGAATGGTATTGAGGCTTATTCAGAATGGAAAAAGAAATACAAAGAAAATTTTCAATTGATTGCAGCGGTACAGGGTGCCGAAATAAGTGATTATATTTCAATGTTTGATAAGTTCTATCGGAAGGGAATTAGGCACTTTGCGTTTGGTGGTTTAGTACGCGCACAGACGCCTTTTATCATTCAATTGATCAACGCATTGATAGAAAACATCAAAAATACAAACAAAAAACCAGAGTTCTTCCATTTTTTTGGAGTATCTCGATATTTCCTATTTCCAAAATTTCAAGAACTTGAGGATATGAGCATCCCTACATCATTTGATTCTGCCTCTTATCTTCGAAAAGCCTGGCTCACTTCAGCACATACGGAATTTAACTATATTGATCAATCATTGACGGGTTATTCTGCAATTCGTATTCCCTCAAAACTTACAAAAGAAGAATTAAAGATCATCACACCAGAAGAATATGAAATCTTATCGCGTAACTGTCTCGATGTTTTAAGAAGATATGACCATCGTAATCTATCTCTTAAAGAAACAATGGTTGAATTGAAAAAATTTGTTGAACAAATTCATGAGGACCCTGTAATTTTACAATATTACGAACGAACTTTGAAGGCTCGTCCTTGGAAAAAATGCCCATGCCCAATATGTAAAGATATAGGGATTGATGTCGCGATATTCCGTGGGAACAATCGCAATCGTCGGCGAGGTTTTCATAATGTGTACACATTCGGGAAAATTTTGGAGGATATGTCAAAATGGGAAGAATGCAGAAAAAAAGAAATCGCAAAACTTCTCCCCTCCCTCGAACGATCTAATCTTGACTTTTTAAGGGATAAAAAAAACGTTTTAATTATAACTGGTTGTTCGAAAAACAAACTAAATTGCCTCGCCGCATCAAATGGTGGCGTGAAGGCAGAGGAGCTTTATCAAGGCACTCTCTTTAAAAAAGTCAGAGCTTATGCTGAAGCAATGCGGTTCGATTATCGTATTATTTCTGCAAAACATGGGTTAATCCCCCCCGATTTTAATCTTACAACCTATGATCAACGGTTGAATACTATTTGTGATGTGGAAAAAATTCGGCCCGAAGTTGAAATGAAACTTATGCAAGATCTCTTAAAATATGACCTAATTGTAGTAATTGCCGGGGAAAAATATCGATTGGTCGTTGGAAATTTAATTAATAACCGATTTAGATTTCTCAAAGCAAAAGGCATTGGTGAGATGATTAAAATAGTCTCAAACGCTACTCCGAAAAACAAAAAGATATCTGACTTTTAGATCGAAATCCTATTAATAATATTAAAATAAATTATCCCTCATCCATTATGAATGATAATGCTGGGGAGTGCCAAAATTTAAAAAACACAGTTGATGAATTAACCCGATACCGATTGAAATGTATTTTGACGGAATATAAAGCCTTACGAGATGAGATTATTAAATGTTCAGATCGACAGCTTTCTCTATTTTACTATTTAGTTTTAATATTAACTGCTTTTTATGGGATTATGGGAACGGCTTATGTTTCAGGTCATGACTTGTTTTTTTTGTTAATTCTCATTCCGTTTTATGCTTCTCCTTTTATTCTTCGATATTCTTGGGAACAATATAACACCGCAGTTATAGGGAAATATATCTCCGATGAAATTGAAGCTAGACGGATCCCTGACTTGCTTGGAGAAAGATCTTCTGCAAATAAAAAGCGATTTGACAAATATTGGATCGGTTGGCAGCACTACTGGGATGATGTAGGATGGCAACCAAATATAGTATTTAGTGTTTATAAGAAACACACCGCTGTATTAATATTATTGTTTATCTCCTTTAGCCCTGCAATGATCTATCCATTTTATTATCTTGGTTTAAACTATCATCAGTTGATTAGTCAAGGTATTGTGGGATATCTTATTATCGTAGGGGATATTGGTATTTTTGCGGCGCTTTGTATCCTTTTGTGGATTATTTATAGTTCAATCTTAAAATATGAAAAAATGTCCGCTAAACTAAAATCCCGGGAGAACGAGTCTCAGTTTTTTCCCAATGATTCTAATAATGAAAAACGCGGTATCCCTTAACAAATTTCAAAATATGTAGTTGTGCCTTTCGTATGTGTCTAAATCTCCACCACAGTCCCCGATGATATCTGCATGAATTTCAATTATTTCTTGGGCTATGTGCGTATTTTTAGATGATTTGAAAATCTTCATGAGTCACGGAACCGGATCAATGTTTAAATTTTGTTCCCCCACTGTGGCAAAAATTTCCGGATCGGCCGCACGGGACAATCAAATCCCCGTCTCATTCCTCTTTCCCCTCAATTATATTGACAACTTTCTTCCCAACATCAGTAATTCTGTAATAACGACCCATCCGCTCATCTGGTGTCAAACACTCCACGAGTCCTTTTTCAGTAAGTTCGATAATTGCCCTGCTGATTGTTGAGCGTTCGATATCCAATTGTTTGGCAAGATCTGTCGGAGAATTGGGTTTGGCGAGAGCTTGGAGTACTTTTTTCCTGACTCTCCCCCGGCCAACAAAACTTACCAGGTCATACATCTAGTCAGAATGGGGAAAAATGTGTGATGAATTTACGTAGTAAACACATATTAAATACGTAGCAAATTATTTCCCGCTGCGCGCCGAAATACTTCCCCGGTGTCTGGTGACAAGTTTCGTCACCCCGGATCAATACACCAAACCTTGGCGCTTATCCCCCGGCTGTAATACGTCGTAGTTGACAAAAGCGTCCGGGTTTTTCCGGGAAAATCTCACCAGCCACCGGACTTTTAGCATGCGCTCGGGCGTGGGGGCGGTAAGCCCATTTTCAAACGTTCTGTTAAAAAAAAATCCCGCCGTTATTTTCGCCAGTGGGCGATCCGCTCTTTGCACTCCTTTTTTGGCAGGTAACTGTTGTGGCCAATAACCTGCTCTAAGGCTATGGCTGCTTCAAGTTCAGTGATAAGTTCATCATGAATTAGATAGTCAAGGATCCACAAAATCCCGTGGACTTCGACCCTGGAAGACTGAGCAAACGTCCTGAGTGCATCATCGCCGGTAAGGAGAATTGTTTCCAGGTCACGAGCCAGCAGGAATGCGGAAATATCGTAAACGGAGAGATTTTTATGATCACGGCGGAGCTGGAGCAGTGCTTCAGTCTGCGGGCCGGATAAATCCCTTTTTTCAAGACCCGCCTTTTCGAACAGGGAAAATGGCGGATTAATGAGTTCCCTGTCTGCGATAAGATCGCTTGTTACAAAGATGATGGGGAGATGGAACACTTCGCGTACGATTCCCCCATGAGAGACATCGAAGAGGATACCAGCATCAATCACACACGGGAATGGGGAATCCATTGTGCTCCATCATCTCGCTCTGGCAGAATTGATCAAAATCCGTACCAAGGAGTTCTGCTGCCCGGGACCGGGTTATTTTTTTCTCGATGAGTGCCCGGAAGATCAAGCGCTTCATCCGGTTCGGGCTCTCCGGTTTGGGATGATCGCCCGGTTCATTCTCCCGCCATCCGTTTGTGGTAAAAACATCAAATAACAGGCTCCATTTTGCCTCGCTGATGATGTGAAGATCGCGGGCCCGGTAAATGAGTGCCTGCATACTGATACCCCACTTGTGTTTGAGAAGATGAAGCTCGAATATGTCCAGCATCTTCCTCTTTGCCCCGAGATCCGCGATGATCCCCGGCCCCGGTGCAATGAATGCCCCGGCAAAACGGTGTGCCACAGCTTCGGTATCAAGCTCTGGGGAAATCTCCAACATAATATGGCCCAGTTCGTGGGCAAGGCTGAACCGCTGCCGGTCCCCTACAACGCCTTTTTTGACAACGATAACCGGCGTCCGCTTATCGAGAGAGAACGTCAGAGCATCAAAGTTTTCCGTACCGTCAATCTCTCCCACCTTGATCCCGTTCTGCTCAAAAATATCAATGATATTTTCAATGGGGTCCGTACCGAGTTTCCAGAAAGACCTGATATTCTGTGCTGCTATTTCTGCGTCGTCAATCGTCTGGACCCGGCGCTTCTCCTTTGGTGGCCGCCTGAACTGTTGCCGGTCTCCCACGATCTCTTCGATTTCCAGATATCTCTCGATCAGTTCTCGGATCTGCTCGTGGATCTCATTTTCTTCCTTTTTTGGCAGGGCATCGTGGTTCCGGTACAAAGGCTTGGAAAGTTTTACTTCCGCGGTCCGGAAAAAATAATCCGGGCTGACGTCAAGCGCTTTGCTGAGGCTGATGAGAACTCCGGATCGGGGAGTGTCCTTCCCGTTCTCATATTTTGATATCGCCATTGCGCTGACACCGGCTTTTTCGGCCAGAGCCCTGAGACTGAGCCCTGCCCCGGTTCGCGCCATCTTTATCCTGTCCCCTAATTGTACCATTTCACCCTCCCTGAAAGTTTACAAAATCTCTATTTTTAGAAATTTTTGTAAACTTTTGATACGTAATAGTATCCCTTGTGGATAATAAAATTATGGATGCCAAAATTACAAATAAAAAAGGGGTTCATAAAAAGGATTATTCCTCCCGGCCCCGGTCGTCTTTACAACAGGCCCGTTCTTTCTCCATCAGGTACATCAGCCATGCCGAATATATCCCGGTCCCGACAACTGCGGCCGCCATAACGAACCAGATGATCCCGACCCCGCAGTCATCGCCCAAGAGAAAGATCAGCATACACCTGCGGAAAACCCCGAGATAAATCAGGATCAGGCAGGATATGCTGAGGATAAACGTGCCCCCGTAGGCGGCTGTCTCAAGGTCCCGCCAGGTGATGTTGCAGTCCTGGAAATGCTTTGACACGGTCACTGCCTCACGGGGTATTTTCAAGGGTTTTGTTCCCGCAGGCTTACCCGCGTATGTACGAATTTGCAACCGGCATGTATAATGATTCTAGCTTGTACCTCTACCGGTCGGATCGGCACACAATCGGGCGGGAAAGGTCAGAGGAGACGGCTTGCAGGATGCCGTTTCCGGTTTGATCCATTAAAAAAACAAGGGAGAGGAACGGGAAGGCTGGGGTGCAAAGATCATCGACAGGTTATCATCTGACCCGATGCATGAATTTCCTGAAATGAAGGGATTCTTTTGTCCGGAACCTGAAATACATGAGGAAATTTGCTGAAACCTGGCGTGACCCCCAATTCGTGCAGCAGGTTGCTGCACAAATACCATGGTTCCACCATTGTATAATTCTCGATAAGGTATCTGGTCTGCCAGAACAGGAATGGTATATCCGGGAAACGATCCGGAATATGCTGGTAAACGACGGTAACCGGAACCTCCGATGGTACGGACCCCTCTGCAACAAAACTAAGGTGGTACTCCGGGCTGGTTTCATGGGATCTCATAAACGTGGATTTGGCAATCGCAAAAAGGATCGAGATCATAGGGTTCCCAGGACAGGATGCTATCTGCTATTGATATCAAGGAATCATCTCCCCATGAGGAATAACGTCATTATGCGATCCTCTGTGCTTTGTAAATACAGACTTTAACCATGCCCATTGGGACAAATTTATCCAGACATTCCTGCTTTTGGGATTATTCGCTTATCCAGGTTTGTGCGTTAACAGATACCGGCCCGGATATATTGACGGGAATTGCTTCGTGAATGTCGATATGATAGTTCCTCCCGGTTTTTCCCGGGGAAATCCCTTCAGTGGATAGGAATTCCATATCGAAAGTAATGCTTTTTGCCTCGGGACTGTCTGGTCGAATGGTATCGGGAATGTACACTTTTGTTGTGTAATTTTTGACATTTCCGGAATTGGAGACCCTGCTTGTGTACAGGGCTACTGAATCGTTTATCACCGGCAAGAGCGTCGTATCCTCAAGCGTACTGAAATCCGCTTCACCGGATGATTTGTAAAATCTTGCCTGAAGATCCGAAAGGTCGCCGGTATTTGTTTGAAATCCGAGCATTTTTCCGTCTTTTGTCATGACCAGCACAGAAGTCCAGTTCCCGAATTTCTGGTATTGGAGGTCTTTATCAGAAAATACCTCTTTTCCATTACGAACCGGAAGGGGAACAATAATTACGTCTCCAATTAACCCCCTGTGATCATCGAGACCTTTTACTGAAATCGTGTATGCGTCAATACTCGTCGCGGAATTTGGTTGGATCCAGAAATGGAGGAATGCAACACTCATCACGACAAAAAGTAATATCCCGGCAATTGCCACAATGTAGGTAAGTCTGTTATTCTCCGCCATGGGTAATCCTCCGGTATTTTGATAAAAAATTGGGTGATGTTATCCGGTTATCACCGTTTTGCATAATCAACCAGACCCATATTATATTTGAATCCCTCTAAAATGCAGTTTTTTGTGTCCTGAACCAGCGTTGGATCATGCTGCCAGTCACTGTTTGTATCCATCGTGTTCGTGATGTAACTCCGGTACTGGAGAGTATACGAAGCTAAGTTGGAGGCGGCGGTACTAACATCGGTTATGTGGTAATAATAGTAATTCGATGTTATGACATCGGAATATTCTATGTCGTTATACCATTCGTCGTTCAGGTAACTTTCATAGGCTTGATGATTGGCCGCATAAACCAGTGCATAATGGTAGGGATTAGACAGGTCTGACATGAAGTGCAAAGAATACGACAAATTCGTATAACCTGCGGTTAAATCCCCTCGATTTTTGATATGATCGCGGGCAATATTTGCATAGTTCTCTGCTTGATCCGCAGCTCCGGTAATATAATAATGATTTGCACTGAGTGACCAACTATCCGGGACCAGCGAATTTCTTGCCATAAGATCGCAGTAATACTGCAGGACTCCCATTTTTTGGCCGGCAACCTTTGCGAGATCATTATGAACGCCATAAGTCTCGCCCGGTGTTCCCCCCCATTGTGGCGATACTACCTGAGTTCTCCCAAGTAAAACCGAAGTTGCTCTAATCATAACCTTTTGCTGCTCATCGCTTGAAAGGTTTGATTGATTAGACCAAATTTCGTTCAATGTTGTAATTAATTCGGTTTTTTCCTGTGGTGCCAGGTTACTTTGCTGAATCCCTGCAATAATCTGATAACGTGTCTCGTTAATATCGGACGGATTGTCAGTTACCAGGTTGGGTTCACCAATTTGAATTACCGAAGTGTTACTTTCTGCATTCACCATCGGTACCATCGCCATCGCTGCGAGCAGCAGTGCCAGCAGCATGACGCCAATTTTCAATGTTTTCATGTTTTCTACCTCTGCACTTTTTTGCTTCGCCCGGAGGTACGGGAAAATCTTCACAGGATCTGGAGGAAAAAGTCCCCTGCCTTCAGGCAGACACGGGTTCATTTTGTTTTGTAAGACTGGTGTGAACCCGGACCTTCTTTTTGGGACAACCCCCCGGCTGTCCACGTTTGTGCGGGTTCGCGATGACAGATATAAGGATTCTAATCCGTATGTCTACCGGTTTTTCGGAATCGGCAGAAGGTTGGGCGGAAAATGTTGGGGGCGGTTTGCAGGATGCCGTTTCCGGCTGGATCAATTCAAAAGACGGGAATAGCGAATAACGGTCAGGTTATCCGGGAATAACAAATCCGGAAATGTTTCATTGAAAACAGGCTTAATCGCCAGAATTCCAGATCGATTTTACTATCTTCACAAAATACCGGAGGGCAACTGATCCAAGGAATACATAGAAGACCAGGAGTCCTGCCAGTGCAGCGAGGATGAACACAGTCGTAAGGATCAGGGACATATCTTCCATGAAATTACCTGCCGATGGGAACTATCTGGCAAGAGAATACCCATTATTCCTCCCGGGCCCGGTCGTCTTTACTACAGGCCCGCTCCTTTTCCATGAGGTACAGCAGCCATGCCGAATATATCCCGGTTCCGACAACTGCGGCCGCCATAACGAACCAGATGATCCCGACCCCGCAGTCATCGCCCAAGAGAAAGATCAGCATACACCTGCGGAAAGCCCCGAGATAAATCAGGATCAGGCAGGATATGCTGAGGATAAACGTGCACCCGTAGGCGGCTATCTCAAGGTCCCGCCAGGTGATTTCCGGGGTTTTGGAAGGTATGGGCACGGTCACCACCTCATGGTTTTTTTTATGGGGATTCGTTCCCCGGTCTGTCCGTGCGTGTGCGATTCGTGATGGCAGATAAAACGGTTCTGACCTGTACCTCTACCGATCGGATCGGCAAACGATTAGGCCGGGAAATGTTGAGGCGACAGCTCGCGTCTTAAAAATCCCGCCGGGTTCCGGTGGCCCCCAGAACCTCACGCAAATATACTTCGTTCTCATATATTTCTCCCGTGAAGATCTACATCGACGAATCGGGAGACCTCGGGTTTACCGATCGTTCGTCGCCATACTTTGTCATCGCAGCTCTCATCGTCCACGACCCGCTCGCGATCCACCGCTGCTTTGCAAAAATCCGGAGAAACAAACTGAAGAAAAAATACAAGGAACTTCCAGAATTCAAATTCAACAATTCCAGCCCGGAGATCAAGAGACGCATCCTTGGCTGTATTGCATCTGCCAACGCGGACATTGCATATTGTGTGCTCAGAAAAGAACAGGTCTATCCCCACCTGAGGCTGAATCACCTGATTATCTATAACTACCTGACCGGGTCCCTCATCTCCCATATCGTCCAGCGGTACCATGATAGTGGCCCGGTTGATATCACCGTGGATAAATCTCTCAACGGGATCCAAAGGGAGGCCTTTGACCAGTATCTCATCTACAAAACGTTTGAAAAGAACCCGGCAGGCAATCCTGCAGAAATTCCTATCGGGATCGAACACGCTGATTCAAAGAATGAACCCTGTATTCAGGCTGCCGATTTCATAGCTGGCGCACTGCATTATTATTACCGTACTAATGACGATACGTTTTCCGGAATTATCGGCGAAAAAGTCACGCTGGCATTTGATTATTTCAACGGGCCGCAGAAATGAACAGTGAACCCTTCCCTACTTTGTCCCATCCACCTCAGGGTGGCATCATCCGTTTCGGGAAGGACTTACTCACTGGTCTATACATATGTCACTCAATATTAATAAATTTCCATAAACTACCGGTCTTCAACGGTATGAGGATCGGTTCTCCTTTCTGTTGCCTTGATTACATCTCCCGGTTCATCCCCGGCCGTCCGCGCTCCCGGGCGATTCCCCGGCACTCATCCCGGTATACTGCCTGAACACATTCAACCCGGCAGGACACAGGGTATAGCGGACAGCCCTTCCCTTTTTGCTGGTGGAGATGATCCCGTCCCCTGCCAGCCTTTTTGTGTGCCACGTGATCGACGGGCCGGCAATCCCCACGATCCCGGCGATGTCCTTGCGTGAAACCTCGGGGGAGGCGGCAAGGATCTCAAGGATCTTCCGTGTAGTCGGGTTCTGCAGGTGGAAAAAGACCCTCTTTTCAAGCGTATTGTACCGGCCGTTGTTCTCGAAATACCGTAACGACCTCCCGCTCCCAAAGGATACGATTCTCCTTTTTGCTTCTAAGATCAGCAGGTGGTACTTCAGGGTGCCTTCCTTAATCCCGGTCAGCCGTTCAAGGGTTACAAACCTCACGCCCGGGTTTGCCGCAATGGATGCAAAGATCTCCCGGCGGTTCTGGTTCCACAGGACCGCGTTCTTCTCGACCTTCCGGTATCCGAGGGCCAAAAGCAGCTTTAAAGAAAAGAAGAGCTCGACCGGGTAGACAAGCACCGGGCAAAACGACAGCGCCAGGGCAATGAGCATCTCCCGCAGGTCAAGGTCAAAGAACGATATCGGTTTAGTGTCCAGGGGCGGGCCGTCTGTCGCGCCGGCTTTCGCCGGGGCCACGCTGTACCCGCCATAATCCGCGGTAACCGCCGGTATGCACGCTGCCAGTAAAAGGAAAAAAATGAGGGCAGCAGCCCTCACCGGGCGGGGTCTCATTGGTGAATGGTTCTCTATGATGGGATATCAGATTTATGGTTCGATTTTAATATGGGGTAAAATTATAACTCTGCGTCCCAAGGACCGTCATCCCGTACACCTTGAACCGCCAGGTTCCGGGTGCAATTCCGCCGCTTCTGCTGATCGTAATGAAGATCCTCCCGTCCGTTGCGCCGTCATCCGCATCGTAATACGGCCCGAGCGTCCCGTCCGGGGCAATAACCGTAAGCGCGAGGGAATCAGGGACATATCCCCAGTTGAGGTCAACGGTAAGGGAGGACTTTCCCGAAGGGACACTTGCTGTATGCCAGTCGGTCTCCCCCTGCGAGATAGTTCCAACGGTCATGGGCGACATGATCGCAGGCATATGCAGACTTCCGGCCGGGCTCACGGTATAGCCGGCACTTCTGTTGTCGGTACCCTGTGCAGAAACTCCCGATATGAGCACGATGGCGCAGACCAGGATTGCGAGGCTCGTTACGGATACTTTCATAGTAACCGGTGAGCGGGTTTTGGAATCCGGCTCATAACGTTTCTAACGCAATCGTCTACCGATCAGGGATCCGGTAGACACGGGAGTTAGAATCGTTATATCTCCCGAACCTGAGTTTTCCCGCGGGGCAGCCGGGGGTTGTCCCAAAAAAACCCGGGTTCTGCAAGACGACGAATTTTGCCGGGCCCGGGCCCGCCCGACGGCATGAGAACAGTATCGTAAACTATTGTGACCTGTCCTTCGAGCGGAGCGTATGTAAAAAAAATGGAGGAAAAAATGAAACATGTGAACTACGGCGTCATCCTGCTGGCACTGCTGCTCGCAGCGATGGCGATGATACCGATGGTGAGCGCCGCAGGAGAAAATTACGGCACTACCCAGCAGACTGTAATTACCACCGTTCAACATTCCATTGAAACAAATTCCAGCACGCCCCAGATGAATCAATCGGAATTTAGAACATATATCCAGAAAATGAGCCAAAAATATGGTTCTGATAAGGTCAAAGCGTTAACCACTCTCACCGGAGAACCCGACACACTTTCCCCACAGTTATCGTACGTTGGCGTTTGGACTGATCATCTCACAACTCCAAGTGGTGGAAATTCTGATTGTGCCTTAATGCTGTATAAATTCAATCAGGCAGATCCAAGTGGAAAGGACCACTATTATTACTGGCAATGGACATCAGCTCAGCCCAATTCTGGAGTGGTTTTAACTGACTTCTGGAACAAAGTTCAGCTGACAAATGGAAACTCCCGTTTGATTACCTATAATCCCGGTTCCACGATCACGGGCAATCAGCAGACAGTAAATGTCGGGATATCTACAGGATATTCCGGAATTAACTTTAATATCGGGGGAGCCTTTGTTCTCCATCAAGATACTGTCAAGCCCAAAGCCGGAGACTGTCAGGTTGGGTACGGTGGAAAATACGCGGTTGAATGGAGTGGGATATATGGAAACCCCCAGGAAATTCATGGTGCGATGCACATGGATATTCCCTCGGGGCAATCCCTTACGTCAACATGGACTAATTCATTGACCGCAGTATGATCGAAACGTATCTCCACAAGAAAGATACCTAAAATCTTCCCTTTTTTTTTAATATATCCCGTAACAAAAATCTGCATAAGTACTCTATTTTAGGCGTGAATCTCAACAGGTGCCTCGTGGCTCGTCACTCGCCGATCACCCCGGTTTTCCCGGAGAATCCGGTAGATGCTCGCGCTAGAATTGTTATAGGGACCTAGACTACAATCTCACCGATGGACTTCGCAGGAGTCCTCAGGTGGGTTATTTTGCTATGGAACGGAAAATCGGCTTGCTCGTATTATTGGTTATGGGAATTATTGTGAGTGTAATCGGGTTTGCCCTTGCCCAATTTCTCCCGACACTTATCATCATTGTTCTTATCGTTGCAGTGTTTCTCTACTTGGATTACCAGGAATCGCATAAAGAGGGTCAGAAAGATCTCAAAAAAAAAGCCGCTGCTGCCGTATTCGTGATCGTTACCGCGTATTGCATGATAACCGGCTTGTGGATTTTCTGGGCGGGAATTACTGCTATTCTCTATGTAGAAACTCTCGCTGACTCGATAATGGAACGATGTGATGCCCGTCACCGGGTCGATCCCGGTACGGGAACAATGCAGACACCGTCAACGGGAAACACCCTTGAGCCCATCAGGCAATCACTATTCCTTCTTGAGCAGCGGGTGAATGTGCTCGAAAAGGAGAAGGGAAAGTGAAGTCAGATCTCCTCTTGTTTTTTGCCATAACCGTAATCGGATCACAGGATAAAGGAGGATGCGTGCTTTGAAAATGGAAAACCCAAAAATTTTTTTTTAAAACCGGCGCACTGATTGCCATTTTAATTCTTTTCATAGCCGCTGCCGGCTGTGCATCAGAGAATAAAATCAGCAAAGACGAAGCGATCCGCGTGGCCCTTACTGACACCAGGACCATTCAGGCAATTAACAACAGCGCCTATAACGTATCTGAAGTCAGCACTGCAAATCTGGGTGTTGGCACACAAGCCCAGAATGAAGTATACTGTGTTTCGATAACCGTTCTGGACGGCAGCAATAAACGGGTAAATGTCTTTGTGACGTACGACGGGAAGGTGGCGCTCGTCGATGTCCCGTATCCTGCGATAACACCTCCTCATTACCCGGGAAGTACCTCATGAATAGTGTTGTGGGGGATACCTGCGGCGGGGTGTAGTGCAATGGAACGAAAAAACGTTGGAATGAGGGTTCCGTGGTATTTCCTGATAACGATCATCATAGCAGGCATAGTGACAGGAGGGATCTATTTGTTCACGATACAGCCATCGACCTCTCCCAAGATCTCCGTGACGGGAACGGTAAATATCACCGGTGGGGGTCATTACACCCTGATCTCGGATAACGGTACAGTATATTATCCCCTGAATCCTGAAGTGATCCATTTTCCCCCGGGGACAAGTGTCTACTGGGAAGCAGTCCCTGCCGATTCAGCAAATCTTTCTTCTGGCATTCCTGTCGAGATCCTGGTGATAACAGAATATGTTCCACCTTTAGACACAGTACGGGTTAATTTCACAATAAACGGCGAGTCTGCACCGGTTCCGCCAATTGCCACAACTCCACCCCGCGTTTGATCAGCATTGTGCAACAAATTGACAAATCCTCGTTTTTCCAACGCATCCCTTTTTTGGTAGACTGCCGCGCTAGAACCGTTAAATCCCCGGTAAAGAAATCTTCCTGCGTGATGAACCGGGGGTTGTAACAGGATATGTCGGCAAAAACCCAAAATTCCTTTAATTTTTTCCGGACGATCGCGATATCCACGATCATTATCCTTCTCTGGGTTGTCCCGTTTTTAATCCTCTTGTGGCAGGCAGGAACGCCCGGCAGCCAGCTCTGGGGTTTGATCTCCCTTATTGCGCTTCCGGCCACCATCGCATCCCCCCTGGTATATGGCTGGTTGTCCCGTGATTCAACCGGCGCAATACTTATCGGGACATTACCGTTCCTCATTATAACCGGCCTGGTAATCATTACCGGTAACGGCCCTGGAGGCTCCCAATACCTGGCCTACAGGATTGCGTATATCGCATCACTGATTCTGGCTGGCGGACTGGAAGGTTTTTTTGCAGCAAAGAAAACGACAGGACATTTAGTGATCGCCCTGCTCCTTGCAGTACTCTGGGCGGGGATATTTTTCAGCGGAATTCACTGATTTTTTTAATCCCTCTTACCGGTTTGATCAGCATTGTACAACGAATGGACAATATCCTGTTTTTCCCCCCGATACGTCCCGCTTTGGTAGATCCTTGCGTTAGAACGGATATATATCGCCTGGGAAAACCCCTCCTTCGTGGACAGCCGGGGGTTGTCCCGTAAATGTATGGACTGGTCTTGTGCAGGTGACGAACTGCACCGGGCCCGGTCTACCCGCGGATACGGGAAGCTTTCACCTGGCTAAGGGTGTAAGGAATTTTCCCGTTTCTCCCGGGCCGACAATACAAGGAAGTGATACCATAGGATTCACGCACAAAGGTCAGGATGGCTCCGACGGTTCAGGGAAGGATGCCATTCAGGTTTGCAAAGAAGAACGACAGACCGGCCCGGGCCGGGGACCTGGCAGGGCAGCGATACCAAAAACCGGTATCGGGAGGCAGGGATAACGATGGTGAAGAGTAACTCCGTGACAGAGAGCGAGATCCCGCTCTACCTCCTGCCCCGGGCACTCGCCCACCAGATCAACCGTATCGGCGACTCCGTATACCGGGTCAGCGTGAAACGCACGCACTGGCACCATTACAACCTCTCGGTGAGGACCCGGTCCCTGCCAAAGGAACTCGCCCCGGGGTGTGGCAGAGAACCGGTACGTCCCGGGGATCTTCCAAAGGAATACCGGAATAATGACGGTACACCGGATCCGGGATGTGAGGCATGAAACGGGGCTCGCCTCCGTACCGGGCCCTCTCTGACGCTCTTCCCCTTGCACGCCGGCGCGGGATAACCCAGGCCGCGGTGCGTGCCCCGGAAAACCTGTATGATTTTACGATCGTCTCGGCACTCCCTCTCGCATTTGTACGTGTCACCTCTTGTTCACGGATTCATGCACCGGCCGCAGAGCTCGCAAACGAGTTCCGGGACGAGCTCTTCGGGCTCGGCCGGATCCCGGTGCATACGGACATATCACGTGAACTCTGGCTCCGCTCGCGGCATGGCACCTGGCGGTTCCTTCGCCTCACGCCGGACTCCCTGGTCGAGCTCGGGCAGGACGGCAGGGTTCTTTTGGGAAAAACCGCGGCCGCCGGAAAAAAAGCAATCTTATCCTGAAAGGAGGGCAACTCCCCGCAGGGGAGGAACCCTCCCCCCTCCTTTCCCGTGGTAAATGGAAACGTCCCTTTTTTACCCCCCGGACCCCCCCCGAAAATACCGTTCATGCCCTGTTTTGGAATGGCCCGAAAACAAGCCCAAATCGGGCTCCGTTTGCCCCGGACCTCTCTTCCGGAGGTAATAATTCGGGAAAACGCGGTAATAATTCGGCCGGAAACACCCCGTTTTACGCCGGAGAACCCGAGGTAACAGATAGCAGCATTACAGCGGCGAAAGTACGGGGCGATCGTATTTCAGCCCGTTTTTGATAAAAAAGGGCCTGGAAACGAAGATATGCCCTTTTTGGTAAAATGATCCTTTTTACGACGTAGAACCACCCTCCCATTTTTGCGAAATTGTCCGGCGCGTTTCCTGCCCCGGATTGCCCTAAAATCCTCGTATAATGCCCGGTTTTACCCTCTGAAAATTTATTCAGCCAGAGATATCCTCTCTTACGTCGTAGAATACTATGTCAAAAGGGCCCTTAGATGACCCCGGGAAAACCCCGGGCCGGCAGGAGATGCGCGAAGACCCTGCCGGGAACCATGCCGGATCCGTAAAAGCGGGTCCGGCCTAAAAAAAAAAGGAGTTGACACACATGGGAGATTTCGTACAACACTCGGATGAAAAACCGCGGTCCGCACACTTGCAACCCCGATCGAAAATGTTGCGGGCTTTGAAGCACTGGTCCAGTCAGTCATCGCAACAAACCCGTTTGGCTGCGTGTCCTACAAGAGCGGCGGCACAACCCACGCTCCGGTCGAGAAGACAAAAGAGAACTACGTAGTCAGGATCGTGTACCAGAACAGCGACGCCAAGGTAGTAGGGAACAATAACGGCAGGTTCAACTCGGTCGCCGGGTTCAATGCCGGTGCCGCCGCCCTGCTTGCCGATACCGCACTTGCTGCGGCCCACGGCGGCTCGCCTGCCCGGGACACCGACACCGAAACGTACTCGGCAACCCTCAAATGCAATGACCCGAACGGTGAGCTCTACAACTTGACGTTCACCAGGAGCCAGGTGACCCTCTCCTCGTACATGGACGATGCGATCCGGGCAAAGGTCGAGACCTGGGCCGACACCGTTCCTGCCCTCGCATAAAAAAAGGAGATCCCCGGATCACCAAAAACGCATTCTGCCGTTCTACCTCCGGCCCCCGTGCGAAAGGAAGGGAGGAGACCCTTGTTCTCTCCCCCCTCCCTGCTTTGCCGGGCCGGTGTTTTAAAAAAAAAAATTACCTGAGGAGGTTACACCATGGAAAATGAAATGCTCGGGATAATACTTGGGGCGGTGCTCCCGGTCTATCCCCTCCTGCTCGTCATCTACCAGAAAATTGGCAGGTATGACGAGATTGTCGAGGAGTTTAAGAAACTCCAGAACGAACACGAAAAACTGTCGGGGCTGCACCATGCCGGATAATGCAGCAAGAGAACCTGTCGCGAAAGTGACCGGCCTCTACCGGGGGAAATTCTCCGGGCTCGAACCGCTCACTCCCGACAAACCCTTAAGCCTCGAAGAGGTCCGGCGCAATCCGATCTTCTACGAGCTGGATCTCAACCCGGATACGGGTGACGAGAACCTCATAATCGATCTCATCTACGACAACCTGTCCCCGCAGAGACTCCCGGATTTGATCCGGGGGACCGATATCCCGCACGGCATCCGGTTCTGGCCGGACTGGTTCGACATTCCGCCGTACCGTGAGATCCGGGACGTGGACGGCCGCTGGGTCTACCCCCGGGCTCCGGGGATCCACACCGTGCAGATCCGGACCGGCGTCCAAAGGCGGGCAAGGCTCGGCGGGAACCGGGATTTCCGCCCCGGGATGGGGGGATTTACGAGCCCGCTTTTCGAGTTCATGATCGCAGGGGAGGGCAATGTTCGAGAATGAAGTGCAGACAAGGGCCGCGATCTGCGGGACTGCCATCCTCATGGCCCTCGTCTTTTTCCTCGCGCACCTGCCGGCCGTTCTTCTCGTAGTCCCGGTCGCGGTCCTCTTTTTGGGCCTTGTCGCCGACCCGGAAGAGACGCATGCAGTCTGGTACGGGATGCTTTCTGTGCTCTGCATCTTCGACATCGCGGCGCTTTCCGATGCGGAGAAGGAGAACTACGCGGTAAAACGGCACTACTTCTGGTTTGGCGAGGCGGGGATGGCAGCGATCCTTGCCGGTCTTTTTGCCGTGCCGTCGGGGTTCTGGCTTGCCGGCCGGACCGATCCGGCGCTTGCCGCGATAGGGGCCGGCACCATCTTTCTCCCGCTCTTTGTCTTCCTGCCAAAGGTGATCAGGTGGGCAATGCAGGCGGACGTGGATGCCGCAATCGAAGCATTCGGGAAGAACGAGCACACAAAAAAAATGTTCTGGGCCGTTTTTGTTGCGGTTGCGGGGCTCGTGCTTGCCCGTGTTGCAGATCCGGCAATAGCACAGGAGATCATGCGGGCGATAGCCGGCTAAATCCCTTTTTTCCTTTTTAAAACCTGAAATGTGAAAATTGTGGTGGTGAGGATAGTGGGGGAGTTGATGAATGCATGAAACAACAAGCTCCGGGATTCCTGCGGCGCTCAAAAGGGCGGCCTGCCAGAGGGTGCAGCAGGGGAATGCAAATACACATGCAGCGATGAGCAGAAGTTGCCGAAGGCCGGGATCCCTGTTCCCGCATTAAAAAAATTAGGCCGGAGTTTTTTATGGATTCTTTGTTTTGGCCGGTGCGGTCGTTTTGGTCGGGGATCCTATTCAGCAGGTAACCTTTTCACGGGCCAATCCTTTTAGCAGTTCGTCCAGTTGTTCTATCTCCGGTGGATAATCCTTCAGGCACCCCTTTGCCTTATGGTAGCACTTTTCACTCTTGCCAATCAATGCCTGTTTTTTATCCCTATCAATTCCTTCTGTTTTGCTTAGTGTAAGGAACCGGTCGCCATGAGATGCCCAAATCTTTCCCAGCTCCCAGGATTTCTCCAGGAATTCGGCGTACCCGGGTTCTGCATCATGGATAATTTTCTCCAGTTCTTCAGGCGATTCTTGGTGCGACTTCGTGAAGTCGCAGAGTATCATGATCGCTGACACCCGGCTGTGGCTCTTCACATACCTGCACATTTCATCCCCCGCAGAGGTCTTCAGGGTATTCTGGGCATTGCGGTTCAGCAGGCAGAAGAAAGTCTCCATTTTCCCCAGGATCTCACGAATCCCCCACGCTTCAACTCCCTCCAGGTAGGATACGATCATCCTGGCCTCTTTCCAGGTACCAATATCCCAGCCCTTGGTTTTTTTCAGGCCCGCGATCAGTTTGCATTTCACGGTGTGGTTAGCCTTTCCCGGGTCCGGATGCGTACAACAGCAACCGGCTAGTACGGCGAGCAGGTAACAGTCAGGATTGTTTGGGGCCATACGGATCAGGGCCATGGTCTGCTCCTTAGCCATCACGGCCCGTTCCGGAAATAACCGCTTTGGTAATAACAGGTTGACAAGAGCCCGGTTGTACAGGGCATAATCAAGGAAGGGAGCAGATTTCAGTACGCGGGAAAACAGGTAATCCGCTTTTTCCAGGTCCTGCCAGTCTATCGTACCGTTGCAACCGAGTCCCCTGTTGAGATAGAGGAGGCCCAGGATATTCAGCTGACGGATAAATGAAAAATCCTCCGGTATTATCCCGTCTTCCCGATTTCCCGAAAATCTCACAACGGCCTGTATCGCGGTATGCAGGCAGGCAATACCCTTCCCGTAAATTTCCCTCTCATAGCAGCCTGCCTCTTTTTTCACCTCGGCCTGGAGGAGGTATAACAAACCCTGTGTAACAAAAACTTCCGGGTACCGGAGAGTATGCAGATTATGGGATATGGTTATCAGGCATGCAGCATCCTCCAGGCTCCTGCCGGTCTCGATAGGCGGGCAGTCCCCCCTCGTATTATTGGGCCATCCAACGCAATTCTCACAACTATCCCGGTGTTTCTCTTCGGTAAGATATTCCAGGTACGCAAGCGCATAATACGCCTCCCAGCGACGCGGCTGGTTTGCCAGCTCCTTCTTATATTCGGCAGTTGCTTTACGGACATAGATATCTGCCAAACGTTCGTTGCCGGAAGTGAGTGACAGTTCTTCATAGATCTTACCCCGGTTATAATGGAGCTTCTCGTAACTTCCGTCAAAATCCAGAGCGGCAGAAAAATTTTTGCATGCTTTTGTTAACAGTTCGTGTTTTTTCCCGCTTGCGGGTAACGAGGACCGGTAGAATTTCAGCCCCTCGTTAAAGAAGAATGTTGCTTCCCACCTCCGCGACCCTTCATTTCCCGTGAGTTCGGTAAATATTTTGCAGGCCAGTATTTTTACCATCAGCTCGGTATCCGGATATCCCAGAGAGAGATCTTTTTTATCGATCGTCTCTTTGATTTCCCTCATATCGTCGGGACGGACTGCCCAGCTGATCCCGCGTTTGTTTTTTGGATCGGCCATGGTGGCCGAAAGCACAAAATTGTTGCCCATGTACCCGTACATCCCGGACAATCGGGCGCCATTGACTCTCTCGCTGAAAAAAGCAATGATTGCCCCGATGGGAATGGTGAAGGAGCCAACCGATACTGACTGGCTTTTAAGGATTGGTTCACTATCCTCAATTTCTTTGAGTTGCTGAAGCGATGCAATGGGAGGGAAAGGACGTTCCATCTGGTTGGGTTCCCTCAGATCCTTTACCCAACCCTCCGTATTGACATCTTTATACATTGCAACAATATCGTTGAGTTCTGCCTGAAGCAGATCGCTGTAATGTCCGGTCGTTTTTCCCGGTGTTGTTTTCTCGGTGGATGTTCCTACGGGTGTATCAGCGAGGGACATATCCACGAAATCATAAAAAACAATATACGTCTCTTTTGTCTTTACAAAATAATGAAAAGACGAGATCAGGATACAGAGAACGATAAAGTAAAGGAACCCCTGTATTGAGAGGATAGCATTCAAGGCTTGGGTTGAATTTAAACTGAAATTGTCCCAGAATAAGATCCACGGGCTGGAAAGAGTACTCTGGCTGCCATTGAAAAAAGCAACAAGTTCCTCTATGAAGTATTTTGCCAGAAGGATGCCGAATAATACAATTGCTGCCACGATCATCGTGGGGAGAACCCCGAACCGGATATGTTTCCGGTAAATCCGGACAAGCTTAAGGTAACCCCTGTGAAGGGTAAACTGAAGCCCGGCTATCGGGATAAAGAGTGAAAGAGGAAATTTTTCAATCATACTGCGCATCACCCGGGGGCGGATCCATCAGAGAAAGTAAGATCTGTATGGATATATTTAGTTTTTTATAAAAAATGGGCGCTGACCGGGGTCGCCCGGCTGTACCCCCTTGAACGGTACTGAAGGATAGTGTCTTTTGGGACGCGGATCCGACAGAACGCGTATATTTCCTTCGGCCGGAAGAAACAGTGCCCTGTGGGATTATAAAGAAAGATCCGTCTTTGACCATTTTGACAAACCCGGCAATATTTTCACCCCGCTGCGTCATCGTGTCGATTCTATCCACGTCTGATTCAGCATTCTTCCGGGTAGGGATAGCGGTATTAAAAAACAGGTTGTGTTATCCGCTTGTTAGATGGCGGGAGAGCCGGGTATTTGATATCCATCCCGTGAGTTTATCTGTTGCTTTTCCGGTCTTGGTTACGAAGATATCCTGGCACAGGGAAATCTTTTCCATGAGATCTTTGGCATCACCGATTGTTGCAGATTCGGATACAACAATAAAACCGTTATTTAACCCGAATTCAAATCCTTTTTTCTTTTGATCCTCAAGGAAATCCGCTAATGTTTTACCGTTCGAAGCATCTTCGTTAGCATCGGATTTTTGCTCAATCAGGATATCTTTGACATACTTATCGATACTGCTTGCATGGATCATATACGCTGGTGAACCATCCCCTTTTAGGATAGGCAGACGGGTGGTTTCGCAATCATCGTCAAACTTTTTTCGGAGTTCGGTTAACAGGATCTCGCTTTCTTTCCGGTCATTCCCGTTATTGTTTTTCATGCTCATGACGGTCATCTCCGAAATTTTTTTCATTATCCCGGAGACCGGTTGTGCTGCCAGATCTTCCTGTGTATCCTGTTTTAGGAGTTCCTGTAACTGTTTATTGGATTCACGGACCTGTTTACTTGCCGATTCAAAATTTTCCTTGCCGAAATAGAATGCGATTACCGTTCCGATCCATGTAGCAAAAACGGGAAGAATAATATTCAGGGTCGATGAGGGATTGGAATCCCTGGCCATTACGAATATTGCAAATCCAATGATTGCTGCTATCCCCACAATTATGATAATAAGCGCAATTTTTTTGACGGTTTCACAATCCCTGCAGGAGGTATCCGCCCATTCACTGTTCCTCTGGGCGGTGTCACTGGATTGAGGGGTAGGTCCTGCAGAAGAATCCCTCTGGTTTTTTGTATCTGCCATTGGTCATCCCCACATTATTCTGTGCAATATATTATTTTTACAAATATATAATAAATGCCGATCTCCTCTCCGGGATCTCCAATTGCCGTGAGATTCTGAAATAAAAAATAAAAAACGGATTTATTCCCTCTTTGACCCGGTTAAAACCAGGGTAAATATGGAATTCCCATCCCATACTATCTTATCCGGGGATGTCTCCAGGTGGCCATATTTTACAATAACCGTGTGAGAGCCGGAGGACCTTACTTTTTGTGGAACCCAGAAATGAAAAGGACGGACAGCCCCAATGTTCTCCATCTTTGTTCCCCCGGTATCTCCGGTATCTACGCCATCAATAAAAACTCCAAATGTAAGCTGCCCTGTTTTAATGCAACGATAATCAAAAAACATGGAGGGTACCTGATTTATGTCACACGTAAACGTATCTTTTGGAGGATTTCCACTGGCGCTATGACCGTAAATTCCAAGAATTTCCGCATTTCCTCTTGTAAATGGTTCGACCATATCTTCACAACCTGCATCAACAGAACCCAAAAGATTATGGAAATCTCTTGGGGTATTGTGCAGATTACAATAATGCTATTGTTATTATATAATTATTTATATTGTATTTGGGTGTAACAGGCTTAAAAATGAATCTTTTTACTGCCGCTTCCTCGCAATAATCAAAAATGCCCGGACCACGGGATATTCTCCGATTCCGCATCCTTCCCGGAAAATCCCGGCACATGGAAAAATCGGATTTTTTCACCCCTTTTCGTATCCGGGTACCGGAACGACCGGATTTTTTATTAAAAAATGCTGCGATTATCGCTGGTTATTAAAAAATCCCGGAAAAATTAAAAGAGTGACCGCAGTGCCATTACCAGGCTCTGCAGGGGATTATTGCCGGACCCGGCATGCCCGGCCGTACCGGCGCCCGGCCCGGTCACCTGGACGTGGATGCCGCAATCGAAGCATTCGGGAAGAACGAGCACACGAAAAAAGTGTTCTGGGCCGTTTTTGTTGCGGTTGCGGGGCTCGTGCTTGCCCGGGTGCTGGACCCGGAGGCGGCCCGGCAAATCGTGGGGGTGATCGCCGGGATGGGGGGTGAACCTCCCGCGAATTATGCACGGACATTTCCGGCAAAACTTCCTTTTTTTTAAGTTATTGCAGGGCAGCTGCCTGTCGTATGGGGTTCAATCCTTTTTTTTAGTGCGAGAGTTTTTCTGCAAAACCTGCAACTTTTTTTGCCGCACCGGTGAGAATGGGCTGATCATGGCCTGAAAGCATGACCTCGTAGTCCAGGGAACCCATTTTTTTAATCGATGCAAGCGATTGTGTCTCATTCCCCTGGTAATTCAGGGGCTCTATGAACTCATCCCCCTTCATGCGCAGCGTATCCCCCGAGAAGAGCACGTTCTTTGAGGGGCAGTAAAGCCCGATATTCCCCGGGGTATGGCCCGGCAGCTCCACAACAACCAGGCCGCCAAGGACCGGGATCACATCCTTATCCCTGAGCCGTACATCCACCGGGCACGGAACGTGCCTGAGGAACGGCCGGATCAGGCGTAACAGGAATGCCATGGCAAACGAGGACTTTGGGATCGGGACAGGTTTTGTCCCTTCGACTGCATCCGCATCAACGGCACTTGCCATGACGCGGGCACCCGATATATCGCGAAGGGCTTTGAGGCCCCCGATATGATCCGGGTGCGCATGCGTGACGATGATCTGCCTGATGTCCGCGGGACCATAGCCGGATTTTTTTATCTCTTCAAGGATCCGTTTTTCAGAATGTCCCATTCCTGCGTCGATAAGGGTGATGCCGTTGTCCAGGATCATATAGACATGGCCGCCGCTTACTCTGTCCAGCATCTGGATTTCCGGAGTTATCTGAACCATAGTTATCACCCGGTCGTTACTCAAAGCCGGTATAATCGTTACTGACAACTTGTCAGTGACATTTTGTCATTGGGTCGGATATAGGTATCGGCCGGGCAATAACCTAGAGGGAGGACCGGAACATTCCCTCTTGTGTACCAAGGGTCCGTTCCATCAGTACCCGTGATGCGGCAATCTTTTTCTTCCGCTCAACAGGATCGCGTGTGTTCCTGAGCTCGCGGTTCAGGTACAGGCTGACAAAAAAAAGGATCTCGGCAGTCTCATCCGGGTAGTCCGTGTTGAACTGTCCTTCCGCTACACCCTGCCGTACGATTTGCTGGACAACAGACAGGAGCTTTGCCTTTATCTGGTTGACATACTCTGCCCGCCCGCCAAGCGACCGGTCAATTGAGGCGCCTCCGACAAGTCCCATCTTTTTTTTGGAGAGATCGATAAGCGCATCTGAGATCATCAGCAGTTTGTGAGGGGCATCCGGTGTCTGGTCGTTTGCTACCCGGGAAACATATTCGCTGACACGGTCCAGGTACCGATCGATGATGGCCCGGGCCAGGTCGTCCTTGGAAGCAAAATAATAATAAAAAGTACCTTGTGCGATGCCGGCTTTGCGGATAATGTCGCTTGGGGAAGTATGGTCGTATCCCTTTTCGATAAAAAGCTGCTCTGCGATAGCCATAAGTTCCGCTTTGCGTTCATCGGGGCTTTTGGTTATCCTGGCCATTCTCTTTTTCCACCCTTAACCTGACAGAGTGCCGGTAAATACCATTTTGGATCTGGCGATAATAATATATTGTTATTACCGACAATATGTTACTGACAAACTGTCAGTCAAGTAAAACGCACAGCAGGATCTTTTGGGAAAATGTACCGGGATCTTATTCGCCGGTTTTTGGAGGTACGGATTTTTGGATACCGGCAGCTCAGTCCCGTCCGATAAAAGCAGTACCGCATTTGGGTGGCGGTTTGTAGCGCCCCTGTATATCGGTTCTGCACTCAACCCGGTCAACAGTTCTTTTATTGCAACCGCGCTTGTGTCGATTGCATCTGCCGTGAACGTTACGGTGGGACAGACCGCAGTTCTTGTTGCAGCACTCTATATGGCATGTGTCGTTGCCCAGCCGGCAGCCGGGAAATTATCGGAAACATTCGGGCCGCGGAGGGTATTTTTGGCAGGCATCCTTGCCGTGCTTATAGGGGGTTTTGTCGGAGGATTCGGCCATGACCTCGCAACACTGATCGTATCGCGGATCCTTATCGGCATTGGTACTTCCACCGGCTATCCTTCGGCAATGCTCATCATCCGGAACCGGGCAGAATCGGCAGGGCTCACTAAAACCCCCGGTAACGTGCTTGGCGGCCTTATGATTGCAGGTATGGCGACGGCAGTTATCGGCCTGCCTATTGGCGGATTCCTGGTATCTGCGTGGGGCTGGCAGAGTGTATTTTTAATAAATATCCCGCTCGCTCTTCTCGCACTCGCTATGGCATTGTTCTGGATACCAAAAGATCCTCCGTGCACACCGGTAAAATCCGCCCGGGAGGTTGCAGAACGCATCGACCTTGCCGGCATCGCGATCTTTTGCTGTACAATGGCTGCGCTTCTTCTCTTTCTCCAGTCGCTGCCGGATCCGGCATGGGCAGTGCTTGGCGTTGCCATCCTTACGGGTCTGGCGTTTATCTGGTGGGAACAGCATGTGCGCCGCCCGTTCATCGATGTCCATCTGCTGGTTTCAGACCGGCCTTTGATGCTTACGTATGTGCGTTTCGCCCTGGCCAATCTCTGCGTCTACACCATATTGTATGGGGTAACGCAATGGGTCCTTGTTGCCAAAGACGTTTCTGCTGCTGAATGCGGACTCCTGATCGTACCGATGAGCCTTGCATCCGTGGTTATTGTCTTGCCGGTTTCGCGGCTGAATATGGTACGCACCCCGCTTATCGTGTCTGCTGTCGCCTGCCTTGCGGGATCCCTTGGCCTGCTCCTCGTGGTCTCCGCCACCCCCCTGATCTGGATAGTCCTCGTTACCGGATTCTTTGGGATTACTATGGGGCTGTGCATCAGTGCGAACCAGACCGCACTGTATACCCAGGTCACCACGGATCATATCAGTACGGCGTCAGGGCTGTTCCGTACCTTCGGGTATCTCGGTTCGATTGCTTCTTCGGCACTTATAACGATATTTTTCACCCCTGTTGTCAGCGATCGGGGCCTGCATGGTATTGCTGCGATTATGGTCATCTTCAGCATTTCAGGGCTGGCCATTGTTCTTGCGGACAAAAAAATCATGGCCCGGCCGGACTGACGAAAAAGAAACAGCCGCGATCGTTTCGTTCCTGTATGTACAGAGAACCAATGTCCCGCCGGACTATAAAAGAAAGATCAGTCTTTGACCTTTTTAACAAACCAGGCAATGTTCTCGCCCAGCTGTCTCATTGTGTCGATGCCTTCCTCGTCCGATTCAACCTCCCCGGGCATGAACCCTTTTGCATTGTTCCAGTACCGTGACCCGGCAGAGAACATCCCGCTGATCGTAAAGTAATGCATGATAGCGTCCACGGCCGAGACCGCCCCGGACCGGCGCTCGGCTGCAACCGCGGCGCCAAGTTTCTGCCGGAACATATCGTCGTTTGCCTTCCCGACCAGAAACGCCCGGTCCATAAAGGCTTTGATCTCCGGTGTTACCCCGGCAAAGTACGTTGGTGTCCCAATAACTACCGCATCGGCTTTTTGCATCTTTTCGATGCACTCGTTTACCAAGTCCTTTGTCTGGATGCAGCGCCGGTCTTTCTTCTCCAGGCATTTCCCGCATGCAAGACATGGATGAATCTGTTTTCCGCCAACCTGGATGATTTCGGTCTCTATCCCGGCAGTTTCAACCGCATCGAGAACGTGCCGGATCAGGCGGTACGTGTTGCCGTCCTTATGGGGACTTCCGTTGAATGCAATGACTTTCATGTGAGCCTCCCGGATATTTTCCCTTCAAGTACCTTTTAGGTAGTCAGTATAATATAGTAACCAGTAATCATAGTGTAACTGTGTAACATGAAGAGATCGAAAAAGAACGGTGCGTATCACTGCGAGATTGAGGCGGCCTTTGCGGTCATCGGGGGGAAATGGAAGGCCGGGATCATCTGGCATATCGGGAAGGAGCGGCCGCGATTCAACCAGCTGCGCATTCCCCTGGGGACGATAAGTCCCCGGATGCTTGCAAAACAGCTCCGCGAACTCGAAAGCGACGGCCTTGTGACCCGGACCATGTACCCCGAGATCCCGCCCCGCGTGGAGTACGAGCTGACCGATGCGGGAAAAGCGCTCATCCCCATACTTGAAGAGGTCACCAGGTGGGTAAGGGAATACTGCCCAAAGACGGCCCGGCAGATCGAAAAGTCCCGGGAATGAATCTGTTCCCTACGGTATTCCGGCGCCAAATCTCGCCCGGATTCCCATTCCCGGCACCGAATCCGGGCCCGTATCGGGCTCTGTTTAAAAAGGAGCTCAAACAGGTTGTATTTTTGCAATCGGACAAAATAAAACGATCACATAGCGTCGATCCTTTGCCTGTTTATGGCCCCGGTCGGTCGGGACGTTTGAGAAAAAGAGGCTGCCGGAACGCGTTTATGGCCCGAATAACAGCATTATATGGAGCTTAATTTGGGAGCATTTTGGCGAATGGGGCGATTATATCCGGCATTTCCCGCGCAAACCAAAAAGGAGGGTTTTACGGTCGTATTTCAGGAGGGTTTTTTGGGTACATGCTCCGCTCCCCACGTTGCCATCATCTCCAGGATGGGAACCAGGCTTTCCCCCTTCTCCGTCAGGGTATACTCAACCCTCGGCGGTATTTCCGGGAATTCTTCGCGGTGGAGCAGATCCTCGCGTTCAAGGGCGCGTAACTGCTGGCTTAAGATCTTATCCGAAATTGTTGGCAGCCTCTTTTTGATCTGCCCGTACCTCTGCATCTTCTCGTTTTTGATCAGCCAGAGGATCACCCACTGCCACTTCCCCCCGACAATCGAAACGGTATAGGACATCGGGCAGATCAGCGGATCGACAGGCCCATCCCTCATGCGACAACTCTCCTTTTCGTAAGTATCTCACCTGAATGTTCGTCTGTAGTTTAACTAAATGTACCTTCTTATAACGATCAGGAAAAAAAGAGTGATGCCCGGTATGGCTGACAAGTTTTCGCCAGCAATCATTGCTGCACAAAAGTACCTGACGGTGGTACAAGGCGCCTCCCTGGAGGTCTGGATGGATATCTGGGCCGAAAATGCTGTGGTGGAATTCCCCTACTCCCCGGACTCATATCCCCGGCGGCTGGAAGGCAGGGATGCCATTTATGCCTATTACAAAAATATCGCATCAGCCTTTGAACTGCGCACGGAGCACCCCCCTGTGGTGGCCTGCCCGTCATCAGATCCCCGGGTTGCGATCTTTGAAATATCCATGGGTTTTTTCATCCGGTCGACCGGGAATGAGTATCTCCAGGATTATATCTGCGTGGTAAAAGTCCGCGGAGACGGGCGGATCGTTCTCTGGCGCGAATATTCCGATCCGCTCCGTGCGCTTAAGGCCATCCATCCGGACAGGGTGAACCCCCCATGAAGGTAGTGGGGATCCTGGGCAGCCCGCGCCCGGATGGCAACACGGCAACACTCCTCTGCCATGTGCTGGAAGGAGCAGCCGCACAGGGCGCCACGACAACAACGATAGCTGCATACCGGCTCGCGGTCCGCGCCTGCACAAACTGCGATGCCTGCAAACGCACCGGGAAATGCGCAATAAACGATGACATGCAGGAGATCTACCAGCGGATCAGCGAATCCGATGTGGTAATCTTTGCGTCACCAAATTACATGGGCGGGATCTCCGGGCATCTCAAACCGGTCATCGACCGGCTGTACCGTTATTTCACGGTGACCGGGACAGGGGAACTGGCAACAACAATTTTCCCCTCAAAAAAAGCTGCACTGCTCATTACCCAGAATTCCCCCGGTGATAACAGGTACTACGTCGAAGCATTTACCCCGCTCCGTGGCATTCTCCATCTCGTCTTCCAGGGAAGTTTTGACCCGGTACATGAATCGCTCCTGGTGCCACTTCTCCTTGCTCCCGCCATGCAGGGAAAAAACAGTGTGACGGAGAACCCGAAGTTATTGCAGGAAGCGTACGCGTTCGGTGCCGGGCTGGTGCGGGAAAAATGACCCCGGCATGAGCCGTGTCCGCTGCCAGCGGCCGGGCCCGTGCTCACCCGGGTCACCGGCTAACCATAATCCCCCCGGACGTACGGCGCAGGATAAAAAGATCCTCCCCCTCTGATGATCGAGGGTCATCTTTTTAGAAATACCCGGGACATCTGGCCGGTTGTCCACGCGGGGGCACAAAACCCGTTCCTGCGCACGAAAAAAGCGCCGCAGGCCTTTTAAAAAACCGGTTACTGCCGCTTCCATGCCATGATCCCGAAGGCCAGGACCACGGCGCCGAGCGGGGCGTACTGGAGCGGGGCATGTTGTGTTGCCTGGTGAACCGGAGCAGTTGTAATGGCTGTACTGGCGATTGCGACCGTTGCCCGAGACGTCGGACTTCCTGTATCCGTGGCCCGGATCGTTGTTGGAACGGTTGCCAGAGGAGATGAGTTCGCACCGATGGCATACAGGTTCTTATCATTACTCCCGACATAGACAATCCCGTTTGCCACCGCCGGGGACGAATCCACCTTATCCCCCGTAGCGAACCTCCACATCTCTTTCCCCGTCACCGCATCGATAGCATACAGGTTCTTATCCTCGCTTCCGACAAAGACAATGCCGTTTGATACCGCAGGTGATGAATCCACCTTATCACCCGTAGCGAACCTCCACTTCTCTTTTCCTGTCATGGCATCGATCGCATACAGGTTTTTATCCCAGCTCCCGACATAGACAATGCCGTTTACGACTGACGGGGACGAAATAACCCGATCCCCTGTAGCGAACCGCCATTTCTCTTCTCCCGTCATGGCATCGATTGCGTACAGGCGTTTATCTTCATTCCCGACATAGACAACACCGTTTGCCACCGCCGGGGATGAATACACCCAGTCTCCCTTCGTGGTCCGCCATTTCTCTTTTCCCGTCGCAGCATCGATGGCATACAGGTTTTCATCGCCACACCCCAGATAGACAATCCCTTTCGCAACCGCCGGCGATCGATCCACATAATCTCCCATAACGAACCGCCACCGCTCTTTTCCCGTTATGGCATCGATTGCGTGCAGGCTTCCGTTTGTACCCTTGAGATCGTACCGGCTTTCATCGGCGTTACCCGCATATACAATCCCATTCACCACTGCCGGGGCTGAGTACACCCAGCCCCCCATGGCAAATCTCCATTTTTCCTTTCCGGTCGCTGCATCGATCGCATACAGGTTCTTGTCTTCGCTCCCGACATACACTGTGCCGTCCGCGAAAGTCGGGGACGATAATATGTGATCTCCCGTAGTGAATTTCCACTTTTTGTTTCCTGTCACCGCGTCAATCGCGTACAGGTTCTTATCGTTACTCCCGACATAGACAACACCGTCTGCCACGGAGGGGGATGAATAGACTCCTTCACCGGTAGCAAAATGCCAAAGTTCCGAATTTCCCGGTTCAGTACCTGCGTTGCCATAAACTCCGGTATGCTCCGGATTTGCCCGGAACTGTGAATCTCCGGCTGAAGCGGGAGCAACAAAAACAAAGAGAAGGGAAGCTATCAGGAACAGAATAAAAAGATGCCCTGAATAAAAATTACTGAACCGTCGTCCGGATAAGGATATATTTCGGTCTGCCATACTTTTTAGCACCTGCGTCTTTGATTTTACGTCTTTCTTTGAGGTTTCACCAAAACTGATTTTTACAAAATGGTGACGATTAATGCCTCTTCAAGATTGCAATTCCCACTGCCACAAAGATCGCCATGGGCAGAGCATACTGGAGCGGAGCCTGCCGGGTTGTCTGTGGGGCCGGAGCCCTTGTTGTGATTATCGCAGTAAGTGTAGTAGTTGCCCGGTATGTCGGAGTTCCGGTATTCGTGACACGGGTAGTGACAGGAGCGGTTGTCAGTGTGCCTGTTGTTCTCCCGATCGCATACAGATTCTTATCATTACTCCCGACATAGACAACACCGTTTGAGATGGCCGGCGACGAGTCCACCCACTCTCCGGTAACAAATCTCCATTTCTCTGTTCCTGTCGCCGCATTGATGGCGTACAGGTTCTTGTCCCTGCTTCCGACATAGACGACGCCGTCAGCCACAGCCGGAGATGAAGCCACACCGTCTCCTGTCGGGAATTTCCATTTCTCCTTTCCTGTCGCCGCATCGATGGCGTACAGGTTCCTGTCCCTGCTCCCGACATAGACGACGCCATCAGCCACAGCCGGAGATGAAGCCACTCTGTCTCCCGTCGGGAATTTCCATTTCTTCGTCCCCGTTGCCGCATCGACTGCATACAGGTTCTTGTCCTCGCTCCCGATGTAGACAACGCCGTCAGCCACAGCCGGGGAAGACCCGGACCGTGCCCCCATCGAATACTTCCAATCCTCTTTTCCCGTGATTGCATCGATGGCATAGAGATTTTTATCTGAACTCCCGACATAGACAACTCCATCAGCCACAGCCGGAGATGAATCTATATAATCTCCCGTAGCAAACCTCCATTTCTCTGTTCCTGTCGCTGCATCGATGGCGTACAGGTTTTTATCCGAATTCCCGATGTAGACAACCCCGTCGGCCACAGCCGGGGACGAATAGACCCACCCCCCCATCACAAATCTCCATTTCTCTGTTCCCGTAGTCGCGTCGACCGCAT
The DNA here is from genome assembly GCF_002502735.1 of Methanoregula sp. UBA64. Lineage (NCBI taxonomy): Archaea > Methanobacteriati > Methanobacteriota > Methanomicrobia > Methanomicrobiales > Methanoregulaceae > Methanoregula > Methanoregula sp. UBA64. The sequence goes on from NZ_DAQC01000006.1 coordinate 243,881, forward strand.
ACAGGTTCTTGTCCTCGCTCCCGATGTAGACAACCCCCCTGGCAACGATCGGCGACGTGTATACATGATCTCCTGTCGCAAATTTCCATTTCATCATCCCTGTCATCGCATCGACGGCGTACAGGTTCGTATCGTCACTTCCGGCATAGACAATGCCGTTTGCCATTGTTGGGGATGAATAGACAATCCCGCCTGTAGCGAAATGCCAGATTTCAGAATTTCCCGGTTCAGTTCCTTCGTTCCCATAAACGCCGGTATGCTCCGGGTTGGCCCGGAACATCGCATCTTCAGCGGAAGCGAGAGGGGCAGAAATCAGGAAAAGAAAAGTAATCAGGAACAAAATAATAGCAGGCCTTGAACAGGGATTACGGAAGCGTCTCCTATAAGGAAGGAAGATCAGATCGGTCATGTTGTTTTACCTCGATTCTTTGACAGTAGGGTCTTCTCGGATATCTGGCAATACAAAAAAATTAGAAAAGGGATCGTAATGCTGTTTCCAGGCTGCGCAGAGAAGTCTCGATCGGTGTCAGCGAGGAGATCTTGCTTCCTGCACCTGTCACCTGGATGGGGATGACAGTATAGGTATCGTCCCGTGCCCCGGTATCGCTGAACGCAGCCACGAGCGCGTCTGCCGCATCGGCGCCCTGCAGGCTTCCCGGCCCGGAGATCCTAAAGAGGTTCGTGCCGTTGTTGAGAATTTCGTTGCGGACATACTCGCCGCTGATATCTATGTCGAACCGGTTGTTCTGCATCGGGTGCTGCACGAAAAGATAGTTCTGTCCTGCGGTGAGTTTTCCCGAGAGCGCCGCATCCACGGTAAAGGTAAAGGTTGCATCAGGATTTACCGGTGTTTTTGCAGTGTACACGGAGTTGTCGCCGATGATCCAGACCTGGACTTCGGGGACCTGTCCCTCCGCCGTCCCGGTGACCGTGAAGGGCTGGCCCGGTATCACGGACGATGTGGAGGGCATGGCCATGATAAAGGGTTTTTTTACAATGATCCCGACATTTGCGGCATCCGGCTGGTCCGCTGTTTCCGGCCCGTCAGCCGCATAGATGGTATAGGTCCCGGCATCGAGCGGGAGATCTGCCGTGTACCAGGAGTACTCCCAGGAGTTATCCGGTTTTGTGGCTGCTACCGTAAAGGTGTCCGAGCTCCCGCTTGCCGCAGCAGTTTTCGGGGAGGTAAGTTTTACCCCGGATACCGCCAGATTGGGCCCGGTCAGGAAAAGGTACGTTGAACCCGAACGGGTATTCTTTCCCCTCAGGACAACTTTTTCTCCCAGGTAATAGGACTGGGTGCCGTCCGCGGAGATCGTTACTCCGGAACCCGCAGGGGAAGTGGACCCGGCACTGGTAACTTTGAAAGGGATGATGGTGTAGGTGTCATTGGTATACGAATCATCGTTGGCATTCTGGGTGGTAATTGCGGTGATGAGTGCGTCTGCTGCATCGCTGCCCTGCAGATTCCCGGGGCCGGTGATCTTAAAGAGGTCCGTCCCGTTGGCAAGCTTCAGGTCGCGGACATATGCCCCGTTTACCACAAAGTCGAACTTGTTGTCTGCCATCGGATGCTCTACGATGAGGTAATTCTGCCCTTCCGGGAGATTTCCTGACATTGCCGCACCGGCAGTAAAGGTAAAGTCCCCATCAGAACTTACCGGTGTTTTTGTCGTAAACGCATACTTATCGCCGAAGATCCAGACCTGAACCTCGGGAGGGATTCCTTCTGCAATCCCGGTTACGGTAACCGGCTGCCCTTTTACAACATTCAGGGACGACATATTTGCCGTAATATACGGCTTTTTCAGGGCTATCCCGACATCGGCGGCACCGGAGTCCGGCTGGTCAGCAGCTTTTGGCTGGCTTTCTGCATAAACAGTGTACGTACCGGCGTCCACATTGAGATTATCGGTGTACCAGGAATATTCCCATGTTTTGTCCGGTTTCGTGGTTACTTCGGTAAATGTGTCCGGGTTCCCGCTGACTACCGCCTGCAGGGGGGAGGTAAGTTTTCCCCCGCTGGCGGGAATGCCGGGGCCGTTCTTGAATGTGGTGGGGCCGGTCATGAAAAGGTATACGGTACCTGCGGTGGAGCTCTTGCCCCGCAGGATCACTTTCTCACCCTGGTAATAGGAATGGCTCCCGTCAGCAGAGATTGTTACCGCTGCACCGGTAGATGTACCGGATGCCGGGGCGGCGGCCGGACTTCCTGCATTGGCGATCTTGAAGGGGATGATGGTGTACGTGTCATTGGTATATGTGGAATCGTGTGTCTCCCGGGCGCTGATTGCAGCGACGAGTGCGTCTGCCGCATCGCTCCCCTGCAGGCTCCCCGAGCCGGTGATTTTAAAGAGATCCATCCCGTTGTTCTGCTTTACGTCACGGACAGAGTCGCCGCTTACCACAAAGTCGAATGTGTTGTCCGCCATCGGGTGCTGCACGACAAGATAGTTCTGCCCTGCGGGCAGGTTCTCTGACAGCGCTGCATTACCCGTGAAGGCAAAGGAAGCATCGGGATTAACCGGGGTTGTTGTATGGTATGCGAAGTTATCGCCAAAGATCCAGACCTGGACAGAGGACTGGTTCCCGTCAGTAACCGCAGTTCCGGTAATGGTAAACGGCTGCCCCTGTGTAACCGGTAAAGGAGAGATCTCTGCGGCAATATACGGTTTTTTGATGATGATGCTCGTGGTGCCATAGGGTGTGTCAGCCAGCTGGTCCCCTGCTTTTGGTTCGCTTGCTGCATAAATGGTATACGACCCTGCATCTACCCGGAGACCCGCTGTGTACCACGGGTATTGCCAGGTCTTGTCCGGTTTTGTACTAACAACTGTAAATGTGTCCGCATTTCCGCTGACCACTTTTTGATCCGGGGCCGTCAGTTTCCCTCCACTCTCAGGAAGGTTGGGTCCGGTGATGTACAGGTACGTTGAACCTGTGTCGGTATTTATACCGGAAAGGATTGCTTTTTCTCCCAGGTAATACGCTCCGGCTCCCTGTGCGGCTACCGTGACAACTGGTTTGTCTGCCGCTGATACAGGTAGTGCCAGGAGTACTGTCCCTGCCATGATGCACAGCAGGAAGATCTTCCAGACCGAAAGCGGTCTGTTACTCCCTAATTTTGACATACGTAAATGTATGGATATTTACAATATATATTTGTCGGTGCCGTTTTGTGATCGCGGTTCCCGGGAGCTAAACCCGATTGGGGATATTTACCGGGATTGTATCTGTATTACTACTTCGGCCGGTGACGGGCCAGAAAAAATTACGGGGCCGGTTTTGTCCCGGTGGATTCGGGCATCAGCCCGGTCTTGGCAGCGCGGTAAAGATCCAAAACAGCGATTCCCCCGGCCGTTGCCAGGACAAATGCAACCGTGAGGAGCACGATATTGTAAAGAAGGGCAAGAGCGATCCACGTGGCCGGGGGATGGAAGATGACCGTGTTCCACGGGTCGATGATCCCCGAGGCTGCCTGGAGGAGCACATGTACGAGAAATGCCCCGGCTACGATCGCCGCAAGGAAAAGTACGCAGGTAACAACCCCGGCCCAGGACTTTTTGAGAAGGGCAAAGGAGCCAACAACTGCCTCCCGCACGGATTTCTGCCCGAGCACGATCTGAGGCACGACAAACGGCGTCAGGATAAAGAGGACAAGCGCGATCATGAGGAAATGCAGGGTCTCCAAAACCCCGAACGGGTATACCAGTAATAACAGCGATCGCCCGCCATAGCCCGGAACCTCGGTCAGCATATCCCAGTCAAGCGTCCAGTTGAAGGGGAACTGGTTTATCGTGTTGACAAACGAGCCGTCCATGATAGTATAGAGGAATCCAAACTCATGCGGGAACCAGACAAGGGCAACAAAAACATAAAGCCTGTCGAGCAGGAATGCTGCGAATGCGAGGACCAGGGCCCAGATAAAAAGGGTTTTCAGGTATTTTTTTGCTTCACAGAGTCCCCCAAAGAACGATGCAGGCCCTTCTTTTTTTGAGGATAGATTCAGGACAAGTCCTGCAAGGAGGAAGACGAGCAGGAAGAGCGTGGCAAACGCGAGTACAAAATCCTGAATATAGTACACCATGGTGCCGGGCTGCAGGAACCGGTTGAGGTACTCGAACGCTGCGTGGCCGATGGCGTTTGCCGCGAGCACGAGCCCGGCAAAGAGCGTAAACCAGAGGAGCTGCCGGTTCTGGCAGAGCGTTTTCATCCCCGAAATTGCAGCTCCGATGCCCCGGCGCACAGACCCCGATCCGCTGCCGCCGCCCCCGTCCGGGGTACCCGCGACGGTGTTCCCGGCCGGGAAACCAAAACCCGGCTGCATGATTTGGACCACCGGCGGCTTCCGGCACAGGCCGAGCCAGTACCCGGTGATCTCCTGTACGGAGGTCATTTCGTTTCCTCCCGGGTTTTTGCATACCGGTAGAGGTCGAGCGATGCAATCCCCCCGACCGTTGCGATAATGAGCGTAAATCCGGACAGCGCAAGACTGTACAGGAGGCCGAGCGCAATCCATGCATCGCCCGGGCGCGAGGACGAAATAGTTGTTATACCTCTGGCCACTTCCACCGTGCTGATCCCGGTAAACCGGAAGAGCAGGAACGTGAGCGAGACGGCAAAGAGTACCAGCCCGAGGCAGAGGATGCAGCCGGCCAGCGCTCCCCGGATCTTCTTTGCCAGGGCAAACGACCTATAAACCGCATCTTTGAGGCGCGTTTTCTCAAGCACCAGCAGGGGCACGACAAACAGGGTCAGGAGAACGAGGAGTACGTTGATCGCGGAAAAGACCAGCGTCTGGATAAATGCATTCGGGAATCCCGAGCCCGAACCTGATACTGCCCCGCCGGGGAGGTATGCAGCAAGGACGTCCGGGTTGAGGGACCAGCTGAACGGGTACTGGCCGAACACATTGGAGAGGAAGAGGTACACGTTCCCGTAGATATCGAACGTATGGAACCACGCGGGGATGCTCAGCGAAGCGAGCGTCCAGCCTGCATAAAAGACGAGTGTGCCTGCACCTGCCACGACCACGGACCACCCGGCAAGGGGTAGTACGTGGTTTTTGGCCTGCCTGAGCCCACGCCAAAAAGAGGCCGGGCTGCCATTGTTGCCGGAGAGACTCAAAACAAGGCCGGCCCATACGACCAGGAGGCAGAACACGGTCGGGAGCTCGACGGCAAATGCCACGAACGGCGATCCGATGAGATCGGTCCGGTCGTTCATGCTAAAAGATACGAGTATCCCCTGGACAATGAGATGGCCGGCAAGCACGAGACCGGCAAGGAGCGTAAACCAGAAAAGCTGCGGGTTATGGATCAGGGTTTTCGTGCTGGATACCGCAATGCCGAGTCCCTTGCGGATGTGGCGGGGCCCGCCGTCATCCGGCGGGGAGGAATGGCCGGTGTCCGGCTGGACCGGGACAGCGACCGGAGCCATGCAAAGCACCGGGGGTTTCCGGCAGAGGCCCAGCCCGTGCCCGGCAGTGTCCGATACCCGGGTCACGGGCTCTCCTCCCGGATCTTTTCGAGGAGTTCCTCTGCCATCCTGGTCGGGTCCTGGGTTTTTTCCAGTTTTATCCCGAGCTCGGCGGCAAGGTCCCAGATGAACTCGATGCATTTCGTGAACTCGTCGCAGGAGATGCAGTCGCCGTCATGCTCGTACCAGACCTGCATGCCGTGTTTCTCCGAGACAAAGATGTAGGCCTTGGTCTGGAACGGGATCGATCTCCCGAACAGCACTCCCTTATTCACATTGATCTTTTCAACTTGGATTCGGTTTGCGCGCGCCATCTCACGAAGCGAGGACTCGATCTTCTCGTCCATGGCAAGGAGCGCCTGCGAAACGCCCTGCCGGGTGATCCCGATCTGGTTTGCAATAGAGACGTTGGACATCCCGCTGCGCCGCATCTTCCAGAATCCGAACTGCTTTTCGTTCGTGGGAAGGAACATACGTAAATGTATCCGCATTTACAATATAAATCCTTGGGTGGGGTCGTGACGCCTGCTGACCGGCGGGAAAAACCGGCTCTGGAGAAACCTTACGTGACAACCTGAATTTTGTTGCGAGGGGACCACGGGTGCTCGCCGCCTCGTCGGGGCTCGCCCCGTGGAGCAAAACCGTGCTCGGGAAGCACAATTGAAAAATTTTATTCCGCAGGGGGTCAAGGGGGCTTGCCCCGCTTTGAGCTGCCTCCCCCTCTGGGGGAGAGAGGGGGTCACACTCGTAATTCCACGGAGTGCTTTGTGAGAAGGTTTTCTCCATAGCCAAAATAAGACAAATTTCCCGGATAACGAATCCGGTTCACCGGTTCACCCGTTCGAGCGCCAGGGCCGCCTGGTTTGCAAACGCTGAAAGGAGCCGGGTCTGCTCGTAGCTGATCCCGCCCGCCTCAGCGGCCGGCTTTACGGCAAGGACCCCGAGCACGCCCCGGGGACTCTGGACCGGGATATACCGCATCTTCGAACCATGCAGCGTATCGGTCTCGTAGCCGGCAACGGTACCGTTCTGGAAGGCCCAGGTCGCCACCGCAATGTCGTCGGCATCGATAGCAAGGTCCGGGCTTTTCCCCCGGATTACAAGACCGTTCTTTTCGGGCAGGAAAAGCGCGCTCTCCCAGCCGAAGATCTCCCGGATATTCTGCGAGACCGCACTAACGATCGCACCGGTATCGGTTGCCACCGCGAGGTCCTGCGAGAGGGCATAGAGCGTACCGGTCTCTTTTTCCCGGATCTGCGCGGCATCGGCATGACGCCGGGCCTTTGCCACGAGCAGGCTAATGAGGGTGCCGACAATGATCATCCCGGCAAAGGTGATGAGGTACTCGGTGTCCGTGACCCGGAAGGTAAAGAACGGCGGGACAAAGAAGAAGTCAAAGGCGAGCACGCCAAGGACCGAGGTAACGATCGCAGGCCTGAGGCCCCGCCGGAAGGCGATCACCACGACCGCGAGGAGGTAGAGCATCATCAGGTTTGCCAGGGAGATGTACGCGTGGACGAACCAGCCAAGGACAGAAACGCCGGCAACAATCAGCAGGCTCTCGACATAGTCCCGGGGCGGGGTTGCCGGGAGGAGCGGTTCGAGTTCGTCCGGGTTTTTTGCCGGGTCCCCGGTATCGTGCTCCCTGCTGCTGATCACGTAGATATCGATTGGCCCGCTGTTATGGATGAGCTGGTCCACGACCGAGCCAAAGAGGAACTCCTGCCAGCGGGGGCGCAGGGTCTTTCCGATAATGATCCGTGTCACGTTGTGCTGCCGGGCGTACTCGATCACCGCGGTTGCGACATTGAGCCCGAAGACGGTTGCTGTTGTGGCCCCGAGTTTTTCTGCGAGCACAAGCGATCGGCCCACCTGCTCTTTTGCTCCCTGCGAGAGCCGGTGGTGGGTCGCCGTCTCGACATAGAGCGCACACCACGGTGCATTGATCCGGTCGGCCTGCCGGCGGGCGGTACGGATCAGCCGTTCGGCAAGCGGCCCCGGGCCAATGCAGACAAGGAGCTTCTCCCCCACCGGCCACGGGCCCGGGATCGAGCGGGTCTGCATGTAGGCAAGCATCTGGGTATCGACCCGTTCGGCGGCCCGGCGCAGCGCCAGTTCGCGGAGAGCGTACAGGTTTCCTTCGTTGAAGAACAGCCCGATTGCCCGGGCGGCCATGTCCGGCACGTACACTTTTCCCTCGCGGAGACGCTGGAGCAGCTCGGGAGGTGCGAGATCGATCACCTCGATCTCGGCAGCCTCGTCGATCACCCGGTCGGGGATCGTCTCTTTTACCACAACGCCTGTGATCTGCGCCACGACATCGTTGAGGCTCTCAATGTGCTGGACGTTTAAGGTCGAGTACACATCGATCCCCGCTGCGAGCAGCTCTTCTACGTCCTGGTAGCGTTTCGGGTGCCGGGAGCCCGGGGCATTGGTATGGGCCAGTTCGTCCACGAGAACGAGCTGCGGCCGGGCGGCAAGGATGGAATCGAGGTCCAGTTCCGTGAGCACGACCCCGTGGTATTCGATCTCTTTTGGGGGGACTACCGGGATCCCCGCCATGAGCGCCTCGGTCTCGGAGCGTTTGTGATGCTCCACGTACCCGATCCTGACATCGATCCCCTCGTGGAGTTTCTGGTGTGCTGCCGTGAGCATCTCATAGGTCTTTCCTACGCCGGCAATGTAGCCAAGGAAAATTTTTAGTTTTCCTTTCTTCTTCTGATCCTCCTCGCCCTGCACGCGGGCAAGCAGCAGATCAGGGTCGGGCCGCCGTCCTGAAGTACCTGGCGATGACATAAGACAGGATCACACTCCAAGGAATAAAAGAAGCATATCGATGATCTTTATTCCGATAAAGGGGGCAATAAGCCCGCCGACACCGTAGATCAGGATATTGTTCCTCAGCGCTTCCTCCGCAGACATTGCCTGGTACTTCACGCCGCGGAGCGCGAGCGGGATGAGCGCCACTATAATAAGCGCGTTAAAGATCACGGCAGAGAGGATCCCGTCATGGAGCCCGAGGATGTTCAGGCCCCCGAGCGCCGGGTAGGTGGAGGCAAAGGCGACCGGGATAATGGCGAAATATTTCGCAATGTCGTTTGCAATGGAAAATGTGGTAAGAGCCCCCCGGGTCATGAGGAGCTGTTTTCCGATCTCCACGATCTCGATGAGCTTTGTCGGGTTCGAGTCGAGGTCGATCATGTTTGCCGCTTCCCGGGCCGGCTGGGTGCCGGTGTTCATGGCAACCGCAACATCGGCCTGTGCAAGCGCCGGGGCATCGTTGGTCCCGTCGCCGGTCATTGCCACCATCCGGCCGCCTGCCTGGTACTCGCGGATGAGCTTGAGCTTGCTCTCGGGCGTTGCCTCGGCAAGGAAGTCGTCGACCCCGGCTTCTGCCGCAATCGTTGCAGCGGTGAGCCGGTTGTCCCCGGTGATCATGACCGTCCTGATGCCCATTTTGCGCAGCTGTGCGAAACGCTCCTTGATCCCGCCTTTTACAATGTCTTTTAGGTGGATTACCCCGAGCGCTTTCCCGTTCCTTGCCACAACAAGCGGTGTCCCGCCGGCCCGGGAGATGGTGTCAACAGCACCTTTGAGTTCGTCTGAAACAGCGTTCCCGTTTGTCTCAATATACCGGAAGACCGCGTCTGCGGCGCCTTTCCTGACGTGGAGCTCGCCCTGGTCCACGCCGCTCATCCGGGTCTGGCTTGAGAACGCAATGAACTGCATCCCGTCGTCTGCCCCGGTCCCGCCGACCGTCCGGCCCCGGAGGCCGTACTTCTCCTTTGCAAGGATGACAATGCTCCTGCCCTCGGGGGTCTCGTCCGCAAGCGATGAGAGCTGGGCAGCCTTGGCAAGGTCGTCCACGGTTGTCCCGTCCACCGGGATGAATTCGACAGCCTGGCGGTTCCCGAGCGTGATCGTGCCGGTCTTGTCGAGCAGCAGAACGTCCACGTCACCGGCGGCTTCGATGGCCCGGCCGGAGGTCGTGATCACGTTTCTCTGGATCAACCGGTCCATGCCCGCGATCCCGATCGCGGAGAGGAGCCCGCCGATCGTGGTCGGGGCAAGGCAGACAAAGAGCGCGACAAGGACCGTGATGGTCACGGTTGTCCCGGCGCCGGCGGCATGAACGCTGTAGGCCGAGAACGCGTAGAGCGCGGCCGCGACCGCGATAAAGACCGTGGTGAGGCCAAGGAGCAGGATGTTGAGCGCGATCTCGTTTGGCGTTTTCTGGCGCTTTGCCCCCTCGATGAGGCCGATCATGTGGTCGAGGAACCCTTCGCCGGGGTTTGCGCTCACCCGGACAATAAGCCAGTCGGAGAGGATCGTTGTCCCGCCGGTAACAGCGCTCCGGTCGCCCCCGCTCTCGCGGATGACCGGGGCACTCTCGCCGGTGATTGCGCTTTCGTTTACAGACGCGATCCCTTCGAGAATCTCGCCGTCAACCGGGATCGTGTCGCCTGCTTTTACAAAGAAGAGTTCGTCTTTGCGGAGCACGGCGGAGGAAACGGTCTCGCAGTCGCTTTCCGCAGGCTCATGGCCTTTTTCGATCCGGTAGCCGGGCCGGAGGCGTTTTGCCGCCGTGTCCTGCCGCATTTTCTTTAAGGACTCTGCCTGCGCCTTTCCCCGGCCCTCGGCAAGCGCCTCGGCAAAGTTTGCAAAGAGAACGGTAAACCAGAGCCACGCGGAGATGGCGCCGATGAATCCGGCCGGTTCTTCGCCATGCCCGAGAAGGGCAGAAATGCAGAGGAGCGTGGTGAGCGCACTGCCGATCTCCACGCAGAGCATCACCGGGTTATTGGCAAGCGTACGCGGATCGAGTTTCAGGAATGCGTCAATTACTGCCCTGCGGTACAGGCCCGGGACCTGCACGGACGCCCGGGCAACCGGGTCAGACATGGAGGACACCCCCAATCATCCCGAGATATTCTGCAACGGGCCCAAGGGAGAGCGCCGGGAGGAAACTGAGCGCCCCGACCACGATGATGACAAACACGAGCCAGACAATAAAGAGCGGGCGGTGGTCGCGGAGCGTTCCTTCGCCTGCCGGCACGATCTTCTTTGCCACAAGCGATCCGGCAAGCGCGAGGGTCAGGACGATCGTTGCGTACCGGCCCACGAACATGCAGAACGCGGTTGCAAGGTTATAGAAAAGGCTGTTTGCCGAGAGGCCGGCAAAGGCGCTGCCATTGTTCTGGGCCGCTGATGTGAATGCGTACAGGATCTCGGAGAACCCGTGGGGCCCGGGGTTATAGACCCCGGCCTGGCCGGCGGCGGTCAGCACGGCAAGCGAGGTAAAGGTAAGGATGAGGATGATCGGGATGAGAATGATGACCGTTGCGATCTTCATCTCGCGCTCTTCGATCTTCTTGCCATAGAGTTCGGGCGTCCTCCCTACCATGAGCCCGGCAATGAACATGGCGATGATGGCAAAGACAAGCATCCCGTAGAGTCCCGAGCCCACGCCGCCAAAGACCACTTCGCCAAGCTGCATGTCAAAGAGCAGCACGCCGCCGGCAAGCGGCATGAAGGAGTCGTGCATGGCATCGACCGCACCGCACGAGGTGACCGTTGTCACCACCGCAAAGAGTGCGGAGGGCACGATCCCGAACCGGACCTCCTTTCCTTCCATGTTCCCGCCGGACTGGAGGGCAGAGGGCGACTGGTCGATCCCGAGTGGCGCAAATGCCGGGTTGCCGCCCTGCTCGGACCAGATGGCAAGGCCAAGGAGCGGCAGGAAAATCAGGCTCATTGCAAGGAGGAGGGCGACCCCTTTCCGGCGCGACCCGATCATGCCGCCAAACATCATGCAAAGGCCCGCCGGGATGATGATGATTGCAAATGTCTCGACAAAATTGGTAAACGGTGTGGGATTTTCCAGGGGATGCGCCGAGTTTGCATTATAGAACCCGCCGCCGTTTGTCCCAAGGTGCTTGATAGCGACCTGCGAGGCAACGGGCCCGAGCGGGATCGTCTGGGTGGTAACAAGCGCTCCAGTGCTGTCCTTTACCGGGTCAAGGAGCGGCACGGTGACAGGACCAGAGAACGTCTGGGGCACTCCCTGCGAGACGAATACGAGCGAGAGGAGAAGGCAGATCGGGATGAGGACGAGCGTGCTTTTCACGAGAAGCGACCAGAAGTTCCCGATCGTTGTGCCGGATTTCCTCGTGAATGCATAGATGAGCGCGACAAGGACTGCCATACCCACGGCAGCCGAGAGGAAATTCTCAACGGCAAGCCCGGCCATCTGGGTGAGGTAACTCATCGTTACCTCGGGCACATAGGCCTGCCAGTTGGTGTTTGTTGCAAAGCTCACCGCGGTATTGAGCGAGAGGTCCCAGGGGACGGCCGAAAGGCCGGCCGGGTTTAAGGGGAGATATTGCTGGACAAGTTCGAGAATAAAGACGACCGCGATACAGGGAATTGCAAAGACCATGACCGCAGCGGCAAACTGTTTCCAGTCCATCTCTTCTGCGGGGTCAACGCCGCTCCAGCCGAGGATCTTCTGTTCGATCCGGTCAAAGACCGGTGAGAAGATGTTGGGTTTCCCGGTATAGACTTTTGCGAGCCATGCGCCGAGCGGTATGCAGAGAAGGGCCACAAGGCCGATGAAGAGGAGCACCTGGATCCAGTCCGCAAACCTCATGCCAAAGACCAGGTCGTGACCGTTTGCAGGAAAATCGGCGCTCACCGGAGGTACGGAAATTTTTCCTTTACTGAGATCATCGAGTGCAAGGTTCAGGGAAAGGACATTGACCCGGGGTTCGCCGAAGATCCAAAACTCCCGGGGCTCGGCGTTTGCGGCAACGAGCGCAGAAATTTCGGATTCGGAGAGATTACGTTCCCGGGCTATGCGGGGCACCTGGTAATATGCGGCAGCAACCGAGATGTCCGGGTCAAGACCGCTCCCTGAGGCGGTGACGAGATCGACCGGGATCTCGTTTTTATTGGTGGGATCTGCTGTATGGAGGGCAGCGACCCGGGCTTTTACCTGATCCACGAGCGCCGGGTTGTTGGGCCCGAGGTTTGAGCCGCCCGAGGCTCCTGCATTATAGGGCACAGGAGATGTCGCAGACAGCCGGCCCCAGAAATACTGCGGGGACGAGAACGGCTGGCCGACATCTTTTGCGCCGGCGACCTGCCCGTTATGTACGAGGAGATTGCCGTTTGCCTGGGACGGGAATGCAACCTGGGCGATACCGGTGACAACGAGCGGGTAAAGAATGCCCACGAGAACGGTGAGCAGGAAAAAAATCATTACCGCAGGCTTTGCCTGTTTCCTGATCAGGGATCCTATGGATCCGGTGGTAGTCATAAAAGACCGCCTCTTATCGCACGAACGGGACCGTACCCTTGTGGAGTTTTGCCATGGGCCCGCACAGGTGCGTTATACGACGCTTCAAAAGTGATCGTATAAATGCTTGGCAGTCTGGATGCGGGAAGGACCGGGTCCGGGGATTATCCTATTATAAAAATACCGGCATGTCCGGTCTCCCCGCGCGGATCCGGAACTGCGGGTTTTTAAAAAGGCCCGGCTAAAAACCCGCATGGAATTTTGGTTTAACATTTTGTCAAAAGTCTTTTTACGCAGCAGGCAGACAAGAGTCTGAGGAAAAAATAGAGCACCTTGTTGTGTGAGGTTACCGCTGAAACACATGCTGCTGCCCGGAAACATCGAGAGATGCCAACGGGTTTGAGCAGGTCCTGCCGGATTAAGGCTTGATCTAATGCAGCTGGATGGCGACCATTGCCATCCCACGTCCAGCGATGCCAAATCTGAACGAGGAGTGTGTTCGCATGGGATCCTCCCCCGGGAATAGTTCCCCGGATATTATCCCCCGCAAAAATACCCGCCGGCTCGTTTTTCTTCTCTAAAAAAAAAAATTCGGAGGGAATGCAGATGGGTGACCGTATACCCGGTTATTTCCATAACCTTACCCGGAGCGCACGCTCACAAAATCCCGACCCGGCCCGCCAGGCGGGGCCCCAGGAGATCTCGGCACGACTTACCCGGCTATCCCGGATGCCGGTTGCGGATGTGCTCACGGAACTTGCCACCGGCGCCGGGGGAATAGGCGAAGAAGAAGCCGCAGCCCGGCTCGAACGGTACGGGAAGAACGAGATCGCGACCGAGAAGCCGCCGCGCTGGTACGTCCAGCTCCTGTCCGCGTTTCTCAACCCGTTTAACGGCGTACTTCTGGTCTTGGCAATAGTCTCGCTCTTTACCGATGTGATCTTAAGCGCCCCCGAAGAGCAGAACTGGCAGTCCGTTGCCGTCATCTCGGTGATGGTCTTAATCAGCGTCTTCATCCGGTTCTGGCAGGAGTACCGCTCGGGCCGGGAGGCTGAGGGGCTCCGGGCCATGGTCCGGACCACCGGCACGGTATACCGGGCAGATGCCGGAAGAAAAGAAGTCCCGATATCAGAGCTCGTGCCCGGCGATATCCTCCATATCTCCGCGGGGGACATGGTCCCGGGAGACGTCCGGCTCCTCTCGGCAAAAGATCTTTTCCTTGCCCAGTCCGCGCTCACCGGTGAATCGATGCCGGTGGAAAAGACCGCCGATCTCCCGGCCGCGGACGCGCCGGGACAAAAGAGCGCGCTCGACCTCTCAAACATCTGTTTCATGGGGACAAGCGTCCTCTCGGGGACCGCACAGGCCGTTGTCGTCTCGACCGGTAGTGCCACGTATTTTGGATCGTTTGCCAAAAAGCTCGTGGGCAAGCACGCTGAGACGAGTTTTGAAAAAGGCATCAACAAGGTCAGCTGGCTCCTCATCCGGTTCATCGCCGTGATGGTCCCGGTGATCTTCTTCCTCAACGGCTTTACCAAAGGCGACTGGCTCCAGGCCTTCCTCTTCGGCCTTGCAGTAGCGGTCGGCCTTATCCCCGAGATGCTCCCGATGATCGTTACCACCAACCTTGCAAAAGGTGCGGCGGGGATGGCAAAGTCAAAGACGGTGGTAAAACGGCTCAACGCCATCCAGAACCTCGGGGCAATGGACGTGCTCTGCACGGACAAGACCGGGACCTTGACCCAGGACCGGATCATCCTTGTCCGGCACCTCGGGATCGATGGGAAGGAGAACCCCCGGGTCCTCAAATACGCGTACCTCAACAGCTACTACCAGACGGGCCTCAAGAACCTCCTCGACGTCGCGGTGCTGGAGCACGAGGATGTCCCGGGCTTTAACCACGTGGAGCAACGCTACCATAAGATCGACGAGATCCCGTTTGATTTCCAGCGGCGCCGGATGTCGGTTGTCCTTGACCACGATGACGGCCGGCACCTGATGATCACCAAGGGCGCAGTCGAAGAGATCCTTTCTGTCTCTTCTTTTGTCGAACAAAACGGCGTAATAGTCCCCATGACCGGCGCCCACCGGGACGAGGTCACAAAGACTGTTGCCGGCCTGAACGATGAGGGGCTCCGCGTGCTTGCCGTTGCCATCCGGGCGCTGCCCACCACGGAGGCCGGCTATTCCGTTGCCGATGAAAAGGATCTCGTCCTTGCCGGCTACATCGGCTTTTTGGACCCGCCAAAAGAGACGGCCGGCCCGGCAATTGCCGCTCTCAAAAAACACGGCATCACGGTAAAGATCCTGACCGGGGACAATGCTCTTGTCACCCGCCGGGTCTGCGAGCACGTGGGCATCGACCCCGAGCCGGTGATCGATGGCTACGAGCTCGATGCGTTAAGCGACAAAGAACTTGTCCCGATCGTGGAGCGGACCTCGATCTTCACCAAGATGTCCCCGCTCCAGAAGTCCCGGGTGATAAAAGTCCTCCAGCAGCAGGGCCACACCGTGGGATTTTTGGGCGACGGGATCAACGATGCCGCAGCGCTCCGCGATGCCGATGTCGGGATCTCGGTGGACACGGCGACCGATATTGCAAAAGAGTCGGCCGATATCATCCTTTTGGAAAAATCGCTCATGGTGCTCGAAGAGGGCGTGCTTAAGGGCCGCGAGACATTCGCGAACATCATGAAGTACATCAAGATGGCGGCAAGCTCCAACTTCGGGAACATGTTCAGCGTTGTGGTGGCAAGCGCTTTTCTGCCCTTCCTCCCCATGCTTGCGATCCAGCTCCTGGTCCAGAACCTCCTCTACGACATCTCCCAGCTCTCTATTCCCTGGGACCGGGTAGACGAGGAGTACCTCCGGGTGCCCCGAATGTGGCAGGCATCCGACCTTGGCCGGTTCATGGTCTGTATCGGGCCTATCAGCTCCATCTTCGATATCGCTACGTTTGCGATCCTCTGGTTTATCATCGGTGCAAACACGGTCGGGGCCCAGGCGCTCTTCCAGTCCGGCTGGTTTGTCGAAGGGCTCCTCACCCAGACGCTCATCGTCCACATGATCCGGACCCGGCACGTGCCGTTTGTCCAGAGCCGGGCCTCGTGGCCGGTCCTTGCCCTGACCGCGACCGTCATGGCCGTCGGGATCGCGATCCCCTTTACGGCCCTCGGGAGCGCCCTTGGCTTTGTGCCGCTGCCGGCCATCTACTTCCCGTTCCTGATTGCAACGCTCGTGAGCTACTGCGTCCTGACACAGATCGTAAAAACATGGTACATCCGGCGCTACGGGACCTGGCTGTAACCTTTTTTTGACGGGGGACAGAACCCGGCCGGGGATTCGTTATGGGCCGCCCGGTGATGATTACGGGAAATTTCGCAGTTATCGCCGCATATATATAATTCCGTATCGGAGTGTCCTTGTATGAAATACTGGATGCCCCTTCTTCTCATCGCGTGCATCGCGGCCCTCCTTGTGGCCGGGTGCACCTCAACCCAGAACTCGTCTGCGCCCTCTTCTCCATCGTCCGTCCATCTCGAATCCGCCAGGGATGCCAGCTGGGGAGGCAGCAAATTCGTGTACACCTCCGGGCAGGCAGTCGCCCCGGTCCCCTCCTATGGCAGCGTCCCGCCCGCGGGAACCGATACCAAGATCATCCGGACCGCGGATGTCACCATCGAGATTTCCAATGTTACCCGGGCTGCGGATACGCTTGCAGGAATTGCGGCCGGGTCCGGCGGTTATGTCTCCTCGGCAAGTATCAGCACCGGCTATAACGACCGGCTCACCGGTTCCGTTACCCTCCGTATCCCGGCCAACCGGTTCGAGGACGCGCTTAGCGGGATAAAAGGGATCGGGAAGGTCACGTACCTTTCCGTCCAGAGCCAGGACGTGACCTCCGAGTACGTGGACACGGCGGCAAAGATCGCTGCGTACAAAAACCAGATCGCCCAGTACAATGCGATCTTAAAAAATGCCACCGAGGTAAAGGATGTGCTCGCCGTCCAGCAGCAGATCGATATGGTCCAGACCGAGCTCGACCGGGCCACCGGCCAGATGAAATATCTCACGAGTCGGATCGACGACGCCACGATCTCGGTCTCGTTGCAGGAGCCAGAGCCGGTCGGCGGCCGGAGCGGCCACGACTTTATTACCGCAATCAATGACGGGATTGCCGGGTTCTTTGGCGTGATCGACGGCCTCATCGTGCTCGTGATCACCATTATCCCGATCCTTGTGATCGGCGGTGCCGCATATGCCGGTTACCGGTATTACCGGAAACGCCACCCGGCCGCAGCGCAGCAGAAGGAACTGGTAAAAAAGGAATAATCTTTTTTTGGTTCCCCGGTTGTGCCGGGGCTGCTCCTGCATTGCCCTTGACAAAAACCTGTTCGGGATGGGGTGGAACAGCCTCCCGCGAGGATAAAAAACCACAAAAACCGGGCTCTGGAGAAAACCTTACGTGACACCCTGAATTTTGTTGCGAGGGGACCACGGGTGCTCGCCGCCTCGTCGGAGCTCGCCCCGTGGAACAAACCAGTACACGGGAAGCACAATTGAAATTTTTTTTTAGGGGGTCAAGGGGGTCTTTTCCTCCCTGGGCTGCATCCCCCTCTTTAGGTAGAGAGGGGGTCACTCCCGCAGACACGGTCTGGTGAAGGGGGAATAATTTCTACAGGGCCGAAAAACGATATATGAGAGAAACAAAACGGAGAACACCACCATGAAGCCAGCAGCAAACCGGCCAGGGAAATACAAATTCCTTGTCGATGCAGCAAAAGAACTCGGCGCCGCGGACGTAAAAGTGATCGCAGCAGGTGACGTTATCGTTGAAGACCGCGTGGCCTTAAAGTGCCGGGCCGGATGCATCGGGTACGGGAAGAAACTCACCTGCCCGCCGCACGTCCCGACACCGGACCAGTTCCGGAAGATCCTCGCGGAGTACCACGATGCCCTGCTTGTAAAATTCATCTCGCCGGCAGAAGCGGAAAATGACGTGATCTGCTCGATCTACAAGTACTGGCTCGACCCCGCGGCCCCGGCCGACAAGAAAGCAAAAGCGGAAAAGTTCTGGAAGGACCACTTCAACGGCACCGGATCGTTTGCCCCGCTGATGCTCGAACTGGAGCGCCGTGCATTTAACGCGGGAAACCCGTTCGCATTAGCGTTCATCAACGGCTCGTGCCGGCTCTGCGAGAAGTGCAATGTAGCGGGCGGCATCTGCCTCCATCCCACGCAGGCCCGGATCCCCGAGCACGCGGTGGGCGTGAACATGGTAGCGACCGCAAAAAAAGCAAACATGCAAATTACGTTCCCGGTCGAGGGGCACCCTGAGCTCATGGCGCTCCTTCTTATAGACTAAAGACCAGTCAGATCGTACAGGATGATACCCATGACCGAAATATCCCTTAAACCCGCGGACCGGGTGGAGATCACGGTCCTCGTGGACAACTATCTCGATATCTTTGTACAGCCAAAAACGCCCGTGGACCGGCGCCTGCCCTTCGATCCCTGCCGCAATCTCCTTGCAGAGCACGGGCTCTCCTGCCTGGTCCGGGTATTCTCCGGAAAACAGGAGCACGCGATCCTCATGGATGCCGGGCTCTCAAAAGAGTGCATGGCCTGGAACGCACGGCAGCTCGGGATATCCTCAAACTCGATCGAGGCTGTAGTCTTAAGCCACGGCCACTTCGACCATATCGGCGGCCTCGAAGCTGCGGTTGCCGGCGCGGGACACCAGGTGCCGCTCGTCCTCCACCCGGATGCATTTTTAGAGCGGAGGATGAACAGCAAAAACGGGATCGCAAAGCTCCCGCCGCTCGATGCGGTAGCGCTCAAGAAAGCCGGGGCCGATATCCTCAAACGCGCAGGCCCGTCCACGCTTGCCGCCGGCCACCTGCTCGTTACGGGCGAAGTCGAACGGGTGATGCCATTCGAGACCGGGATGCCCGGGATGGAGATGCTTGCCGGTGGCGCATGGGTCACGGACCCGATAAAAGACGACCAGGCCATCGTGATACCGATCAAAGATCGGGGCCTCGTGATCTTAAGCGGCTGCGCCCATGCCGGGATTGTCAACACGGTAAAATACGCGCAGAAGATCACCGGTGTTGAAAAAGTCCACGCGGTCCTCGGCGGGTTCCACCTCACCGGCCCGGCCTTTGCGTCACGGATCCAGCCGACCATCGACGCGATAAAGGAGATCGGCCCCGACTACGTTGTCCCGATGCACTGCACCGGGTGGGACGCGATCAACCGGTTCATGGCCGCAATGCCGGAACAGTGTATCTTAAACACGGTCGGGACAACCTACGTATTCCCGGGGCCGTAACGGTCCCCCGGCACTTTGCCGGTACCTCTGGTTTTTTTACCTCCGCGCGCGCATGATATGCGCTGAAATGATGTACCTGGGGGCGCTCATATCCGGGAGAACGGTCATGGCCCGTGCGCCTGCCTTAACTAACTCATTTTAACCAAACATCCCAATTAATCGAAAATATTTATAAAAACGGCGGCGGATAATGCCGGGAGTTACCGGCCCGGCACCGCGAAGAATACGGCACCATGCCGGGGAAGGAGTGAATACCAACGCCCGTTGTCATACCCGATGTAGTCTGTTCTGTCTGCGGATCGCTCTGCGACGACATCGAGGTCACCGTATCGGACGACCGGCGTACCATACTCTCGGTAAAAAACGCCTGTGCGATCGGTTCGGAAAAGTTCAACCTCCAGCGGACCGAGGAACGGGTCACCCTCCCGCGCCTGCGCCAGCCGGATGGATCCTATAAGGAAATATCGTACGACGAGGCCATCGACCGGACGGCAAGGATGCTTGTCAAATCCCGGAAAACCCTGATGTTTGGCTGGATCAATACCAGCTGCCAGGCGATGAGCGTCGGCCACGCAATAGCAGAAAAGGTCGGCGGGATCGTCGACAACGGCGCCACGATCTGCCACGGCCCGTCGCTTATCGCCATCGAGGACGTCGGGATCACCACCTGCACGCTCGGCGAGGTCAAGAACCGGGCTGACTGCGTGGTCTTCTGGGGCTGCAACCCGGCCCACGTCCACCCCCGGCACATGTCGCGCTACTCGATCTTTCCCCGGGGATTTTTCACAAAAGAGGGCGCGAAAGGCCGGAAGATTATCTGTATCGACTGCCGGTACACCGATACGGCCCGGAGCTCGGACCTGTTTATCCGGATCGAGCAGGGCTTTGATTACGAATTCATGGACGCGCTCCGCACGGCGCTGAACGGCGGCCGCCTCAGCGGGAGCATTGCCGGGGTCCCGGCCGAACAGATCCATAAACTGGCAGAGGACTTTAAACGGGCAAAGTTTGGCATAATCTTTTTAGGAATGGGTCTTGCCCAGTCGGTGGGCCGCAACCACAACATCGACATGGCCATCAACCTGACCTACGACCTCAACCGGTACACGAAGTTCGTGGTCATGCCGATGCGTGTCCAGGGCAATGTCACCGGCTCGGGCGAGGTGCTGGGATGGCAGTACGGTTTTCCCTTTGCCGTGGACCTCTCGAGAGGCGACCAGGCCCGGCACCAGACCGGCGAGACTACCGCGATCGATCTCCTAGTCCGCGACGAGGTCGAGGCGTGCCTCTTTGTGGCTGCCGATCCCGCGGCGAGTTTTCCCATCGAGGCAACGATCCATGCCGTAAAAAAACCCCTTATTACGATCGACCCGCACATCAACTGCACGACCGAGCTCTCCGATCTCCATATCCCGGTTGCCGTGGACGGGGTCGAGACCTGCGGCTGCGTGTACCGGATGGACACCATCCCCTTAGAGATGCGCAAAGTCGTGGATCCCCCCGCAGGAGTCCTCACCGATATCGAACTCTTAAAAAGGATCGAGAAACGCGTGGACGAACTCCAGGCGGGAAAATAACCGGTTTTTTTAAAAGACCGGATCCACCGGCTCCCGGGTAAAAAGAAAAACTTACTCCGGCACTTTCCGGCACATGCGGACGTCCTGGACCAGGATGAGGCCGTCGGCTACCATCGCCTCGACCTCGGGGAGGACGGCCTCGATCTTCTCTTTGGTATCGATCACGTCGATGATGACCGGCAGGTCGAGCGAGAACTGCAGGACATCGACCGTCCGCATCCTGTTCTCGTGGCCAAACCCGCTCATGCCCCGGTACACCGTGCACCCGGTCAGGCCGCGGGAGAGGAAAAATTCCGGCAGGTACCGGCTCGCCGGCTTATCGTTGACTTTTGTCGATTCCGCGATATAGATGCGCATTAACATGCCGTTCTGCAACATGATTCTCCTCCCGGTTACCCCATCACGATCCAGTACCCGAGCAGCACGCCAAGGAGGCTGCCGCCCGCATTGGTGAGGATGTTTGCCCCCATCGTATAATAATCATGATTTTCCATCATGCGGAACGTCTCGTACGAGAAGGTCGAGAACGTGGTATATCCCCCGAGGATTCCGGTGCCAAGGAAGTACCTGCTGTCGGCCGGCGACTGCGAGAAGACCAGGATGGCGAGGGCGAGGCTCCCGGTCACGTTGACGATGAGTGTCCCGAGCGGAATTCCTTTTCGTGTCGGGATTTTCGAGAGCAAAAACCGGAAGACCGAGCCGGCTGCCCCGCCGATACCCACGAGAAGCGCCGGGTCCATGGTTCAGATCCCCCGCTGGTACGAGATAATATACCGGCCCGCAAGGATCCCGGCAAGACCGAGCAGGATGCTGCCGAGGAGATATGCCATGCCCGTCACCGGCCCGGCCTGGAAGCTCTCGACCGCGAGCGCGGAAAACGTGGTAAGCGCCCCGATAACCCCGGTTGCAAAGAAGATCCGCGTGCGCCGGTCAAACGCCCCGATATAGATCGATTCGTACATGAAGATGCCCATGAGCACACTCCCAAAAAAATTGACGATAAGCGTCCCGGCCGGCGACGGGAAGAGTTCGCCGGTCCAGAAGCGCAGGACCGCGCCGAGAAACCCCCCGGCGGCAACCAGTGCGTACGGGACAAGATCGGGCTTCATGCAGACAACGGCTCCATCCGGTGGTACCGCGTACCCGGCAGTCTGTTCAAAGGATAGTCTACCTCAGTTGTTTTTGGTGGAGAAGAGAAGTCACGAGCCCGTATCCGGGCGGTTTGAGGTGGACTTCATCGCCTTAAAAGCTGTTTTCCCGTGACCGATAAAATGCTTGCGATGGGGACCGGTGCCGATCAAAAATACGGCCCGGGCAAAAAATTACGGGGTTTCCTTCTGCTCTTTCCCAAACGCCCAGAAGAGTTTCCGGTACGCCCGGGAGAACGGTGTCTTTTCCAGGAGGAAGATCAGGACCGAGCAGGCAAGGATCGAGAAGAAGATCACAATATATGTCACGTCCTGGATGGTCTGGCCTGCGGCAATTCCCGCATTGAGCGGCATGGACGCGAGGACCGCGGCAGCAAGCCCCTTTGGTTCCATCACGGCAATGAACGAGGCATCGGATGCCGGGATATTCCGCGGGATGGTACACCAGACGATCACGATCCGGGCAAGATAGACTGCTACGGTGAGGAGCGCCCCCAGGTAGATCACGGTCATGTTGGAGAAGTGGATCGAGAGCCCGATATAGATGAAAAAGAAGGTCTTTAAGAGCGAGACCAGCTGGGAGAAGAATTCCATTTCTACGGGCGTGAGTTCTACCTGCGTGATATCGTTACCCAAAAACGGCAGGACTTTTTCTGCCTTGAAATAGTTCAGGTTCCCGAAGGTCACACCGAGCGCAAGGGCTGCGATCGCGCCGGAGAACCCGAGCAGGCTTACCAGGCCAAAGACGATGAAGACAAACGCCGGCGTGATAAATATGCTCTTGATGTTTACGAGTTTGTGGTAGACCGAAGACCACCAGATGCCGGCGACAACCCCTATGATGATCGCGATCAGGAACGAGGCAATCAGGTTGCCGGTCACATGGCCGATATTGAAGTCCTGGACCTTGTACACATCGAGCAGGGCGAGCAGGACAATGATGCAGACCACGTCGCTGATGGCGGATTCGAGGGCAAGGATGGCTTTTGCGTCTTTTCCTATATTGAGGTAGTTGGTGAACGGGATCACGACTGCGGACGAGGTCCCGCCGAGGATTGCGCCGAGCATGCAGGACTCAAGGAGCGTAAAGCCCGCATAGTACTGCATGATCACGATGCTGATCGCGGTGACAACAAAAAAATTGGCAACCGTGATTGCCATGGTCCCGGTGATGGCTTTTTTGAGCGTCTCTATCGTGATATGGAGACCGCCCTCAAAGAGGATGATAGCAAGCGTGACCTCGGCAAATATCGGGCCCACGACCCCGAATGCCGAGGGCTCCACAAGACCGAGCAGCGGGCCGATAACGATCCCGAGCGCGATCAGGAACAGCACGTCGGGGATCTTTGTTACCGTGAAGACACGGGAGAGAACGTTCCCGAGGATGATGAGTATGCCAAGGAAGAGAACAGTTACCGCTGCATCCATCTGATTGATCTATTGAGCTGCGAAGCGAAATATGTTGTTGGTGGTCCCGGTGATATATTGCACCTCCCGGTTCTGCATATCCCCCTGCCGGCCGGATCAGGAGCGTAAAAATCCGAATTCGTCGTTAAAACGCGAAAAAACAGAAAAGAGATAAAGAATCGGCCTCCCGGGTACTTATGAAACCCGTAAACGATTCAAAACCCATAAAAGAGCTTCAAACGTCCCCGGATTTACCTCATCCCGCCGATCCGCATCCCCTTCAGGATACTGCAAAGGCGGACTCTGTCCGGGTACTCCAGGCTGTCGGCGGAATCCTCTCTCTTATCATCCTCATCTGGCTGGTTCTTCAGCTGGTTCTGTAAAATCCGGAATCCCGTTTCCCTCCCGGTCCCGGGTCACCCGGTCTGCCAGTCTTCGAGTTCGCCGGCATGGAATACTTTTACCGACACCGGGAGACCGTCCCGCATCCGCTGTACGCTTTCGCGGTGCTTTGCCGGGTCGTGGCAGAGGTCGTGGGCGGTGAAGTACTCGTGTACGGCCTCTAAAAATGCGATCTGCTGGGAGAGGAACCCGTTCTCGTATTCGAGGACCTCGCGGGCGAGGGCCATGCAGGTCTCGTCAGGGATATCCGTGCCGTACGCCCCGTGATCGTTTCTCCGGGCAAACATGCACCAGCCGGGATCTTTTGATTCTCCCGCTTCCTTCCGCAGCATGTGCGGGTAGATCCGGCAGACAAAGAACCGGTTCCCGTAGATCCGGCAGCGGTTGTTTTCGAGGAACCGGCAGGCCCCGCTGCCGTCCATAACAAGGGCGTACCCGGAATCGTAGAGCGTGCCGCTCTCATCGCAGAACTCCGGGTCCGGGGCGGGGCGGTACGCGCCGGGATCGATCGCCCGCACTGCCTCCACGTCGCGGTCCAGCAGGAAGACATGGCGGTTGACCGCCCGGGTGCAGCAGGCCCCGCAGAGCGTGCAGGAGAACCCGGTTGTTTTGATCTCTGCTGCGAGCGCTTCGGCCGGGAACGCAAAGAGCCGGTTCTGTTCCTGCATCAGGGCAATGATCCGGTAAGGTATGGGGACCCCCGGGGCTGCCGCCATTACACGGCCCCCGGTTTTTTCTCGCCCTCAGTCCGCAGGTGGATGTCGACCTGTTTATACGGGATCTCGATCCCTTCCTCCTGGAACCGTTCGTCGATCCGCGAGTTCATGTAGTCCTGGACGTCCCAGGAATTGTCGTAGTTGCTGGTCCAGAGAAGGAGCTGGCCGTTTAAGCCCGATTCGCCGAATTCGAGGAAGTAGACCGATGGTGCCGGATCGGCAAGCACCCAGGGAGTCTTCTCCTGCGCTTCGCGGGCGATCTCAAGGAGCATCTCCTTGATGCGGGGCATCTTCGATCCGTACGCAACCGAGAACGGGATCCGCACCTTGAGCCTGGGATCCGGCTGCGCATAGTTGACGACAATGTTTGTGGTGATCTTCGAGTTGGGGATGGTGACAATCTGGTTGTCGAGCGTTTTGAGGCGCGTGCTCCGCGGCCCGATACTCACGATATCCCCGAAATATTCATCGAACCTGATCCGGTCGCCCACGATAAACGGCTTGTCCATGGTGATGATCGCGCCGCCAAAGAAGTTGGACAGGAGGTCCTGCGCGGCGAGCGCAACGGCGATGCCGGCAATCCCCGCGCCTGCCAGGAAAGGTGTTATATCGACGTTAAACGTTGCAAGGATGAGTAAAAACGCGACAAACCAGATCAGGTATTTGGCCGCAATTTCGAGGACCGGGAGGAGCCGGTCGTCAAGATCGGTCTGGGTCCTCGCGGCGATGACGGTCCCGTAGGTCCGGATGAAGTTATAGGAGAAGACCGAACAGATCCAGGCCCCGAGCAGGATGAAGACCGCCGTGATCACCTGGTCGGTAATAAGCCAGCTGAGCGCTTCGGGGACGACATCGAACCGGGTCAGGGCTGCATACACGGAAACTGCGACGATACATACCACGAGCGGCCCGCCGATTGCTTCGAGCAGGATATTGTCGAGCTGCGTGTCGGTCGTATCGGCCTTCTTTTTGAGCCAGCGGACCACGAAATGGGCGGCCCCGGCAAGGATGAGGCCGGCAAGCACCGTGACTGCCGCATGGAAATACCCGGGATCGATCATGCGCCCGTCACCAGCCGTTTATACCAGATATTCATGCTCTCCAGCGTCCCGCAGATATTGGTGTTGTTTGCAAGCGTGCCGGCACAGGCGTACCCGGCGCGGGCAAATGTCACGTTCATCGGGTAGGACGTTGCCCGCGCGATTGTGTAGGCAAGGAGAATGCCCTGTCGTTTCAGGAATTCCTCCATAGCCTCAAGCAGGCAGCCGGCAAGGCCCTGTCCCCGGTACCCGAGATCGGTTGCGAAATCGGTCATCTCGGCATTTTTATGTGCGGTATCGGTGTCGCAGGAGCCCACTGCTACGATCACCCCCCCGTGCAGGATACAGAAGTACCGGACATTCTCCTCCATGGTTGTTTTGATAAATCCCGGATCAAAGACCGGGAACGGGTAACTCTCGAACGTCTCGCGGTATAAACTCGAAATCATCCCGGCATCGTCAGGCCCGGCCTCCACGAGCGTGTACGCCCGCTGGAGGTGCGCCCGGTAGCCGGCGCTATAATGCGCCCTGGCGGTGGCAAGGACATCGGCCGTGAGTTCCGGGTTGCATGTTGCTGCCCGGCCCGGCACGAGGTACTTTCCCATGAAGAGTGCGGTACCGGTACCGTTGTAGAACCCGGGGACATCGGCTTCGGGGACATAGCCTGCCGATAAAAAGGGATCTTTTGATTCGTACGGGACCCGGATCACGATCTTCGTGTACCCGTTTTTTTCCGCAAGGGCTCCCAGGCGCGGGATGATCCCGGGGATATCTTCCGGGTCAAGGCGCATCACGTAGGCCCGGTTGTTGAAATGGCCGTGCTGGACTTTACTCTTCCCGATAATTTCTATCGTGTCCGCGGGTCTCATTCCTGCCTCCGTTCCATCCGGTCGGTGTTCTCGGGGACAAGCGTGGTGGTTTCATCGTAGTCTGCGAGCAGTTTTGCCACGCCGACGAGTTTTGATTCGTCCGCCCGGCTGGTGTTGAGCTGGAGCCTGCAGGCATCGCAGTCCCCGTTGCAGAAGATCCGTTCATAGTTGGCCGGCTCCTGGTACGTACAGATCATGCCCTCGTAGTTGCGGAGCACCACCTTGTGGACCGACCAGGTTAAGAGATAGTTGGGGAAGATGGGGATCTTCCCGCCCCCGCCCGGGGCATCGATCACATAGCGCGGGACGGCAAAACCGCTCGTGTGGCCTACGAGATTTTCCATGATCTCGATGCCTTTTGAGACCGGCGTCCTGAAATGGCTGATACCCTCGGAGAGGTCGCACTGGTACAGGTAGTAGGGCCGGACCCGGTTTTTTACAAGCTCGTGAACGAGCGCCTTCATGATCCGGGGACAGTCGTTAATCCCCGCAAGGAGCACCGACTGGTTCCCGAGAGGAATCCCGGCATCGGCAAGTTTTGCAAGCGCGGCGCGGGCAGAATCCGTCATCTCCTTTGGGTGGTTGAACTGCGTGTTCACCCAGACCGGGTGGTGCTTTTTTAAGACCTCAACAAGATTATCGGTCACCCGGTACGGCAGAACGACCGGTACTCGGGTCCCGATCCGGATTACTTCCACATGCGGGATTGCCCGCAGTTCGGAGAGGATCCAGTCGAGGTATTCGTCCGAAAGCATGAACGGGTCGCCCCCCGAGAGGAGCACGTCGCGGATCTGCGGCGTGTTTTTTATGTACCTGATTCCTGCGAGGATCTCATCCCGGTCCGGGATCGAGTCCTTATCGCCCACCTTGCGCTTTCTCGTGCAGTGCCGGCAGTACATTGCGCAGGTATTGCTCACCAAAAAGAGAACCCGGTCCGGGTACCGGTGCGTGATGCAGGGGCAGGGGCTGTCTTTTTCTTCGGAGAGCGGGTCGGAAAGCTCGTAGTTTTCCACGATGAGTTCGGCGGGCGAGGGAAACGCCTGCCTGAAAATGGGATCGTTTTTGTAATCGCCGGTATCGATAAGCGAGAGGTAATACGGCGTGATGCAGAGCGGGAACTTTTCTATGGTCTGTTTGATCTGCTCTTGCTCCTCTGGCAGAAACGTGATCCCGAGCAGGCGGGAGACGGTGTCCGGATCGCGGACTGCATGCCGGACCTGCCAGCGCCAGTCCTTCCAGTAATCGGGAAAATCCCCGGGTTCGCGGGTCTGCCGGATCGTCTCTGTGTCTATCGGGCGTTCTGCCCCGCGGGAATACCCCCGGAGCACGGATGCAAGGTCCCTCAGGGAACCGGTGACCTGGCCGCCAAGTTCCCTGAGGGACCGCCTACGTGCAGGATCGCCCGGGTCCTGCCAGGTGCCGGTCTCTGTGCCGGATGATGAGGATGTCATGGTCTAAAAAAACCTCCCTATCTTAGAACAGCCAGAGCTTCTTTGGCTCGAAGTCGGAGAGCGGGTGGTGGTAATCGTCGAACCAGCGGGCGAGCGGGTTGGTCTTAAAGACCATGAACTTCCCGACCGCCGCGGGATCGGCCGCCTGGTGGTAGCGCATGAAGATGTGGGACGCGGTCTTTCCCACCACCTCGATCTTTCCCGTGGCATGGGACATGACAAACCGCGCCCGCTTTGCAAGCCCCGAGCAGGTCTGCCAGGATTTCTGGATGCAGTCGTACGACCGCTCCACCGGGACGGTAAAGGCCGCATTACCGGTTGTCGGCCGGCACTGGAAGACATAGTATGGCGAGATGCCGGCAAACGAGACCTTCCGGAACAGTCCCGTCAGGGTATGCGGGTCGTCGTTTACCCCGGCAAGGATCGGCGTCTGGTTCACCACGACCACGCCGGCGTTTCGTAAGGATTCTGCGGCCTGGACCGAGACCGGGGTAAGTTCCTTTGGATGGTTGAAGTGCGCCATGAGATAGATCCGTTTTGCCGGGGTGCTGTACCGGGCAAGGACCGACAGGAGCTCGGGGTCGTTGAGGATGCGGTACGGGTTGTACGCGAGCATCTTGCTCCCGATCCGGATGATGTTGACATGCTCGATCTCGCGGAGCTCTTTTAGCACCGGTTCGAGCCGGCGTGTTTCGAGCATGAGCGGGTCGCCGCCGGTCAGGAGGATATTGGTGATCTCCTTGTGCTCCCTGATGTATTCGATATTGTCCGACACGTCCCGCACGGTCTCGCGTTTGCAGGACATAAAGAGGCGCTTGCGGAAACAGAACCGGCAGATGCCGGCACAGGTGTCGGTAAGAAGCAACAGGCCGGTCTGGTCGTACTTGTGCTGCAGGCCGGGTTTTTTCGTGTAATCCTTTTCCGAGGAGGGATCGGCGCACCCCCCGCGGTCGAGTTCCCGGATGTCGGGAACCACGATCCTGCGCAGGGGGTCGTTGCCGTCCTTCCAGTCGATAAGCGAGAGATAGTACTCGTTTGCCCGGAAGGGATAGAGCTCTGTCACCGACTCCATCTCCTTTCGCTCCTTTGCCGTGAGGCCGACCCTGTTGTCGAGTTCGGCCACTGAAGTAAGATACCGTGGGTTCATGACGTCACCGTAGTTGATGTGGCTGGTATTTCCCCGCCCGTAAAGGGGCCGGGACGTGATTTGTGAGAAATTTTTCAATGGAACATTAACAGGAAATGCGTGATATCCAAAACCACAAATCAGCAAGGATTCCTATCGGACCAATCGTTTAAACCCTTTCCGATTTTACCTGCCCCGTTAAAAAAAGCCGTCCCCTTCCAGCAGGCATTTAGCATATAAAAAAAGAAAATGACCTTGGAGCATACCGCCCGATCGAGTGTTTTTAGAGGATCCTTACCTTATGACCGCCCAGGACCATCCTGAGAAAAAACCGGCGCCGGAACTGCCGGACAACCCGGCCGGCCTCTCCACAAAAGAGGCAGCCCGGCTCCGGGAGCAGTACGGGCCAAACGATATTCCTGATGAAAAAAAGCACCCGCTCCGTGCATTTTTAGCCTATTTCTGGGGACCGATCCCGTGGATGATTGAGGCAGCGGCAATTATCTCGGCCGCGATTGCGCACTGGGAAGATTTTTTTGTCATCCTGCTGCTGCTCATGATAAACGCGGTAGTCGGGTTTTTCCAGGAGAAGAAAGCCGAGAACGCGATCGAGCTCTTAAAACAGCGGCTCGCTCCCAATGCCCGCGTCCTCCGCGACGGGACGTGGCAGGACATCCCGGCAAAGGAGCTCGTGCTCGGCGACCGGATCCACATCCGGCTCGGCGACATTGTGCCGGCCGATGCCCGGCTCGCTGCCGGAAATTACCTGCTTCTGGACGAATCGGCGCTGACCGGCGAATCGCTGCCGGTTGAAAAGAAGGCCGGGGAGACGGTATATTCGGGCGCAATCGTCCGCCAGGGCGAGATGGACGCACAGGTTACCGCGACCGGGTCTGCCACGTTCTTTGGCCGGACCACCCGGCTGCTTGCGGCAAAACCGCCGAGGAGCCATTTCCAGGCCGCGGTCCAGAAGATCGGGAATTACCTCATCATCCTCGCGGTCGTGCTCGTGAGCATTGTGTTTCTCGTCGCCCTTCTCCGGGCCGAGTCCCTGCCGGACACCCTCCAGTTCGCGCTGATCCTCGTGGTCGCCGCGATCCCGGCGGCACTCCCCGCAGTCCTCACGGTCACGCTCGCGGTCGGGGCCGTTGCGCTTGCCAGAAAAGAGGCGATCGTGAGCCGGCTCTCTGCCATCGAGGAGCTGGCCGGCATGGATATCCTCTGCTCCGACAAGACCGGGACGATAACGCAGAACGCGATCAGCATCGGCGGGATCGAAACATTTCCCGGGGTTTCTGAAGCGGAGGTTCTCGCGGCCGCGGCCTTTGCCTCGCGAAAGGAGAGCGACGACCCGATCGATAAGGCGGTACTGGCCCGGTACGCCGTACAGCCGGCAGCGGATGGCACGGTTACGGCCTTTGTCCCGTTTGACCCGGTCAGTAAGTTTTCAAAAGCTGCCGTGCAGGACGGCTCAGGCCGTACGTTTGAAACGGCCAAAGGGGCCCCTCAGGCAATTGCCGCCCTTGCCGGGACGGGAGGGGACAACCGTGCAGTCCTCGATGCATGGGTCGAAGGGTTTGCACGGAAAGGGTTCCGGGCGCTCGGGGTTGCCCGGACCGGCCCTGACGGGAGATGGCAGTACCTCGGCGTGATCGGCCTTTTTGACCCGCCGCGCGAGGATTCGGCGGCCACAATAGCCCAGGCCGGAAAACTCGGCGTCGGCGTGAAGATGGTGACCGGGGACCATGTCGCCATTGCGCAGGAGATCGCCGGGCAGGTGGGGATGGGGAAAAATGTCCTGCCCCGCACGGGACTTCCTGACGGGGACGGCCCTGAAGCGCTCGCCCGGATGGAACAAGCCGATGGTTTTGCGCAGGTGCTCCCCGAGGACAAGTTCCGGATCGTCAAAGTTCTCCAGGGCGACAGCCACATTGTCGGGATGACCGGCGACGGCGTGAACGATGCCCCGGCCCTCCGCGAGGCCGATGCCGGGATCGCGGTCGCCGGCGCTACCGATGCGGCAAAATCCGCAGCCGATATCGTGCTCACAAAACCCGGGCTCTCGGTCATCATCGATGCAATCGAACGGAGCCGGGAGATCTTCCGGCGCATGGAGAATTACGCGGTGTACCGGATCGCAGAGACGGTCCGGGTCCTGATCTTTTTGACCCTCTGCATCGTGCTGTTGAATTTCTACCCGGTCACCGCGCTCATGCTCGTCGTGCTCGCGATCTTAAACGACCTGCCCATCATGATGATCGCGTTTGACAATGCACCGGTCGCGAACAAGCCCGTGCGCTGGCAGATGGACCGGATCTTAACCATTGCCAGTATCCTCGGCATCCTCGGGGTAGTATCGAGTTTTCTGCTCCTCTGGCTCTCCCGCGAGTACTTCCACCTCGACCCGGGGGTCATCCAGACGCTCATTTTCCTAAAACTCGCCGTTGCCGGCCACATGACGATCTACCTTGCCCGGACCGGAAAGCAGCACTTCTGGGAGCGCCCGTACCCGTCACTTTCCCTCTTTGGCGCTGCCGAGCTCACGCAGGTTGCCGCGACCGTGATAGCCGTGTATGGGCTTTTCATGACGCCGCTCGGGTGGACGCTTGCGCTTATCGTCTGGGTGTACGCGCTTGCATTCTTTGTCATCAACGACCAGGTCAAGGTCTGGCTGTTTAAGAAGATCCACCCGTACTCGTAACCTGCTCTTTTGGCTCTGTAGAAATCATTCCCCCTTCACCAGACCGTGTCTGCGGGGGCGACCCCCTCTCTACCTAAAGAGTGGGAGGCAGCTCACGGGGACAAAGCCCCCTTGACCCCCCCCAATTTTTTTTTATTGTGCTTCCCGCGTACGGGTTTGTTCCACGGGGCGAGCCCCGGCAAGAAGGCGAGCACCCGTGGTCCCCTCGCAGCTAAATTCAGGGTGTCCGTAAGGTTTTCTACAGAGCCGCTCTTTTGCCTTTTTATCTGCTGGTATCACCAATTGCCCCTGGTCGCCGGATGGGAACAGAGAAATAGGATAGGGAAAATACCGGAATTCCGTCAGCCATGGCATTTTCGCTTCCCGTCGGGATTACCCCTACCAAACGCGTGATTCTGATCGCGTTTGTGGTCGGGATCATTGCCGGTTTCGGCGCGCTCCTCTTCTTTGAAGGGCTCAAAATCGGCACGGCCTTTTTCATGGGCTACCTGCTCCAGTATACGTACCCTCAGGAAGGCCAGACGGTGGCTGCGATCAGCCAGTGGTCCGGGCCCCAGGCGCTCTGGCTCCTTCTTCCGATCATGATCATCGGGAGCCTCCTTACCGGTATTCTTGTCACAAAGCTTGCGCCTGAAGCAGAAGGGCATGGGACCGATGCGGCGATCAAGGCGTTCCACGGCGAGGGCAGGATCCGGAAACGGGTGCCGGTGGTAAAAGCAGTCACCTCGATCCTCACGATCTCGACCGGCGGGAGCGCCGGCCGCGAGGGACCGTCGGCCCAGATCTCGGCGGGATTCGGGTCGATGGTGGCGGACATGCTCGGCCTTTCCGAGAAGGAGCGGCGGATCGCGCTCACCACCGGCATCGGGGCCGGTATCGGCACGATCTTCAAGGCACCCTTTGGCGGCGCCGTGCTCGCGGCCGAAGTCCTTTACACCCGGGACTTCGAGTCCGATGCGATCATCCCGGCGTTCCTTGCATCGGTGATCGGCTATGCGATCTTCGGCTTTTTCGAGGGCTATGCCCCCATCTTCTCGCTTGGCGCCATTGCGTGGACGGTCGTGCAGATCCCGCTCTTTGCCCTCCTCGGCGTATTCTGCGCTGCGTTCGGCCTGCTCTATATCTGGCTCTTCTACGGGAGCAGGGACGCGTTTTCTGCATTCTTTGCAAAGCACCGCCTGCCGGCATACTTAAAGCCGGTCTCGGGCGCAGTCATCCTTTGCCTTATTGTCCTCGCCCTTGCGCTCGTCTCCCCGGACCTGGAGACGCTCGGCCTTGCCTCTCTCGGGTCGAGCTACGGCTTTGACCAGCTGATGTTTTATTCCATGCTCCCGCTCGTGGTTGTCCTGCTCCTGCCGTTTTTGAAGATCGTGGCGACTTCGCTCACGCTCGGGAGCGGCGGGAGCGGGGGCGTCTTTGCCCCGGGGCTTACCATCGGTGCCTCGGTCGGGGCGTCGCTTGGCCTTGTGCTCCACCTGTTCTTCCCGGCCCTTGTCCCGGTCGAGACCATCCCGGTCTTTGTGGTTGTCGGGATGATCGCCCTCTTTGGCGCGGTTGCAAACGCCCCGATCGCCGTCCTTATCATGGTCGTCGAGATGGTGGGGAGCATCACGATCCTCATCCCCGCGATGGCGGCGGTAGGGGTCTCGCAACTGCTTAAAGGGGAAAAGACGATCTTCCGGCAGCAGGTGCCCACCAAGGCGCAGTCGGGGGCCCACCGGGGAGAGTACGACCGCGACGTCCTCTCGCGGCTCGCGGTACGGGACGCGATGGTCAAAAAGGACGCGGTCATCGCGTTCTCGCCCCAGGATGGGCCGGCCGTCGTCCGGAGCGTGATTGCAGAGACCGGCCACACGGGATTTCCGGTTCTTGAGAACGGCCGGCTGGTCGGGGTCATCACTCATCGCGACGTTCAGGGCGCGGGAAAGGCGCCGGGTGAGTGCCCGGTCCTGCGCCGGCTTATGACCGCTCCGCCGGTTGTCGTGCACCCCGGCGATACGCTCGAAGATGCCCTTGCCCTTATGGTGGGCCGCGACTTCGACCACCTGCCGGTGGCAGAGGACGGCACGACCGATCTGCTCGCCGGGTTTATCACCCGGACCGATATCCTGCGGGCGTATGCCCGGGAGAATCATGCGGCATCCTGTGATACCGGAAAACCCGGGCCGGTAAAAAAAGAATTTTCTTAACTGCCGGCCGCATCGGACCGGCAGTCTTCGCCCTTGAAGAACCAGTTCCGGTAGATGATCGGCGTGATGATGGTCGTGAGCAGGCTCATGAGGACGAGCGTGACGTAGATCCCCTGGCCGATGATCCCGGCTTCGAGACCGAGGAGCGCAACGATCATCGCGACCTCTCCCCGGGGCGCCATCCCGAAACCGACGATGAGTGCGTCCTTCCGGCACATTCCCATGAGCCGGGCCGGAATACCGCAGCCGATCACTTTTGTTGCAATCGCCATGATGGTGAGCGCAGCAAGGAAGATGAGGATCTCGGGGGTGAGCGCACGCAGATCCGCAAGAACCCCAAGCGACACGAAAAAGATCGAGGCAAAGATGATCTGGAGATACTCCGCACCCTCCTTAAAGTTCCTGCTGTGCGTGAGTTTCACTCCTTCAAACGAGACGCCGGCGATGAATGCACCGACTATGGCAGAGAGGCCCACGGCTTCTGCGCAGAGGGCGTACAAAAATGCCATCATCATCGCGAAGATGAAGATGAATTCCGGGAATTTTTTACAAAAACCCGTGGCATCGAGCCGCTCTACGTACCTGCTCACGACAAAGATGCCGCATGCCCCGCCGATTACGATAAAGGCCACTGCCTTGATGGCAACAAATGCAATCGCCCCGGCCGTAACGGTCCCGCTTACGACATCTGTACTGATCGCAAGGGCAAGAAGGCTGAGCACGTCGTCGATGACCGCAGCCCCGATGATCGCCTTTGCAGCATCGGTCTGGAGTTTCCCGAGCTCTTTTAAGACATTTGCCGTGATCGCAATGCTAGTCGCGGTGAGCGCCGTCCCGACAAAGATCGCGGCCCCGGTCTCAAAACCAAAGGCAAGCGAGAGCCAGTACCCGCCGATCCATGGTACAATGACGCCGACTGCTGCTATCACCCCGTTTCTTACCGAGAGGATCTCCCGTACATTGAACTCAAGGCCGATCACAAAGAGCAGGATCACGGCGCCGAGCGAGGCAAGCCCTGCAACAAAATCGGAATAGGTGATAAGGCCAAGGGCGCTCGGGCCGACAAGGAGCCCGACCAGGATGAGGCCGATGACCGCCGACTGGTTGATCCGGGAGGCGATGAGGTACCCGCCCAGCGCGACAAAGAGGAGCAGGCTCATCTGGAATTCAGGGGAAGCAAGCAGCGATTCCATTCAGGCAGATACTGGGCGGCCGGTCTACAAACCCTTTTTGTTCAGCCTGTACCGTCATTCCCGTTAAGGAACGGGAAATTTTCAGGCTGGTTTAAAAAAAAGACCTTCACACCGGGGCACGGGCGGAATGTACCGATGTATCGAGGCGTGAGGAATCGATCGCTGTCCTTTGCCCGCGGTGTGTTGCTGCTGTAGTCTTGTGGTGTTACCCGGTCCTGTATGCCCCGGGTACCCTGAGGTCTTGAGTGCATGTGTCCGGTTGGTATGTGCATCCCAAAGGGACGATCACACTATAGGTCCTGCGGTATTTTAATGTTTTTTATTATACATAATCACAAAGTTAATGTAAAAAAGTATACCTATGCCCGGAAATATGTACGGGTGCTGTAAAAGACGAAGATACGGTTTTCATCGGGTGCCATATACGGGCAAAAGAATCCCACCCTGACGGCAAACGGATCCAAGGCCGAAATAAAAAAGGAGATTATACCGGGTCTTATCCCAGCGCTGCCGTGATACCGGTAATACCTGACTGGATGATTAAGGCGACTGCGATGATCACGCCGGCCATTTCGAGCGCGACTGCAACATTGCCTTTCTTGAGCTCTGCGAACTCCTCGAGTTCCCGGGTGAACCGGTCGAGGATGTTGAGCGCAAGGTAGATGGCGCCGACCGCAAAGAGGACGCCGAGCACCAGCTGGATAATAGCGACAACGATCACGGTGATCCCGTCGACAGAAGCAAACCCGAGGGTTGCTGCCTTGCTGATGCCGACCGAGATACCGGCCACACCGGACTGGACCATGATGCCGATCGCGATGAAGATCGAAGCAACGATGATCCCAAAGGCGACATTACCCTTTGCCAGTTCTTTCTGTTCGTCAACATCCCGGGTGACTTTCCCGAAGACCGAGAACCCGATATAGAGTGCGACCACCGCAAAGATGACGGCGATGATCAGCTGGACAATTCCGACAACTACCGTTATTGAGTTCATGTGCACGCCTCAAAAAAAAAAAATTTAAAATTTACTGCTTCTTTACGACCACGGTGTCGATGATCTTGTCCATGATCGCTTCGCTGCGGTTCTTGAGACCGAAGCCGACAATGATAGCGATTGCGGCGCCAAGACCAAGCCCGATGCCCCAGGCAATCGGGGTGACAAACGTGTAGATGATCGTGAGGTCAAGCATCAGCTGCGAGAGCGCGAGAACGGCGATCACGAAGTACAGGAAGATCCTCATAAGGAAAAGGACCGGGTTGATGAGCTGGATGTCCTGCTTGGCATAGTACTTCCCGAGGAAGTCGATGAAGTAGTCGGAGAGCAGGAACCCGACGATAAGGATGATGACAAAGGCAACCACGTGCGGGATGTACTCGACGATCGTGGTCATGAGCTTGCTCATGTAGTCCATGTTGAGGATATCGACCGCTGCAAGGACTGCAATCAGGTACACGAAGATCCGGACTGCGATATCGCCGATGTATCCTACGGTGATACCGGCACTTTTTACCGAGCCGGAAAAGGAAGCTTCGTCTGCGACTTTCTCGACAAGGTGCTGTTCGCTGATCTTGTCAAGCACAATCCGGACTGCCTTCCCGAGCAGGCGGCCGACAATCCAGCCGATGAGAAGGACAATAAGTGCGCCGATAATACTGGGCAGGTACGTCATAGTGACGCCATACCACTGACTGGCAACATTGGTAAAGACAGAATCCATCTTGGTTTCCTCCACAAATTTCTACTTACGCTTACTATATAGCTTGTTTTTTGTAAATAAATTTTATTGTTATTTACGATACATATGGGTCATTTTCAATAATTATAAATGTTCACTGGGCGTGTATATTATATACATCGGGAACATGCCGCAGCCATGATGCACGATTACCAGCAGGAACTTGCCCAGATCAAAGATCTCCTCAAGGAAAACCCGGAGGGGATGAGCGTCACGGATATTGCAAAGGCGCTCAAGAAGAACAAGAATACCACCGGCCGCTATCTTGATATCCTCTTGATCTCCGGCCAGGTGGATATGCGGACCTACGGGATGGCCAAGGTCTTCACGCTCTCCCAGCGCGTCCCGCTTTCGGCAATGCTGAGCTGTTCAAAGGATATGATCATGGTCCTCGACAGCGACTCGCGGATCATCGAGATCAACGATATGTTCCTTGAACTCCTGCACATCGGCCGTAAGGAAGCAACCGGGAAGAACATCGCATACTTAAAGTCCCCCGAAGTCGATGTCCACGAGCTCGTTAATGCCCTTGCCGTCCGTTCGCCGGAGGAGACGGAACGCACGCTCTCATTTATGGTAAAGGGGGTGGGCGAGCGTATCTTCAAGCAGAAATCAATTCCCACGGTCTTTGACGATGGCGCAAGAGGCTTTACGCTGATTTTAACCGATGTGACCGGGGATATCCTGCGGGAGCGGGAGATCCGCGAGTGGGAGGAGCGCTTCCGGATGATGGCGGAGAATATCCGGGACGCCCTGCTCATCATAGAAAATGACAAGTGTACGTTTGTCAACCGCAGCCTTGCGGAGATCACCGGCTATACGTTCGAAGAGCTCTGGGCCATGGATCCCCGGGCAATCATTGCCCCGGAAGACCAGGAAAAGATGGAGCCCCTCTTTGCTCAAAACAAAAAATCTTCAACAGAGCCGATGCTTGCCGATCTCCAGTGCAGGATCCGGCGGAAGGACGGGGTATACCGTAACGTCTTTATCCGGGTTACGAGTGCACGGCACGGCCAGATCCTCTATCATTTTGTGATCCTCACCGATGTCACCGAGCTCAAGACCAAGGATGAAGCGCTCATTGCAAGCGAGCAGCGGTTCCGGATGATGGCGGACAATATCCAGGACGCTGTGGTAATTATAGAAAACGACCAGTTCGTGTATGCGAACCGGCGGGTCTGCGAGATGTCGGGGTATACGTTCGAGGAGCTCCAGCACAAGGGCACAAAAGCGCTCGTCACCCCCGAGACCCGCCTGATGATGGACGAACTGTACAGAAAGTCCATCTCCTGCACGGAACCTCCGGCAAAGTTCCAGAGCTGGATGCTGTGCAAGAACGGGGAGCGGCGCTGCATCTACGGGCAGATAAACTCAGTCCGGCACGGGGAAACGGTAAGCACGTACATTACGATGACCGATGTGACGGCATTTGCACAGCGGGAACAGGAACTCTTGGAACAGATTGCCGTGCTCGGGAAACGGCTGGAAACGGCCTGATCTCTTCTTCATGCAGGTTAGCCGGTAGACCGGGAATTTGTCCGGTCCTTTTTTTTAAACCTAGAGAAAAGTCCGCGACAGCCCGCCCGGGTTGTTGCGGTAAAAAAAAAGTGGGTTTAGGGTTTTTTTGCGATCGATTCTATGAGCTTATCCATGATCGCTTCGCTGTGACCCCTGAGCCCGAAGCCGACAAAAATTGCAATAGCAGCGCCGAGCCCGAGCCCCACGCCCCATGCGATCGGTGTAACAAACGTGTAGATGATCGTGAGATCGAGCATCAGCTGGGAGAGCCCGAGGATGGCGATCACGAAGTACAAAAAGATCCTCAGAATGAACAGGACCGGGGTGATAAGCGCTATCTCCTGGTTTGCATAATACCGGCCGAGGAAGTCAATGAAGTAATCGGCAAGGAGGAACCCGGCGGTGAGAATAATCACAAATGCAGCGATGTGGGGGAGGTATTCGATGATCTCCGTCATCAGTTTGCTTAAGTATTCCATGTGGAGGATGTCGACCGCGGCAAGGATTGCGATCATGTACACCACGATCCGGGCAAAGAGGTCGCCAATGTATCCGACCGTGATGCCGGCGTTTTTCACCGATCCGCCCACCGATGCAAGATCGGCGCCTTCCTTTACCAGATGCTGCTCGCTGACCTTGTCAAGGATGATCCGGACTGCCTTTCCGAGCAGGCGTCCCACGATCCAGCCGATAAGAAGGACGACGATTGCTCCAATGATCCCGGGAAGGTATGCAACAATGGTCTCGTACCACCGGGTTATCAGGTCTGCGGGTGCCAAATACATACTGTCTCCTGTATAACTGAACTTTTTAACATTGGATTGTCATATTATTTAAAATCTCCATACATTTATGATATATGTCGATTATCTGAAAGCATCACTATTTCCGGTACCGGGGGCGCGTGTCTCTGGTAGTGGTGATGTTACGGTACAAAGGTTTCCGGCAAAACTATGATGTCTATGTATATCCAATAAGGAAATAGATTATATACTAAAATATACAATAGTACCCAATCTTGTCGTACTGAGGATTAGCATGGAATACCATACCGTTTTACCATCTTTTTCCGAACCGGCACCGCAGCACGGTGCCGCATTTCGGGGTGCCCCCGGAAGGGTCATCAGGACCGGCGTTCTTGTAGCGCTTGTCCTGGCCTGCTTTATGATTGCCCCGGCACTTGCCGGCACGAAGTACATGGCCGGGAGCCCGACACTCTCCGCCCACATCACGGGCACGAACGAGTTCTCTCCCGGGGACGACGTGAACCTTGTCGTTGCCGTGGATAACACCGGACTAAACACGTATAAGATCGTGCAGTCCGGCCTTGTCGACCGTGCAGACCAGTCGAACACGGCAAAGCAGCTCACGGCCGCATTAAGCGCCGGGAATGCCCCGATCGTAGTCAAGGCAGACCCGCAGGTATTGGGCGACCTTGCCGCGAGCAACACCG
>NZ_DAQC01000007.1:0-111272 GCF_002502735.1 Methanoregula sp. UBA64
CGGTGTTGCTCGCGGCAAGGTCGCCTAAAACCTGCGGGTCTGCCTTGACTACGATCGGGGCATTCCCGGCGCTTAACGCGGCCGTGAGCTGCTTTGCCGTGTTCGACTGGTCTGCACGGTCGACAAGGCCGGACTGCACGATCTTATACGTGTTCAATCCGGTGTTGTCCACGGCAACGACAAGGTTCACGTCGTCCCCGGGAGAGAACTCGTTCGTGCCCGTGATGTGGGCGGAGAGTGTCGGGCTCCCGGCCATGTACTTCGTGCCGGCAAGTGCCGGGGATACCGCGATCACGGCAAGAACGATCGATACCAGGCAGAGAAGCCGTGCCGTGGGAAGAGCGCGGGCATGTCCGCGGTATGCAGTCGGGGAGATCTTCCCCGTAAAGACCAGTCCATTGAGCATTTCCATGCAGAACCTCACGTATAATGGGTTAACGATACGTACCGGTTGCGATTTTTGCCATATATTACGTTCGTCATCGGGGAGTTCACCTGTTTTTTCGCGGTAAAATGTGAATTTTTTCATCTCACTCAAGCGTCCTGCGGTAGGTCACGATACCGAGGATGATCATCGCGGTCGAGAAGAGCAGCAGGGCAATGAGATCGGGCCCGACCACATTGAGACCCT
Source organism: Methanoregula sp. UBA64 (assembly GCF_002502735.1). Taxonomy (NCBI): domain Archaea; kingdom Methanobacteriati; phylum Methanobacteriota; class Methanomicrobia; order Methanomicrobiales; family Methanoregulaceae; genus Methanoregula; species Methanoregula sp. UBA64. Next base: position 632 of record NZ_DAQC01000007.1, read on the forward strand.
GGTCCCGCAAAAGGATGCTCCTCAAAGCGTGCACCCCGTAATATTCGGGGTTGATGGTCGTGATCCAGCGCAGCCAGTCCGGCATCCCAATCACCGGGTAGAACGCCCCCGACGTTAAAAACAGGATCATGTTAAAAAATGCGATCAGCGACATGTATTCCTGCTGCGTGGTGAAGCGCGATGCAAGGGAGACGACAAAGCTCGTCACCCCGATACAGGAGATCAGGATCACGACAATGACGAGAATGAACGCCTGGAGGCTCTGGACGGCGATCCCGGTGACCAGCAGATCGATCCAGAAGATCACGAACCCGGCGATAAACGCCCTCACCGTCCCGCTTGTTATGATCCCAAGGATGATGCTCGACCGTTTCACCGGCGTCACCAGGTAGCCCTCGTGGATCCCGTTCTCTCTGTCCCGGATGAGCGCCATCCCGCCGCCGAACATGGTGGCGGAAAATATCGCCATCATGATCACGCTTACCCCGAAGAACTGGATGTACTTGATGTTCCCGTAGATCTTGTCCACCCGCACGGGGTTGTGGGCCCCAAGGGAGAGGAGCACCTGGTTCAACCCCGCCTGGACGAGCGGGGGCGTGATGGAATCGGCACTATCTACGTAGAGGCGGATCGTATTGTCGTTTGTCACCGATGAGGGAAAGACGATCACGGCGGCGAGCTTTCCGTTCTCCAGATCCTGTTTTGCGGTGATCTCGTCCGCATAGACGGTAACGTCGAGGAGTTTCTCCGCATCGGTCTGGCTGATGTGGTTGAGCTGGAAGGAGGCGCTCGTGAAGAGCTGCGTGTCGCTGTAGGGCGGGGATTCCTGTACTACCCCGACCGGGATATGGGTGATGGTCCCGCCCATGGCATTCCCGAAGATCACGAGATACATGACGGGGATAAAGAGCGTCATGACGATCATCGAGGGGGTGCTTAAGAACTTCTTGAAGTCCCGTTTGAAGATGGCAAATGCACTCCGGATCATGGCATTTTCCCTCCGTGGGCGGCTGTAACGTTCGTGTCGCCGTCGATGCCCTTTCCCGTCAGGTAGATGAAGATATCTTCTAAGGACGGCGACCGGATGGAGATGGAGAGGATGGCGAGGTGGTGGTCCTCAAAGGCGGCAAGGATCGCCGGGAGAACCCGGCTGCCGTTCGTGGCCGAGATCGTGACGCTGTGCTCGACCACCGTTACCGCGTTGACCTGCGGGATTGTTTTGAGTTCGTCTTCGATCCCGGGCACGATCCGGTCGATGCCGATCCCGATGAGGTCGCCGGCCGGGATCAGCCTGCGCAGGTTTTCGAGGGTGTCGAGGGCAATCAGGCTCCCGTGGTCGACAAAGGCGATCCGCCCGCAGAGCTTCTCTGCCTCGTCCATGTAGTGCGTGGTGAGGATGATTGTGGTGTGCTCTGCATTGAGCGCGAGGATCTGCTGCCAGACCTCCCGGCGAGCCTCGGGGTCAAGGCCGATTGTCGGTTCGTCCAAAAAGAGGATGAGCGGGCGGTGGATGAAGGCCCGGACAATCTCGAGTTTCCGCTTCATGCCCCCCGAGAACGTCCGCACCGGCATGTGGGCCCGGTCTTCGAGATCGGCCATCCTTAAGAGTTCCCAGATCCGGGCGTCGAGGATGCTGTCGGGGACGTTCTGGAGCTTGCCGTAGAACTCTAAATTGTCGTACGCGGTCAGTTCCACGTCGCTTGTATAGTTCTGGGGGCAGACGCCGATCAGGGTCCGGATCGTCTCCGGGTCTTTGGTGATATCGATGTCGTTTACCACGGCCTGCCCGGTGGTAGGGGAGAGCAGCGTGGTGAGGATCCGGATGAGGGTACTCTTCCCGGCGCCGTTTGAGCCGAGGAGGCCGAAGATCTCCCCTTTCATCACCTCAAAGGAGACATCGTTTACGGCGACAACGGTCTTGGTCTTGTCCTTAAAGACCTTGGAGAGGTGGTCGATCCGGATGATCGGGGCGCCGTCGGCAACAATGGGCGTCTCTCTGTGTGCCTCCGTCTCCGCACCGAAGGGATCTGTATCGCTTGCGAACAGGTGCAGGGCATTCACCTCCGGTCGACTTTTATGAGGATCTGGTAGGCTTCCTCAAGCGCCTTTCCCAGGTGTTCGAGCTCCGCGTCCGTGAGGCCCCCGAAACTTTCCATAAGATCTTTTTTGTACTTCGATACGGACTCTTTGAGGAATTTCTTTCCTTTCGCGGTGATGGCAAGGTTTGTTACCCTGCGGTCTTTTGGGTCTGCCTGCCGTTCCACGAGGCCGTCGGCTATCATGATGTCGGCAAGCCGGGTCATGTAGGGCCGGGAGATGTAGAGCCGGTCTCCGATCTCCGACATGGGCAGCGCCTTGTACTTCATGAGAAGCCCGAGGGTATGGTATTCGGCGATGAGGACGCCGTTTGCAGTATGCCGGTTCCGCATCACGTTCTTGTAGTAGAGGGGGATGAGGGCAATCAGGGCTTCAGCCGCACGTCCCCGGAAATCTTCGGCCATAAGGGTGGTTTTGCTCCTGTCCCTGAGGTATTGAACTGGTAGTTAATTAAGTGAACTATTAACTTTGTGAACTATTCGGAGGGACGGCACGGTGAAGACCGCGAAAAAAAAACGTTCCGAAACGCCGGGCCTTACGAGAGTTCGCCGGACACAAAGAGGGAGGCGATAAGGACGATGCCAAACGCGGTGATAACCAGGCCGGCGAGCCGGTTGATGGTATGCAGCCGTTTCTGGGTCAGGTAGCTCCTCATCGAGCCGAGGATGCCGCAGAGGAGCACCCACCAGGCGATCTCGCCTACAAAGACCCCGATCACAAAGAGGGCCGGGTTGAACCATGTGCCCCCGCTGATGACCGCGCCAAAGCTCGGGATGATGATCGCAAAGAAGAGGATGGTCAAGGGGTTTGCGAGCGTTAAGGCAAACATCGTGGTATAGTCCGAGATCAGGCTTCCCCCGTCTGCCTTTACCGTTACCTCGGGCGGCGGGGCAAAGAAGATCTTGAGGCCGACAAGGATGAGGGCAAGGCCCCCGAAGAGCCGGAAGAACCACTGCCGGGCAAGGAGGAAGTCCGAGATAAGGGCAAGCCCGAATGCGGTTACGGCCGCATAAAATGCATCGGCGGTGGCGATCCCGAGGCCTGCCGCGATCCCGTGGAGCCGCCCGTGGGCGATCGAGCGCTGGATGCACATGAACGCAATGGGGCCGACCGGCGCTGCAAGGGCGATACCGATCACGATACCGTGAACAAAAAGGTCGGTCTCCACGTCACATGCACCTGTATCCCGTTTGCAGTATTCCCGTGCCGGGCCGGACAGTGGCCGGAGGGACCCGGCGCCTCGCCCGTACCCGCACCCTGCGGTCTTTTCGCATCTCTATTGGTACTGTACCTTCATCAATATGGTACCTTCCCGTGAGGGTCGGGCAGGAAAAAAGGGTTTTAAAGGAATATGCGCTGCCTGCCTAGTTCCGGAGAAAGCGCCAGGCAAGGCCTGCGATAAGGAGGGCCGAGCAGGCAAGGACGAGGAGGATATTTTTTGCCTTTTCTTTGCCGGTCATCTCTGCCCAGTGCGGCTTCTGCCAGCCGGCCAGGTACCCGAGGACAAGACCGATCGCGGTCCCTGCCGCGAGGCCGATGGTGACGACCATCCCGATCGAGAGGATATCGGTATACATGTATCAGAATCTCCATCGTTGGTTTGCGCTGCCGGGATATAAAAAAGACCGCCCGCCGCAGGTCGATCCCTGCCCGCGAGTGAGGGTTTATGGGGATTCAGCGGCAATATACCCCACATACGATCCCGGGCATGCCCGGGACAATAGGAGAATCTGTTATGATCTCGCTGCGGTTCTACCGCATTTACGATATCGGCCGGGAGATCGATATCGACTGGCTGGAGAAGTCCCTGGCCAGGAATTACTTTACGGCCCGTACCAGTTTTGTCCGGGTCAAGCCGAAATCCATCATGATCGAGTCGTCCCCGCTGCTGATCCGGATGCTGCCGGTCACGGTGGAGCGGGAGGGGCGCTCGTACGAGTTCTCCGCTGTCGCCCGTGTCTACGATATCGGGGTTATCAGCCTCTGTTTCATCTACGACGACGATCAGGCGGATCACCGGGAACTCGAGGATATCGCGTTCCGGTTCGCCGGCCAGGAAGGACTCTCGGACTTCTTCATCCAGTATCTCAATACCCTCGGGGAGATCATCAAGCCGCACATCAAGAATTTTGCAATCGACCCGGACTTTTACGAGGATTACACGATCTACGTGACCGACCGGCGGGACGATTCCATTGACCCGGTGCCGCTGCTCCTGGGGGACCGGACCTGCGTCTCTTCCCAGATCCGCGAGGATATCCTGAAAAATTCCCTCAGTTACTCAAACGAGGAACTTGCAGTCATCTCCTGGGACTCGGCCCTGCTCTGCGGCCCCGAGAGCCCGACCGATCTCATCGACTTAATCGAGTTTGCAAACGTGCAGGTGCTCGAGCTCCGGTACTATGACCGCGAGCTGACCCGTGAGATGGCGCGGATGTACGACGATATCGAGCATGCGGATCGGCTGTCCTGGTTCAACAGGGGCAGCCAGTACCATGCGATCATGCGTCACCAGATGAAGAGCTCTGCGGAGATCTCGGAGACGATAGAAAAGGTCGATAACCTGATCAAGGTGACCGAGGATATCTACTACGCCCGGGTCTATGCGACGGCGTTGAAGATCTTGAGGAGCAGCCAGTGGAGCGAGAGCGTGAGCCGGAAGATCACGGTGATCCGGGAGAACTACTCGATGTTGTCCGACGAGGTCAGGATCCAGCACTCGAACTTCCTCGAATGGGTGGTCATCCTTCTCATCGCGTTTGAGATTATCGTGATGCTCTGGGAGCGGGCGTTTGCGGGATAATGGCCCGGGCGCGTTTTCTTTTTTACCGGTGCCGTACCTTCTCCGGTGCATTTGCAAGATACAGGGGCGTCTCCCCGGCTGCGTAGCGTTTCACGTTCCCGGCAAACGCCCGGGCGATCCCCTCGTACGACACGTCCGTTACACCGGCAATGTGGGGAGTTGCGATCACGTTTTCAGAAAAGAGGGGGTGGCCCATGTCCACCGGTTCCTGCCAGAAGACGTCGAGACCGGCGCCGGCCACCTGCCCGCTTTTCAGGGCGGTAAGCAGGGTGTCTTCATCGAGAAGGCCGCCCCGGGCCACGTTCACCAGGTACGCCCCGGGTTTTGCAGCGGCAAGTGCCGTGCTGCCCACGAGGTGGAACCGGTCCGGGGTATAGTTGAGGCAGAGCACGATATAGTCTGCCTCTGCAAACGCTGCGGGGAGGTCTGATAAGGGATACTGGCGGGCGATCTCCACGCCCGGCACCGTCCGCCCGGGGTGGTCGTCTGCGGTGACGATCCTGACCCGGAAGCCGACGAGCCGCCGGGCAAGCTCCCTCCCGATCCCGCCAAGACCGACAATGCAGACGGTCTTTTCCCGGAGTGCCTGGCCGGTCGGGGTTCCCCACCGGTCCTGGATGCCGGGCTTTCTGGTCCTGATAATATCGTTCCAGCGTTTGGAGAGCATGAGCATGAGGAGGATTGCATGCTCGGCAACCGAGGCGGCATTGCCGGACTCTTCACTGGGGACCCGGGCAACCCAGATCCCGTTTTTTGTGGCAGCCGTGATGTCCACGCCTTCAAGCCCGACCCCGAACTGCTGGATGAGCCCGAAGTGCCCCTCTTGCATGAGTGTCTCGTCCACCCGGTTTACGGTCGGGACAACGATATCGGCATCCGCAATGTGCCGGCCGATCCGGTCCGGGGGCAGGGCAAGGATCTTGTCATCCGGAAGAAGGGCTGCAAGCTGCCTGCGGGCCTCGGGAAAGCCCTCGCCGCAGAAAAGGATCTTCATAGTTGGTAGGTGATTGGCGTTCCCGGGTGATCATGCCATCGGTTGTGGAAGCGGGACGATACCGCGGGTAAAAAAGCAGAATGAGAAAAGCCGAAAGAAGGCTTACTTGATCTTTTTCTCAAGTTTCTTGAGCTTCTTTTTTGCGCTGTCGCTGCCGGCTGCTGCCTGCTTTGAGAGTTCTGCTGCCTTTTCCTTCTTTACCTGGTTGAGTTTTGTCATCTGTTTCTTGCTGGTTGGCATGTTAAGTTACCTCGATATGCCTTTGACAGGTTCTATTTACTCCTTTTCTGACTTAATGATATCCCCTGATTCCCCGTGTTTTTTAAAAAAGAAGGGAACCGGGGGTTCCGATGTTTTTGCCTTGCAGTATCCCATACCCTTATGAGCGTCGGGCGTCTACTCCCCGGATATTATGACCCGGGTTGTTTCTGTCTCGCCAACCGTACGGAACGAAGGGCGTTCGGGGCTGGTCCTTGAGACCGATGAAGACGGGATCGTGACCCGGGGACGATGGGTCGGATTGTCGCCGGTCCGTGGGTTCGAGCGGTTCTGTACCGGGAAGAAGATGGTCGCTGTCCCGACGCTGGCGTCACGGGTCTGCGGCATCTGCCCGGTCCCCCATGTGCTCGCGGGTGTCGGGGCCATGGAAGCATCGATCGGCTGCGAGATTCCCCGCGACGCCCTGCTCCTGCGGCGGATCATCCATTCGGCGTCCCGGCTCTCGGTCCATACCCTCCATGCCCTCATGGTGCTTCCCGACCTGTACTACCCCGGCACCGAAACGAGGATCAACCCGTTCTCCCCCGAGCCCCGGGCACGCGCCCTTGCCCGGCGCATCCAGCGGATCCGGGAGATCGGGCAGACCTGCGTGCAGATCGCGGGCGGCGAGGCGATCCATCCGGGCAATCCCCGGGTGGGCGGGATGCACTCCAACATCTCGCCGCAGGCAAAGACAAAGATCGCCGATCTTGCAAAAGAGGGAGAGGTCCTTGCCCGCGAGCACAGGGAGTGCATGCTTTCCCTGATCCGCGACCTTTCCCGGCGGGACTCTGTGGAGATCGGCGGTGCCCGGGTGCCGTTTCCCCGGCATCTGGGGTACCACGACCAGGGCAGTCTTGCCACCGACCCGCTCTACGGTACGTCGAGTCTTGAGGAGCACCCGTCCTTTGACCTCTCGCGGTACACGGAAGTGTCGCCCGTGAACTGGTACGGGGATCCGGCGGAGGTCACGTACAGCGATCCTGCGTACCCCGGCGGCGGGACGCTTCCGGTGGGAACGCCGCTCGATCCCGTGCGGGAGATGTGCCCGGCGCTCCCCCTGTACGACGGGCAGCCGGTCGAGGTCGGGGCAGCGGCACGCCTCCGGCAGTTCAGTCATTTCGACGAGAAAGGCACGATCGGGCAGCTCGTGGCCCGGCAGATGGAGTGCGTCCAGGCCGCAGCCGAACTCGCGGACTGTACCGACCGGCTCGACCCCGCCGGCCCGGTGCTTGCGCCCTGCATCCCGCCCGGCAACGGCAGCCTGGGCTGGGCGGCAAACGAGGCCCCCCGCGGAACCCTGGTCCATATCGCCCGCGTCCGCGAGGGAAAGGTGATCTATTTTAAGATGCTCGTTCCCACGTCATGGAACATGCCAACGGCGGGCCTTGCCCTTGCCGGTTCGCCCTGGCAGCTCGCCGAACTGATCATCCGGGGATACGACCCGTGCATATCCTGTGCCTCCCACTGACGGGCCTTCCCTGATAAAAAGATCGGGAGGGATCCGGCTTTTCTTGGTGACCCCGGCCCGGTCCGGCCCGGCCGGGAGCAAACCCGAAACCTATATCTGAAGACCCCGCCTGAAAATTCCCTATGGAAGTACCGGCCGCACTCAGTGCACGGGAACAGAAACTCGTTCTCTTCATCCTTGCCCTCTCCTCCTTCATGGCATCGCTCGATTCAACCATCGTAAACATCTCGCTCCCCACGATCGCAGAATCGTTCCATATCCCCATGTCCGAGGTCTCCTGGGTTGCCATGAGCTACCTGCTTGTCTTGAGCGGGCTGCTTCTGGTTTTCGGGAAACTCGGCGACATGCATGGCTTCAAAAAGATCTTCATTGCCGGGTTTGCCGTCTTTACCATCGGGTCGCTGCTCTGCGGTCTCTCGGGAAGTATCGACGCCTTGATCGGCTCGCGCTTTGTGCAGGGGATCGGCGCTGCGGCTCTCGAAGCGATCGGCCCGGCCATGATTGCTATCTATCTCCCCAAAGAGATCCGGGGAAAGGCTCTGGGGATCCTTGCAACGGTGATCTCCGTGGGGATCGCGGCAGGGCCGATCATCGGCGGCCTTTTAACCCAGTACGTGAGCTGGCACTGGATCTTCTTTATCAACGTCCCGATCGGGATCTGTGCGGTGCTCCTCGGGATGAAGTGCATCCCGCAGGACCGGCACCCGGTAAAGACCGGGGCATTCGATTACCCGGGGGCGGTCGTTTTCTTCTTTGCGCTTGCCACCCTCCTCTGGCCCATCGACGAGGGGCTCAGCCTGGGCTGGACATCTCCCGCAATTATCGGCAGTTTCTGTGTCTCGGCCATTCTCTGGGTGCTCTTTGTGTTCCGGGAGACCCGGTGCAACGACCCGCTCTGCGACTTCGACCTCTTCAAGAACAAAAATTTCCTTGCCGCAAGCCTTGCCGCTGCGGCGATGATGCTTGCGTTTGCCGGCGTGCAGTACCTCCTGCCGTTCTTCTTTGAGGGCGTGATGGGGTACCAGGTCTATGTGGCCGGCCTGCTGCTTGCCGTGCCGTCCTTTGCGCTCATGGTCCTTGGCCCGATCTCGGGCAGCCTCTCGGACAAGATCGGTTCCCGGGTGCTTGCCACGGGGGCGGCCGTGTTTGCTGCCGTGGCGTTTTTCCTGATCAGCCTCTTTACGGAACAGACAGGTATCCTCTTTATTGCAGGTACGCTGCTCTGCGTGGGTATTGCGCTCGGGGTCTTCTTCCCGCCCAATATGAACCAGATCCTCGGCCAGAGCAAGAAAGACGAGGAGGGACTTGGTTCGAGTATCATGACCACGATGAAGAACGTGGGGGAGACGGTGGGGATTGCGCTGATGGGTACGATCGCCCTCTTTACGGTGGTGACCAACAAGAACTTCAACCCGAATACCCCGGTGGCGCAGATCCCGATGGAGATCATCGTGGAGGGCTTTGCGGTGGCATTTATCGCTGCGGCCGTGATCGCGGTGATCGCGGCGGTACTTTCCGCGGTTGCAGAGGATAATCCCCGGTAAAACGGGGATTGTCATAGGGTTCCCTTTTTTCCTCGCGCCGGCCCGGTTTCCGTATCTTCTGGGGAAATCTGCTGCCTTGTTCCGTGCGGCAGCCGGGAGGGAAGCGTCCGAATGCCCGTTTTTCCCCAGGTTCCTGCATCAGCTTTAACTCCCCGCCCGGTTCATTGGGGCATATGCTTGAGGAGTTCTGCGAAGAGATCCATTGCGATCAGTATGCCCCTTCCTCGGAAGGGTCGATTGCCCGGTGCCTGATGATGCAGAGGGATCTATCCCGTGTCGGGTACTGCCCGCTCGGGAACCAGAGGATTATTTCCCCGGGTACGCCAAAATAAGGGCCCTTTCGGTGTTTGCGGAGAAGGGGTTTCGTCCTCGTCTCATCACTCCTGCTGTTCCGGCGATCTTTCGTACCCTGCCGTACGCTCGCCGGTAAACGCTTGTGAACCGGTGACAAACCGCCGGATACCGCCGCCCGGGTGAATCCGTTTTTAATAAAGAATATGATGGAAAAATAGGGAAATGAAAATGAACTGAGGCTTACTTCTTGCCGGTCTTCTTGGCATCAGTCTTTGCTGCTACGGGAGCAGTCTTTGATGCGGGGGCAACAGCCTTCTTTTCTTTGTGCGACGTGGTAATCACTTCCTTTTCCGGTTATTTTCGTTCATTTGTGGTTTTTGCCACGTATCCATGTTATTTTTGGATAAGGGATATATTTTTGCCCGTTTTTTTGGCCTGTCACCACGGGATACGCTGCCGGGCCCCCTGTCCCCTTCCATCCGGCCCTCCGTAAACGGAGTCACTGCGTGGCTGGAATGAGGCCTGCGATAGCCGGGGGTGTCGTTTACCCGGGGAAATACCTCATTTTTCCAATACTATTATAGTGTTATAGTGCTATAATTCGGATTATGTCTGCGGATTCACAGAAACCAGCGACGACCACCATCCAGCTGCTGGCCGATACCAAGGAGGAGCTCACTACCCTCAAGGAGTGCCATAACCTGCAAACCTACGATGAGGTAATAAAGTTCCTGATTACCGCCCGGAAGACATCCATAAAATCAATGTTTGGCTGTACCCCCGAAATGCCACCCTTTGTGCGGGAGGAGGACGATTCCCATCGAGTACCTGGTGATTGATACCTGGGTCTGGATCGAGTATTTCCGTGGGTCCGACCCGGCAATCAGAGAGGTTATCGAGACCCCGGGAGACGTTGCATTACTGACATCCGCGATCACCATCACCGAGATCGTACGGAAATACAATGGGTATCCCCGGGATCTCCTGGAGGAGATGCTCCGGCTGATCACTACGGTTGGCCGGGTGGTAACTGTCGATCAGGAGATCGCAACTGCTGCCGGCTACCTGAGAAACGATGGGTTCCCCGGCGGAACTGCTGACGCTATCATCCTTGCAACGGCACGGCAGGCTGGCGGGAAGGTTATGACCGGCGACCTGCATTTTAAAGGATTGGACGATGCGCTCTTTGTAGGATCCTGAATAGTTGCGGTACAGGATTGTCCGGGGCCGCCTCATCGGGACCCCATAAGGTGCCCGGCGGTGGGAAGGGATTTTTTGTTCCATCCGCGTGGGGATGTCCCTTTTTTTAAGGCGGCGATCATCGCAATGATCTGAGGAGATTTCACAAGCTTTCTTTTCAAAAATTGAATCCTTTTTAAAGGGATGGCAGGGGGCTCTTTCCCCCTGTCGATCAGACTTTTTTGTTCGCTTCCGATGCTTCCATGTGGTCGAGGACCCGGTCCCACATGACGAGGAGCCCGGGGATGACCACGTAGGCGAGGAGTCCCGTGCCGAGGAATGCCCCGGTGATGATGAGCGAGGTGTCCATCGCGCTCACCTTCAGGCAAGGGCGGTTTCGGTGTCGGCCCAGGTCTCGACCTTGGTCCGGATCGCTTCGTCGGTGTAGGAAGCGATGATGATCCGATCCCTGCTGAAGTGGAGGTAGTACAGCTCGCCGTTGGGGTCGTGGCACTTGAGGGTCGCCGAGTATGTTTCGGTGTCGGTGTCCCGTGCTACGGTCCCGCCGTGGGCGGTGCTGAGGGTGCCTGCCGCGAGGATCACAGCTACGCCGGCGTTGAACCCGGCAAGGCTGGTGTACCGGTCTGAGATTGCGCCGACGACTTTTGCGTCGGAGTCCTGGTACACGATCTTTGCGGTGTAGGCTTCCTTGGTCTTTTCCACACCTGCGTGTGTTTCACCCGCGGAGATGTAGGATACACATCCGAGGGGGTTCGATACGATGACTGCCTGGACGATCGCGTTAAACGTCGCCGGGTCCGCAATCGGGCTTGTCAGGTTGCGGAAGGCAGTCTTTGTGGTTGTTCCATCCTGGAAATCTGCCATTTTTTTCACGTCCTTTTTTGTTCTTTCTTTTTCTGCTGTCTCGGGGGCCCCTTTGACACATACCTGTGGGCCGGTCGGGATAATAGGGGTACGCGGGGGGTGGGAATCCGAGCCCGGGTTATGGCCGGATCAGGGATCCGGGACGATTGGCGTGCAAAAAGAGGAAATGGTGTCAATGGATTTGGAAGAAATTATTTAGATTAAAGTGTGCACTGGGAAGGTCTAATCTGAAGCGTTCCGTAAATCGCGATATAAATAGAAATACTTTAATTTGTTGTAATAATTATTAGTCATACTAAGTAGGGAAAGACTATATGACAGATTCTTTAAAAAGCGAGAAAGAATTACTAGAAGATATTGAGTCAGATCCAAAAAACTATTGCGCTCATTGTAATATTGCTGAGCTCTTACTTAATGCGAATAAAATAAATGAAGCTGAGGAACATTTCAAAAAATCTATAGATATTAACCCGGAAAATGAATGCAGTCATTTAAAATATGCAATATTATTAGCTGAATCAAAAAGAGCGTCTGAAGCTGAAAAACATTTTAAAATCGCTCTCAAATTAGCCCCAAATAATGCTGGGATAAACTGTAACTATGCATTCTTTTTACAGAAATCTGGGCGCTATGATGAGGCATATAAGTATTATGAAAAAGCAATAGAGCTGGATCCCAAGCAAGAATTGTGTTATTTGAATTATTGTGATTTCCTAATCAATATTAAAAAGTTAGATGAAGCTGAAAAATATTCTAAAAAGTTTCTTGAAGTATCCCCAGAGAATCCAGATGCTTATTCACTTTATGCGGAAATATTAAAAGATAAAGGCAAATTTGAAGAGGCAGAAAACTATCTTAAAAAAGCTGTTGTCTTGGATCCCGATAATGGAATACGATACTCAAATTATGGCACCTTGTTATTCAAGTTAGAGAAATATGGAGAGTCTGAAAAATATTTTAAAAAATCTGTTGAATTAATGCCAAACCGTGCAGATGTTCACTCCAATTATTCTATTTTGTTGGAACAATTAAAAAGATCAGAGGAGGCCGAAAATCAAATAAAGGCTGCAATAGATATCGACCCGAATGATTCCAAATATCATTTCGACTATGCACTTCTACTTAGTTCAATGGGTAGGGAAAATGAAGCTGAGCAGGAATATCTGAAATCGATTGAGTTGGATCCAACAAATGTTCGTTCCCATAACAATTTAGGTTCTTATTATTACGATTTGAAAAAATATGATGATGCTGGAAAACATTTTAAAACTGCAATAGAAGTAAAACCCAATATTTCTCGTTTCCATAGTAATTATGGAAATGTTTTAACCGCATTAGGGAAATTTTGCGAGGCTGAAAAAGAATATAAAATTGCTATAAAATTAAAACCGGCTGACTCATCGGCTCATCAAAATTATTCATCCCTATTAAAACATGTGAAGAGATATTCTGAAGCAGAAGAACAGTGTAAAGAAGCCATTGAGTTAGATCCCTGCGATTCCTCTATTTATAATGAATATGGGGTCCTGCTATTTGAGATGAAAAAGTATCAAGAAGCAGAGGCTAGTTTCCAAAAAGCCATAATATATGCTCCAAATAACGCAGATATCCACAGTAATTATGCGGAACTATTACAGAAATTAGAACGGTATTCTGATGCAGAAGAGGAGATTAGAATGGCACTTATAAAAGATCCTTCAAACCCCACAAATCTCAGTAATTTGGGAGATATTTTAACAGATGAAAAATACTTTGAAGACGCCATAACTGTTTATCAACAGGCATTGGAACTTTCAAACGCGGATAACTCTCTCCTTTCGAAAATTCATAACAATTTGGGCTGGATTTTCACTCAAAAAAATGAAAACTTTCGAACACATTTCAATCTGAACCGTGCCAGAGTGGAATTTAGTAAGGCAATTGAATTAGATGATACAAATTCAAAAGCACATAAAAATCTGCGTCTGCTCAAAAAAAATTTACCCCAATATTCTGTATTCACCACTTCAAGATGTGATGTTATTGCAGTTTGCCTTTGCTTATTCCTCATAATCCCAGTAATTTTATTCCTATCTCAAAAAATTTCGGAGTACTCATTTGCTCTAATGTTTTTACTTTTGATAGCGGGATTTGTAGGTGTATTTTTATCAAATGACTTTTCGAAATTTTGGGTCGGCCCAAAAGGAGCGGGATTTGAAAGGAATCTTGGCTCCCTAACAAATTCGTCAGAGTTACGTATAATGTCCATAAGTAATGAAAAATTTGAGCAATTTAGTAGATGAAACTGGAGAATTATTAAAAAATGCCCCAAGTGCATATCACGAAACAAAAAAGTATGGGCCGATGATTAAACGAAACCTTCTTTTTATAATACTCCCTAGTATCTCACGTTGACTGAAGAACGTATTCCTCAAAACGTGATTCGCGATCAATTAACTAGTCCTATCAAATGGGATAGAATAAAGGCTGCAAATCAGCTGACCTCTCATTTTCACTTATTATCCGACAATCTCGAAGATTGGAATAACCTTCATCGCTTAATTCATGATAAGGATTCAGCTGTCCGATGGGAAGCCATCAAAACGCTCAGCAAGGTTTTTGTCCATGTGCCCGATAAAATCGCTGCATGGAACGACCTCTATCGCTTAACCCTGGATAAGGATCCGCTTGTCCGATGGGAGGTAGCAGAGCTTCTTGGGAAGGTTTTTTTTCATATACCGGATAAAGTGACAGCATCGAAAGCCCTCCACAAATTGGCACGAGATCGTACCTATGAGGTCCGATGGGGAATCGCAGAAGCCATTGGTGAGATCTTTGCTCAGATATCTGATAAAAAATTGGCCCAAAAGGATCTTCACAATTTATCACGGGATAAATATTCTGATGTGCGAAGGAGAGCAGTATATTCTATTGGGGTAGCGTTTGTTCATTTACCTAACAAGAAAGTGGCCCAAAATGATCTCCACCATTTAGCAAGGGATAGTACGTTTAACGTTCGAGCGACAGTAGCCGAGGTAATTGGGGATGCCTTTGCCGCTATGCCTGATAAAAAAACAGCTTGGAAAGATCTTCATAACTTAACCAATGATTCGGATTCTTATGTACGTAAGAGAGTGGCATATGCAATTGGGGAATCGTATTTATTTATTACAGACAAGAACTCTGCAAAAAACGCGATTCAAATATTGACACATGATCCTGAACCATCAGTTCGTAGTTATGCATATCATTCTGCTGGAAAAGTGTCAATCCAGATTGCATGTGGTCTGGAGACTGATGCCGCATTTCGATTAGAACTTGAAAACGCGCTCGGATCCTTTGAAAAATCGTTTAATGAATCTAATAAGATTGGTGAAAATAATCCCTCACAAGTTTGTTTCCCGCTTTATCGGGCATTTTATGCACTTACATTCCGACAACAAGATTCCAGAGTAAAGGTCGAAGAATTCATTTCCGAAGCTAAAAATGCAATTTCTGGATCAGATACACGCGAGCAACTTATCGCAATAATTGAGAATTTGGCAAATGCAATCAAAGAAATTGAAACGCTGCCTTCCTTTGATTCATCTGTAATTCGCACTCACCTTATATCCTGCAATCAATATTGCACTCAAGCAGAAGCAATAATAGAATCTATTGAGGGGAAAAGACCCTATGCCGCTAAGTTAATGCTACGAGGAGCACAGATTGTCAAACGAGATATTGATGGAATTACCGAAAGAATCTATACCCACGCCACGGAAATTTGTCTTTTCACTAGGAACAAAGGTTTGCCATATACTGATTTGGGTACATCTATTTACCGCCTTGGAAAACAAATTCGAGAAGGAACCAATGTTCAGATCGTGACGCGAGAAACATTCCAGATTATAAATCACCAAATTTCGAATCTCCCCCAGGATATCAGACAAGCGATTCAAGGACTTCTTACAATTATTGAAGATTCTGTCATTAAAAATGAACAGCAATGCATTGATAATTCGCTTATGGATATTAAAGAGATTCTTTTGAGTATAGATTTCACCTGTAATCAAACACATTCTAAAGTTTGCGACATTGATGTCCATATCGCTGCACTCGAACATGGAATTCTTTCAAGATTTGATATTTCTGAGCAGAAGATTATTGGTGCATTTCTCTCAAAATTGGACAGTGCCGATAAGCAAATTATCCGAGATGTTATTATTGCACTGGAAAATCAGAAACTAGATGTAAAATCTCTAGCTGAAATTGCGGATATTGTGAAACAAACACAGGGATTAATTGAAGATTTACAGAGAAAACATTCAGACCTTAATGAAGAACTTTTTGAAGCAGTCACGGAGTTTAAAAAATTACAAAATTGCATGGACTGTGGTACCACTCATGGCCTCTCATATTCAATTGCACTTATTCCTGGCTTCTTGTATTATTCCGGTGATGTAGATCTGAGGGTTAAATTAATACCATTATGGGATAGGGTGAAAGAAAAATGGGAAGAATGGTCAAAAAATGTTCCTGAAAATTTTGTAATGCGAGATTATTCCAATTCTCCATAACTGTATCATAGACTTTCTTTATCCACGTGTGCATTTACCCTATTAAAATAATTAAAAACTGGAACCGTGTGATCAGATAACGCCGTAAAGGATTTATTCCCAAAATGGTTAAAAATTACTATATCTATTAATTGAATTACATTGTTGCAAATGTTTGCATTATGGTTGTTGCAGTTGATGAGTCGGACTGTGTCGCGCCATTCATTGCAGAATACCCAAGAATATAATATTTATTGCCGTGGGCAATGACATACCAATCCCCGGATAGGGACTCTCCGTTTGCAGTCATGTACAGTGTCATACGGCGAGCTGGATTTCCGTTGATTAAATAATAATTACTGTCCTTTACAATCGAAGTAAATTTGACTTTGTCAGATCCACTTTTTTTTACTCCGTCAACTATCTGGTCATACAGTTCATCGGAGATTTTGGTTTTTTCTTTATCGTCAAATATGGAATAAAGTGTACCTGTGGCATCTACTCCATAAATTATTACAAATCCTTTCATATTCGGAGTGAAAACATACACTGCTTTTTCCATCATTAGTGAATAATCAGAGTCGCTCTTATCAAAAATTTCAGACTTATCTAATTGTTCTGCGCTCCAGTCCGAGGGTTTGAAAATAATAAACTGATCCTCATTATTCGCGTATTGTCCCCAATTTGCGGGAGTATTTGAATTGATGATGGTTGCCTGGGCAGCAATTGTTGAAGCCGAAACTGTTGGGTTAGTATTCTGTCCAGTTTGTGCAGAGGCTGTTGTGTCTCCCGCCATTCCAAATACAAATGCTGCGATTACCGCCAGCATAATACATAGGAGAAAACTGAGACCTATGATAGCAAGAGTCCATCCAATGACACCCCAATTTGCACTTTTTGGATAGAGCTTTGTTACAATCCAATACAAGATATACAGAATAATTAAGAAAATAATAAACGATACACTGAAAATTGTTGAAAAATGGATTCCTCCGCCGTCGCTCTGTTTTGAAAATGCTACTATCAACGCGAATATTGCAGATAGAACTAATATCACCCATTCTCCAACCGTAGCCCGTTCAAACATTTCAATCGATAGATCATATTATTCTTTTAATATTAGCCAATTCTGATTTATGCTAAAAAAATCCGGCAATCCGAGAATCTTCTCGTAGGATATTTCATTTGCTAAAAAAAATGGGAAAATTTTACTTCCTCCCATCCCCCTCCATCAGATCCTTCGCCAGCCAGACCCCGCCGGGGAACACATCGTAGAACCTCCACCGGCACTGGGGCGAATAGACCCAGAGCATCTTCCGGAACTGCGACGAGGGCTTCATCATGCGGAGATAACCGATCTCTTTTTTGCACTGCGTACAGACCACTTTGGCATTGGGGATCGGTGTCCGGGACCGCGCGACCTCGATAATCATGGCCCCGTCCGGCCGGATCGCGATAAGATCGAGCGGGATCTTTGACTTCCGCACGAGAACGGGGAGATACCCGAGGCATTCCAGAATGCGCATCGCGTCGATGATCACCGCGTTGCACCGGGTATAGATCTCCGGGCCGAGGGCAAGTTCACCTCCCGTGCTCGTCCGGAGGATCAGTGTTGGTACACCTGAGGCAGTGCCGGCAGATTCTGCCGGTACTCCCTGCAGGGAATTAATCCGGCTGCTTTTCAGGGCACCGGATGCATTCAGGCCGGGTTCGGCCACGTCTCCTGTAACCGCGGTTAATTCGGTCATGGTCAACATCAACTCCGTTTTTTTGTTCTTTTCCTTTCGTGTTCGTCAATCGATCAATGGCAAAAGCGGGGATGTCCTGCCCTGCCACATGAGGGCTGTACAACGCCGGCCGGGCAGGGGGCATGACCGGTGCGGGCGGGGGGTTTTTAAGAGAATCGTTACCGGCCGGGTACGGCCGGGGCTCTCGTGCGAACACCACCCCGCGAAAGATCCTGTCCCTGTTCAGGACCGGCGGTCAACGTATGAGGGCAACGTCCTCAAAGAAAAGCAGGCCGGCACGGGACGTTGACGATCCGTACCCGGCGCCGGCAGGCGCCCCGTGGATACCGGGGGTGGCAATGCCATAGATCCCTAAAAGTCCGCACGCAAACGCCATCAGGAACTGGCAGCACCGGGCAATACGGGCCGCGTCTTTCCGCGGGTACCCGAGCCTCCGTGCCTTCCATCCGAGCTTTGTGCAGAAATTCAGGGACATTGTATAATTCACTGTTCAATAATTTGAGTATTTAAGATACACGGAACCCCGCGGTTATATCAATGGTTGCGGGGGAATCGGAGCAATTTAACGGCCCGGATCCGGGGCCGGCCCGGGCGGTTTTTACCCGGCTGCAGGGATCGCGGCGCGGCCGGCCGAAAATCCGGTTTTACGACCCCGGAATTTCGGGAGGGCATGGCAGGTGCCGCAAAACCCGAGCCAAAGATTTCCGGAAAAGTCCGGGTCGTGAGCTGAGGATTACAAAAAAAAGGCGGATCGGTTGGTGAGGATTACAAAAAAAGCTCATGTCCCGGGCTGAGGATTACAAAAAAAGAGCGGATGGGTTGGTGAGGATTACAAAAAAAGTTCAGGTCCCGGGCTGAGGATTCTAAAAAAAGAACGGATCGGTTGGTGAGGATTACAAAAAAAGTTCAGGTCCCGGGCTGAGGATTCTAAAAAAAGAGCGCCCCTCCCTTTTAGCCAGACAGGGGCTGCCCACTAATAATCATCACTTTCTCCGACGAGGCCTGGGATCTCCCGGCCGTTCTTTTCAAAAAAAGTCCGGCACGGTTGCTGAGAATTTCAAAAAAAGCTCAGGTCCCGGGCTGAGGATTACAAAAAAAGAGCGGATCGGTTGCTGAGAGTTTCAGAAAAAGTTCAGGTCCCGAGCTGAGGATTACAAAAAAAGAGCGGATTGGTTGGTGAGGATTTGAAAAAAAGAGCGGGTCGCGATCTGAGGATTACAAAAAAAAGGCGGATCGGTTGGTGAAGATTTGAAAAAAAGTGTGGATCGCGGACTGAGGATTAGAAAAAATCAGCGCCCGGTATCCACAAACCGCAGGGTTCTGTCAGCCGCATTACAGTACCCGGGCGGGTGTTATGACCGGATAAGCCCATACAAAGACATCTATTAAAAATCTATCCGTTTATCACAAACTGATAGATTCTGATAGAACGTACCGGGGCCGCCTTGAGTCCCCCCGGGTCCTCCTGCGATCACGGGATCCCCGGCTCAGGCTGACGGGAGCCTGGTCCCCGACTTTTCAAACGCCCTCAGGAGCACGGCAAAATCCGGCTGCGGTATTTCGAGCAGGCCGAACCGGAAGACGTACCCCCATGACTTCTTGTTCCGGATAAACCCGAGGTCCGCGACAAGCGGCTCGATCGTTATTTCTCCCGTGTACAGGTAGTCCACCTTCCGCCGGAACGGGACAAAATCCGGGGTCATCTCCACCTGGACGATCTCTTCGTCTGCGACCGTGCCAAGGGCTGTAAATGCATGGAGGGGCTCGTTTTTGCCAAACGAGACCTTGGGGGAATAGTAGATGATACCATCGCCGGCGTGCATCCGGGAAAGGCCGGACCGCTTGCCATGATTTGCCTGCGCAAACCCGCCGGTTACGCCAAGCATGACATGTTCCCGGGATGCAACCACAATCCAGTACCGCTGCGGCTTCATACCTCCCCTTTTATATCCCCCGGGTAAAAGCGTTTGTCTGCTTTTGTGTCCCTGAACCCCCGGTAAGGAACTGGCAGCGTTACCCGACGGCATCCCGGCCGGAGCCGCAGGCTCCCGGAGAACTACCGTGAAAAATCCAAAAAAAGAAAAAATTACGAGCTTCCCGCAGCCGAACTGCCGGAGCCCGCCTTCGTGATCCCCGTCACCTTGATCGTAAAGACCAGGTCCTGGCCCGCAAGCGCCGAGTTCGCATCGACCGCAACGCCCTTTGACGTCACATTAACCACGTGGACCAGGTACGACTGCCCGGTTGCCGCGCTGCGGAACCCGAACGGCTCACCCGGGTAGAGTGTCGTATTCGCCGGGAACATGCTCTTTGGGACAATCTGCACCAGCGACGGATCGTACGGGCCGTACGCCTGGTCCGAGGGGATCGTCACCGTCTTTGTCTCGCCGATCTTCATCCCCTGCACCGCCGCATCAAAGCCCTTGATCATCCGGCCCGAGCCCACCGTAAACGTGATCGGGGAAGAGTTCGTGTTCGTTTCAAAGACCGTCTTGTTCTCGAACATGCCCGTATAGACCACGCTCACCTTGTCGCCGGGCGCCGCAACCACGAACGGGTTATACAGCGAAATATAGGCCGTTACCCCGGCGATAACGATGATGATCACCGCGACAACGGAAACAATCTGGAGGGTGCGCTTCCTTGCCGCCGCCTTCTCCTGCACCTTCTCCTTACCTTTGAGTTTTTCCGACTTCTTCATGCTGCTCGCATCTACGATTCGCCGGCAAGTAATATACCCTTGCCTTTCCGATCTACATAGTAAGCAAAACCGGACCCGTTAACCGGCCCTCAGGTGAACCTCCGCGTGGAAAAGAACGACTCCCCAGAACCGCAAAACCCGCTTTTTGCAATCAACCGGATCATCCGCGAAGAGCTCAGGGAAGAAAAAGAGCGCCAGCGCACCCTGTACGCCTCGGGCACCCGGGGCAGGATCACCATCATCATCCTCGTCCTTGCCGTCTTCACCAACATCGTCTATTACATCCGGAGCCCGATGTACCTCCTCATCCTCGTCTCGGCAAGCTTCTTCCTCTTCATGTTCTATTTCATCACGCTTTTAGTGCCCCGCACGCTCAAACCCGCCGGGGCCTCAAAGGGCACCATCAAAAAATACCTCAACCGCCTCAAAGAGACCGGCCTGATCACGAGCAGCAAACGCTTTACCCGGATCTTCCTCAATGCCTTCTTTATCAACTGCCGGCCGCTCTTTATCGGCTTTGCCGCCCTCTTTACCCTCGACATAGCCATCGTGCTGTACCTGCGGGAGATCGGCGCCATCCCCGACTTCCACATGTGGATCGTCCTCTTCCAGTGCTTTGCGATCCTCGTCTTTTACTTCCTGGTCTGGAAACTCGAACCCTACTCCTCGGAGTTCTTCTCCGACGTTTCTGACATGAAGATCAACCTCATACGGAAAAAGATCCCCGGATCGGTGGTCTCGTTCCTCGTGATCGTCATCACCGCCCTTGCCCTTATCAGCATCATCACCACCATCTTCCTCCTCCCCGGGATCACGGTCAACAACGTTCTCTCGATCTCGGAGTTCGACGAGCTCGGCCACCTGATCGTTGCGATCGCGTCCGCCCTTGTCCCCCTCTACTTCATCTTCCGGTACCTCCACGGGATCACGAGCCGCGACCTTTTGATCCGGTTCTCGGAGAACAAGGCAAAGCAGCTCGCCCGGCAGGTACGCCTTACCCGGGAAGCAGCAGGGCGGGGAGACCCAAAAACCGGGGAGATAAACGGCACGACCCTGTCCAGCGCAACGGAACTGCTCCTCGAAGCGCAGATCTACCAGGTCGAGAGAAAGACCATCTTCGGGACCTTCCCGGTCTATATCGTGAACCCCGACTTCCGCCGGGTCTTCTCCCCCGAAGACTTCTCCGAAAAGAAGGCATAACCCCCGGCCCTGCCGACGGCGGCGCGTACGGCCGTTGCAATATTGAACCCTATTTATACCAAAAGAACGCATTCTGATCGGAGTGCATATGTCCGACGAACTCAAGACTGCCGACGTAGCCGGAAGAAAAGTCCAGTGGGACCCGGCACAGATGCGCAAGATCCAGGAGCATCCCTGCTTCTCCGAGAAGGCGTGCCATGCCTTTGGCCGGTGCCATATCCCGGTTGCCCCGAAATGCAATATCCAGTGTAACTACTGCATCCGGGACTTCGACTGCGTCAACGAGAGCCGGCCCGGGGTCACAACAAAAGTCCTCAACCCCGAAGAGGCCATGGATATGGTCGATAAGGTGGTCAAAAAATACGATTACATCAAGGTCGTCGGCATTGCAGGGCCCGGTGATCCGCTCGCAAACGAGGAGACCTTCGAGACCCTAAAACGGCTCCACGAGAAGTATCCCGGGGTCATCAAGTGCATCAGCACAAACGGCCTCCTTTTGCCGGACAAGATCGACCTCCTCCAGAAGTACGATGTGGGAAACATCACGGTGACTTTAAACGCCATCGACCCGGAGATCGGGGCGAAGATCTACCAGTTCGTCGATTATAAGGGGAAACGGTACGAGGGCCTTGAGGCGGCAAAGCTCCTCCTCTCCCAGCAGCTCAAGGGGATCGAGATGGCCGTGGAACGGAACATGATCGTAAAGATCAACACGGTCTATATCCCGGGCATCAATGAGGACCACATCGTGGAGATTGCAAAGAAGGTCGGGGGAATGGGGGTGTACACCTTCAACATCATCCCGCTCATCTCGCAGTACAAGTTCGCGAACATCGCCCCGCCAACCCCGGAGATGAAGAAGAAGATGCAGGACGCCTGCGGCGCATATGTCAAGCAGATGCGGCACTGCCAGCGCTGCCGGGCAGATGCGATCGGCAAACTCGGCCACGACGTCCAGTCGTGCATGTATAAAAAAGAATAATCTTTTTTTGTTTTTCGCTTACGCCGGGGTTACCGGCAGCGTCGGGTACGAGGTTCTCTGGACCCCTGCCGCGCTCACGATGTGGTTTAAGTCCGCGATAACGGGCAGGAGCGACGGGGGCACGGCAGACTCTTCTGCGGTCACGGTCTTGCCGTGGTAGCTGATCGTGTAGGTCATCAGGTCCGCCCTTCCCCCGGGCGCGGAGTACTGCCCCTGGAGCTGCGAGAACTGGGACTGGTTAAAGAGGACCGAGATCAGCGCAAGGTCGGTCTGGTTGAGGAGGATCTCGGTTTTTCCTGAGCGCCCGGAGACCACCGCCACGCCGTTATCGAAGACCACCAGCCGGTCGTCGATCCCCGCGATACTGCCCGTGCGGTGGTAGTCCACGAGGATCGCCGGCGGGATCTGCGCAGGCTCGGGGTTCTTCGTTCCCAGGCAGCCGGCGCCGGCAAGGATAAGGATGAGCAGGCAGCAGGGGATAATCCAGTATCCTGTACGGGGTGCCTTACCGGAACGTGCCTGTTTTTGCATGACGCTCATCCGTTCTTGTGTATCGTATTATATCTGGAGGACATCGGATTTCTTTGCTTTTGCCGCGGCCTTCCGCTCGGGGAGCACGGTTTCGAGCGCCGATAAGAGGCCGTCCATCTTTTCGCTCGTAAAGAGCGCACGGAACGCGGCAAGCTCGGCAGCGTTCATGATCATGATCCCCTTCTTTTTCATGGGGAGGCCGGCCTCGTTGACCGGGTTGACATCGATCGCAAGGGAAGCGGGGCGGTTTTTCGTTGCGGGCAGCCGGATGATGGAGACGCCGGCAAGCGAGGTTGCCTTACGTTCCCAGTCGCCGCCCGTTTCCATAAAATCCTTGAGCGTATCAGTTAATTCCATGAAAAGAACTTTTCATCGTAATATTAAAAGGCTATCCGTCCTGTTTCCTGAAATACGGGAAAAAGCGTGCCTTTTTGTCCCTTGTCACGGTGCCATCCTTCATCTGGGGCGACAACCATAGGTCTGGTACGGAAGAGTCCCATGCCGCGGATCGCCCTCGAACCCGACCAGCCGTTCTCGCTCGACCTGACCCTCGGGTGCGGCCAGGCGTTCCGGTGGGAGAAGGATGCCGGCGGCTGGTGGAGCGGGGTTGCGGGCGGCCGTGCAATCCGGTGCCGGCAGAAGGGCCGGAGCCTCTCGTACGAGGGGGCGGACCGGGAATATATCGTCAGGTACCTCTCCCTCGATACCGACCTGAACGCGATTCTTGAAACGATCGACCGCGACCCGTTCATCCACGCAACGATCGATCGTGCGGCCGGGCTCCGCCTGGTCCGGCAGCCGCCGTGGGAATGCCTCTGCTCCTATATCTGCGCAACGAATACGAACATCCCGGCGGTTAAGCGCCGGATCGCCCTTCTTTCCGAGCAGTTCGGCGAGCCGGTGGGAAGCGGGAGCGCCCGCGGCTATACCTTTCCCGGGCCGGAGCGGATCGCCTGCCACGGGAGCGAGGACTGCCTTGCGACCTGCAAGCTCGGGTACCGTGCGCCGTACGTTTTTAAGAGCTCCCGCGATGCCGCGGGCGGAGCCGGCTGGGCGGAAACGATCGCAGGCCTCCCGTACGAGGAGGCGAGGAAAGAGATCACGAAGTTTGCCGGTATCGGTCCCAAGGCCGCGGACTGCGTCCTCCTCTTTGCGTTCCAGAAGTACGAGGCGTTCCCGGTCGATGTCTGGATCCGGCGGATAATAAGGGAGCACTACCTGCCGGAACTTTCCGAAGATAAGGCCATGACAACCCGTGAGTACGACACGATCCGCAGGTTTGCCCGGCAGCATTTCGGGGAATATTGCGGGTATGCACAGGAATACCTGTACGCGGGACGGGAAGGATAAACCTCAATTTACGGGGAAAAAAGATAGGATGTTTTTGGGATCTCAGGTCCCGATGTTCCAGCTGCACTGGTATTTCTTCTGGGCCGCACTCAGGTCATCGATGGAGAGGCCGAGCGAGGCAAGCTTGAGCCGGGCAACCTGTTCGTCGATCTCGTTTGGGACCTCGTACACGCCGCCCTTGAGGGACGAGCCCTTCTCCGCAATGTAACGGGCGCAGAGCGCCTGCAGGGCGAAGCTTAAGTCCATGACCTCGATGGGGTGGCCCATGCCCTTGGGGGTGGCGAGGTTCACGAGCCGGCCTTCGGCAAGCACGTGGATGGGCTTTCCTTTCAGGAAGTAGGTGACAATGCCGTCGCGCTCGACCGTCGAGTCGGCGTGCTTTGCGAGCCACGCGATATCGATTTCGACATTGAAGTGGCCGGCGTTTGCAAGGATCGCGCCGGGTTTGAGTTTTCCGAAGTGGTCCTTCCCGATAACGCTCGTGTTCCCGGTGGTGGTGACAAAGATGTCGCCGATCGCTGCGGCGTCTGCCATGGTCATGACATGGTAGCCGTCCATGTGGGCTTCGAGCGCCCGGCGCGGGTCGACTTCGGTGACTACGACTTTTGCGCCAAGGCCGTGCGCCTTCTTGGCAAGCCCGCGTCCGCAGTAGCCGTACCCGACAACCACGAAGTATTTGCCGCCGATGAGCGTGTTCGTCGTGATCATGATCGACGAGAGCGCACTCTCGCCGGTCCCGTGGACATTGTCAAAGAACCGCTTCATGGGGGTGTCGTTGACCGCAACAACCGGGAACTCGAGTTTCTTCTCGGCCGCCATGGCCCGGAGCCGGTGGATACCGGTCGTGGTCTCCTCGCACCCGCCGACAACGTTCTTCAAGAGCTCGCGTCTCTTGGTGTGCAGGTAGTGGATCAGGTCCATGCCGTCGTCGATGGTAATCGAGGGTGCCGCATCGAGCACCTGCTCGATTGCCGCATAGTACTCCTCGACGCTGCACGCGCGTTTGGCATAGCAGTGCACGTTCTTGACATGGTTTAAGGCCTCGGCCACATCGTCCTGCGTGGAGAGCGGGTTGCAGCCCGTTATGTAGACCTTTGCCCCGCCGGCTGCAAGCGTCTGGACGAGGTTGGCGGTCTTTGCCTCCACGTGGAGGGCCATGCCGATTGTCATGCCCTTGAATGGTTTGTCCTTCTCGAACTGTTTCTTGATCGAGGCGAGCACCGGCATGTACTGTGCCGCCCAGTCGATCTTCAGCTTCCCGGAATTGCTCATAAAATACTCCATAAACGCGGGCCCCTGCGCCGGGCAGGGACCGCATGGTTTCGTACCCATGTACTGGGGCGATTATGGCACATAAGCGAATTGGTGAATAGTTAGGTAGATAGCCCTTGCAGGAGAAACCAAGAATGAAATGGTGCTCACGCGGCGGATCATCCCCTGCCTTGATTTGAAAGACGGCAGGGTGGTAAAAGGGACAAATTTCCTGGGACTCCGGGACGCCGGCGACCCGGTGGAGCTTGCCTCGCGCTATAATGAACAGGGGGCTGACGAGGTCGTATTCCTTGATATCACGGCCTCAAAGGAGAAACGCGGCATCATCATCGACCTCATCCAGCGTGCGGCAGACCAGCTCTTTTTGCCCCTCACGGTCGGGGGCGGCTTAAAGACGACCGACGATATCCAGCAGATCCTCCGGGCCGGCGCCGACAAGGTGAGCCTGAACACGAGCGCAGTCCACGACCCGTCGATCATCACGAAGGGGGCAGAGTCTTTCGGGACGCAGTGTATCGTGGTCGCGATGGACGTGAAAAGGAACTTTACGGAGAACCCGGAGGCGGTGCCGGTGAAGCTCTGCGACGGCCGGACCTGCTGGTACGAGGTCGTGATCTATGGCGGGAGCAAGCCGACCGGGATCGATGCGGTGCGCTGGGCAAAGGAAGCCGAGGAACGCGGTGCCGGGGAGATCCTCTTAACGAGCATGGAGACCGACGGCACCAAAAACGGGTTTGATCTCGCCATCACCCGGGCGATCTCGGAATCGGCAAATATCCCGGTGATCGCAAGCGGCGGGGTGGGCACGCTCGAACATTTCTACGACGGGTTTACGAAAGGAAAGGCCGACGCCTGCCTTGCGGCAAGCGTCTTTCACTACGGCGAGTTTACGGTCCGCGATGTAAAAGAGTATCTGGCTCGTCGGGATATCCCGGTACGGCTTTAAGATCGAGCTCGAAGGCCGCCACCGGGTGTTCGAGTTCGAATGCGGTGAGCACTGCGGGATGGATCTCGCCAAAGACCCCGACTTTTTTCCCGTGTACGAGGATATCTGCTCTCCGGCCCTCGATGAACGCCTCGTCCTTTGACTCTGCTACCGTATAGGCGATCCCCAGTTCGCGGAGCACGGCGTCCACATGGGCATAGGCCTCGGAGAAGTCAGCCGACGGGTGGGTGCCTGCCGCTGCAATCTTCTGGCCCGTGTGGAGCTTAGCCACCACGTCGCCCGTGGCAAAGATCCGCTGCGGGAGCTCGCGGTGCCGGTTGACCTGGAGCATCTCTAAAAGGAGTGGCAGGATATCGGTACGGACCACCGTGTATTCCTCGCTGATCGGGTGCATGAGGTGGAGCGTCTCTGCGAGCCGGGGGCGCCGGAGGGCATCGAAGAGCACCCGCTCGTTGGTGAGCGTAAAGGGCATGGTTTCGAGGTACCCGAGGCCGGCAAGGACGTCCCGGGCCTGCCCGGCGATACGGTTTGCCGGGTGCTCTTTTCCTATGGAAAACGTTGGCGGGAGTTCCACGGCAAAGTTCTCGTACCCGTAGGCAATCGCAACGTCCTCGAAGATGTCCCAGTCGTGCATGATGTCGGCCCGGAAGCAGGGCACCTGCACTTTGACCTTATCCTCTCCGACAACCTCGGCGCCAAACCGCATCTTTTCAAGGAGCGCAACCATCTGCGGGGCGGTAAGTTCCACGCCGACCAGTTCGCAGCATTCGCGGACGCTCACCGTGCGCTCGGCGGGCGCGAGGTCGGGGAAGGTTTTCCCTTCGATCTCAACGCTCTCGATGGTGGCGCCGGCTTCGGCAAGCGCCGTGCAGACGATGTTTGCCGCAACGTTTACCGCCCGCTGGTCGGTCCCGGTGACATCGAGGAGGATGTTCTTTGTCTTTGTGGTCACCCGGGTCCGCTCGCCGTTGATGATCGGCGGGAACGAGCAGACATGGTCCTCGTTGTCGACAATGAGCGGGAAGAGCGGGAAGTCCCTGACGATCTTTGCATAGTCCTTCCCCTTCGGGTGCTCGGCAAGGATCCCGTCGAGCGTGAGCTCCTTGGTAAAATCGAGCGGCACGAACTTCCGGTCCCGCGGGGATGCCCGGTAGTGGAACGGTGCCGTCACCGTGTCGAGATCGTGGATGCCGATGGCAACCTTGCTCCGGCCGCGCCCGACTGCCCAGTGCAGCGCTTCCTGGAGCGCCATGACCGAGAGGATCGACTCGTCGTCAAAGCTGACGTTCCGGATCACGGCAGATGCAAGGCAGGGTCGGATCTTCGCAAGCTTCGGGTCGATGGTAAATGTTATGCCGGACGGTTTTACCGAGTATTTCGGCAGGCCGGTCTCGATCCCGAGAAATCCCCGCATTGCCCGGGCTGCGCCTTCGACCGAGAAGAGGTCGGGGCGGTTCGGGAAGAACTCCACGTCAACGTGGTCTTCCTCGATGCGTTCCACCTCGGACCCGATCATCGAGATGCGATCGATGATCGTCTTACGGTCGGTCCCGGTGAGCCGTTCGAGGTATTTGTAGGAGAGGCTGATGATTGCCATATTACGCCTTCCTCCCGACTTTTGCCGGCGCATGCACGGGGTTTGCCCGGATCCATTCGAGGTCGCTCTGGTAGAGCTGCCGCAGGTCCTTTAACCCGAGCCGGAACATCGCTACCCGGCTCACGCCAAGGCCCCAGGCAAGCACGGGGCAGGTAACCCCCCACGGGGCCGTGACTTCCTGCCGGAAGACGCCCGCCCCGCCCATCTCGACCCAGCCCAGGCCGTCCACCCAGATCTCGGGCTCGACCGAGGGCTCGGTGTACGGGAAGAACCCGGGCCGGAACCGTACGTCCTCGAAGCCCATCCGCTGGTAGAACTCCTTCAAAAACCCGAGCAGGTGGCGGAAGGTAACGCCCTTGTCCATCACGATCCCTTCGAGCTGCTCGAACTCGGGGGTGTGGGTGGGGTCGATGGCCTCGCGCCGGTATACCCGGCCCACGCAGAATGCCTTTACCGGGGGTTCGGGGTGTCTGGCAAGGTACTGGATGGAAAGGCTCGTGGTGTGGGTCCGCAGCACGCACTGTTTTGCCTTTTCGGGGTTCCACGTCCCGCCCCAGCCGGTTGAAGAGGTCTCCCCGCCGTGCTCGTGCATGTCGCGGAGGCGTTCCCAGCCGGAGGGAAGGGGTGCTTCTTCCTTAAGGTAAAAGGTGTCCTGCATCTCCCGGGCCGGGTGGTCCTGGGGTTGGAAGAGGGCGTCGAAGTTCCAGAACGCGCTCTGGACAATCCCGCCGTGCATCTCAGTAAAGCCCATCTCTAACAGGATCTGGCGCATCTCGTCGATGAGCCGCTGGTACGGGTGGGACTTTCCCGGGTAGGCGGTCCTCGGGAGCTTGTGGATGTCGTACTTCCGCAGGTTTGCGGACTTCCACGACCCGGAGAGGATCTGGTCCCGGGTGAGGGTGCCGATCTCTTCTGAGAGGTCGAGGCCGGCGGCAGCGGTCTTCACTCCGTCAGGAGTAAGGGCGACGGTGTACCGGACGGTCTCGGTCTCGGAGAGCAGCTTGCGCTTGAGGAGTTCCTTTGCCTTCTCCCCGGCATGTTTCGGGTCTGCGAGCGCCGCCTCGTCACCGGCAGTCGAGGCGCCGGCGGTTTTTGTCACTTCGGTCCCGGTGACGGTAACAAGCCCCTTCTTCCGGAGCTGGCCAAACCCGATCTTAAACGCCGGGTGCTTCTGGAGTTCGGCGAGCTGGATGCCCTTTTCACCGATTGCCGCAAGGAGCTGGGTTTCGGGGAGCCCCGCTGTACGGTATGCCGTACCCTCTTCGGTATAGGTATACGACTTCTCCACAATGCGTTCGAGCGTTACCTGCCCGTTGTCCATGGCAAGGTATGCCCACTGGACTACTGCTTCCGGGGTGGCTTCCATTACTGCCGCAACATCGGGAACGCCGACCGTCGTTGTCCCGGTCTTTGCAAGCGCGGCAAGCAGCCTCTTCTCGTTTAACGTCAGTTCCGCCATTCTCCTTTCACACCTCGATTGTCTCTGCCGCCACGTCCATCTTCTCCTTGAAATCCTTAAGGAAGGCCACAACCCGTTCCGCGGTCTCCTTCTTGCACTGGCCGCAGGTGATCTCGCCGGCCCTGCATTTGCGGTGGATCTCCGCGAGCGCTGCATCGTCGGTCACCATGTGGAACATGTTGAGGAGATAGAGCGTGCACTTCTCCGGCTCGCCGCCAAGGCGCTTCTGCTCCTCAAGCGTCATCCTGCCGCCGGTGAGTGCACTCATCACCTTCTTTCGTACTGCCGCCTCGGGCTCGAAAAACGAGATGAAACTCTCCGGCACGCTCGACGACATCTTCCCGCCGGTGAGACCCGGGAGGAACTGGTGGTAAGTCGAGGAGGGGGTGTAGAACCCGTACCCGCCAAAGGAGAGTTCGATCTCCCGGACCTTCGCGCTCACGTCTGCACAGGCCGCGTCTTTGATGTCCACATGGCCCTCGTATTTCTTCGTGTGCGGGAACGCCTTTTTCACGGCTTCGAGCGCTCCCTCGGGGGCGTTCTTCGCGCGAACGCTCACCAGGCCCTCGCGTTCCTCGACCAAAAACATCCGGAACTTGTTTGCAATTCCTCTTGTGAGCCGGATATGGGGGTCCTGGTCGATCCCGACCGGGACAATCGTCGGCGCCGGTCCCTTCTCGACCTGCGGGTACAGGATATCGGCGACCTGCGTGATCACGCTGTCCGCATGGGCGAGCGCCGTCTCCGGGGTAAACCCGTAGATGGCGGAGAGCTCGGAGAAGTTCACCTTTGTTGCCGCTTCAAAGGCAAGATCCTTGAGCCGGTTGTTTTTGCTCTGGAAGTAGGTCTCCCCTTTGTAGCCCAGCGCATAGAGGCAGGAGAGGTACTCCTTTCCGTACTCCCGGCACTTCTCCCACGAGAGGCCCCGGACTGCATATGCCTCCCGGTCCGCGATCGTGACACAGCCGGTTGCGCCCTGTTGCACGTGCCAGACAATCTCCTTCATTAAGAGCAGGTGGCCGAGGTGCGGGTGGCCGCTTGGCATGAACCCGGTGAGCAGGTAAAAGGGCGCGTGGGTTTTGATCGCCCGGGCAATCGGGAGGTAATCGCGGTGCCCGAGCACGATGCCCCGGCGCATGAAGTACGGTACATCGGGGAGCTCCGCAAGGACCGGGGCTATCGGGTCGATCCCGAACTCTGCAAAGGTCTTTTCAATATCGAGGGAGGGGGTGCTCGACCACGGGTTGATCTGCGGCTCTGTCATGATGAAAACGCTCGTTATCTATAACTTGATCCGCGCAAATTCGACGAACTGGATACCGGTAGTATGTACACAGCCAAACAACATCTTCTTTTTCACGCTGTGCGCCATCCTGACCGAGCGGGAGATCACGCTCATGGGCATGACGGCTTCCTTCTCTATCGCATGTACGAGGAGATCGGAGTGCACGTTTTTGCCGCAGTAGACCCGGAAGTGATGGCCGAACTTGTAGCCGGTCCGTGGGGTGAAGTTGTGTTTCCGCAGCTCGGTATAGACCTTGCCTTTCTCCGCAAGTTCGGAATCGGACTGCGAGGCATACGCGAAGTAATCGGCAGCAGAAAGCAGTGCTCCTCCCTTTTTTGCACCAAGGAGGCCGGCGTCCATGAGATAGAGGAGTTCCACGGGAGAGATCATGAGCCGTTGATCGTCGAGACGTTTCCCGAAACCCGCGCCTTCGAGATCGGACTGCGGAGGAACCCTCACCATGGCCGATCGCCCGACAAGGATCGCCTCTTTCTTCTGGATAGCCAGAGCGGGAACGCAGGCATCGGCAAGCTTCTGGAGCTTGATCTCGTAGTAGGTCAGCTCCTCTTCATCGTCGACCACGGCGAGCACGTACTGCTTTCTCATGTTCCGTGCCGTGACCACTTCCTCGATGAGTTTTACAAATCTCACCGGGTCACGCTCCGAGAGGACGCGGACAAGGTAGAGCGATTCGCCGGTGCCCGGTTTCTCGCCGCGCCGGAAGACCCGGTAGTCGTGCGGCCCGGTCTGGACAACGTACCCGCGCTCCCGCAGGTCGCGGTACACAAGGAAGCTGCGCAGGAAGTTCCGCTGGTCGGCATATTCGGCAAGCAGCGTGTCGAAGGTATACCCGGGAACCTCGATCTTCTGGCGGTGGAGCAGGTAGATTGCCTCCTGCGGTGCGAGACGGATATTCTCCCCTTCGGGGCGGCCATACCCGCTCTGGTCGTAGAGCACCCGTCCGTCCCTTCCGGTCAGCACTGAAGTGCCGTCAAAAATCGCTTTCGTGCCGGAATTATTGGAGGCCGGGTATAATAAGGGCGTGGGAGCCGTGCGGGCCGCGCAGGGACGTTTCCGGGGGTACTGGAAAAAAACAGGTGCAGGCAGGGAATCCGGGCGTATTCCATAGGAATTACATTTGCCCGGTGCGATACATATATGATTATAAAATCCCAACACTTCTGGCCATATTCGTATCCTTTGAAAGGAAGTCGCTGTTGCACGTCCCCCGGATCTGATACCCTCTTTCCGGGATGATTTTTGCGTTTCCCGGAAAAAGGAATACCTATGGCACCCGTTTCTTTGTATTTTCAGGGGGTTATGCGGCAAGCTCGCGGACTTTTGCGATATTGCCCCGGTCGTCCCTCCGCTCGTCCACCGGCGTCTCGCAGACCAGCGGCAGGCGCGCAAAGACCGGGTCGTGCAGGATATGCCTGAAGCCCTCCTCGCCGATATACCCCATGCCGATATGTTCGTGCCGGTCAAGCCCGCTCCCGAGGTCGCCCTTGGTATCGTTGAGGTGGATTATCTTGAGCCGGGAAACCCCGATCTGCTCGTCGAACTGCGCAAGGGTCGAGGCAATCCCGTCGGCGGTTCGTAACTCGTAGCCGGCGGCAAACGCATGGCAGGTGTCGAAACAGACGCCGATCCGCTTCTCTTCGGAGAGCCCGGCAAGGATTGCCCCGATGTGTTCGAAGCTGCTGCCCACGCTGTTTTTTTCCCCGGCGGTGTTTTCGAGGAGCAGCATGGTCGGCGATCCCGACGATGCGAGCGCCAGGTTGATGGCCTTTATCACCCGGGCCCTTCCGCCCGCAATACCGTCCCCGAGGTGGTGGCCGAGATGGGTTACAAGGTGAGGGATGCCCAGTCTCCCGCACCGGTCGAGTTCTGCGGTAAGCGACTGGACGGACTTCTCCCAGATCTCCGGCTTTGGCGAGGCAAGGTTCGGGAGGTAGGGCATGTGGTCGACCGGGAGGAGACCGGTGGCGGCGATCTTCTTTTTGTAGAGCTCGCAGTCCGAATCCACGAGGGGCTTGGCATTCCATCCCCGGGGGTTCCGTGAGAACTGCTGGAAGACATTGCACCCGGCATCGTTTGCCCGGTCAACGGCAAGATCGAGTGAACCGGCGATAGAGACATGGACGCCGACCTTTACCGGTGCCATACCGTATCCTCCCTGCATACGCGAAGCATGTGTGTATCAGGTAGCATTGCGCCGGCCCGGGAAATGGAGGTTGCGATCGGGTCACAATAAAAAAGAACGGGGGGTTAGTTTCCGCGGTTCCGGCCGGCAAGGAGCACGACTGCCCCGAGGCCAGTCACGGTGAGTGCCGCAAAAGGCAGCCCGGACTTCTGGGTTGTCGCGGGTGCTGCTGAAACCGGTGCTGCTGAAACCGGTGCTGCTGAAACCGGTGCTGCTGAAACCGGTGCCGATGAAGCCGCTACCGCCGGCGCTGAAGTTTCAGCAGTCACCGCCGCCCCGGTCTCGTGCGCTGTCGCGGTGACAGAGAGCGGGGGAACGACGTGGACAAGGTAATCGGAGACCGGCTGGACGCCGCCGACCATCCCGGCCTTCCCCGGGCAGGTGGATGAGAGTGCCTCTCCCTTCACAAAGGTCACGTTCACGCTCGATGCATCGTTCCTCCCGTTAAAGAAGAGCGACTGGCCGGGGGACAGGGTCTTTGCGGCTGCGGCGGTTTTCCCGCTTTTGATCGTCACGTTGGATGCCGATGCCGTGCAGGTCGTCCCGGTGCAGGCTGAGCAGTCAGGAACCGTGTCTGCGGTGACTGTATAGTCGCCGATCAGGCTGACCGGCAGGCTCCCGATATCGCCGATCTCGTCGGTTGCGTAATCTGCGTAGGTACCCGAACCGTAGAGCTTTGCAAGCGAGATCCAGGTTCCGCCTGTACCGCCGAGGCTTACTGCAACAACAGAATCGCCCGTCTTAAAAACGGAGAATGCTGCCTTGTCCGGGACGGTGCCGGAGAGCGTTGTGGTATTCAGCGGCGTCCACGAGCAGACCGGGGCGGAGGTGCCCGAGCCGTAGTCGCACCCGTACTGCGAGGGGTTCGCGATGGTCAGGGTGTTGTCTGCTGCGGAGATATCCGATACCGTGCCTTTGACGGTCACTTCAAGAACGACTGCGCCGGCAGGGATCGCACAGGCAAAACAGGCGAACAGGAGTGCACAGAGCGCGAAAGATACGACGTGTTTCATGCAATTCACATCCGAAACTATGAGCATTTTGTCATTATCCCGTGTCGTTTAAAAACCCGCGTATGCTGGAAAGAAACGGGGGCGGTTTTTCACCGGGGCACAGGAAAAAAATCCGTTTCCTGAACCTTGATGAGGGAAGAAGACCAACGCACCGGTATGCAGGTCGCCTTTCTTGGGACGAACGGGTGGTACGATTCGGCAACGGGAAATACCGTCTCGGCGCTGATTACGGCAAAGGACTACGATATCATCCTCGATGCGGGAAACGGCATCGCAAAGGCCGACCGGTACCTTAACCAGGAGAAACCGGCCTTTCTCTTCCTCTCCCATTTCCACCTCGACCACACGGAGGGTCTCCATGTGCTCGTGAAGTTCCGGTTCAAAAAAGGGCTTACTATCTGCGGGGGGATCGGGACAACCGCGAACCTTGCCGGCCTGCTTCGCGATCCCTACACCGTCCCCCTCGATGAGGTCCCCTTCCCGGTGACCGTGACCGAACTTGCCGAAGGTCTCCACGAACTTCCCTTTAAGGTCACCTGCCTGCCGCTCGTACACCCTGTCCCCTGCATGGGCTACCGGTTCGAGATCGACGGGAAGGTGGTGACCTACTGCACGGACACCGGGATCTGCGAGAACGCGGTGACCCTTGCACGCAATGCGGACCTCCTCATCACGGAATGCGGGCTTAAGCCCGGCGAAAAGAGCCCTCTCTGGCCCCATATGAACCCGGAGGATGCAATTGATGTAGCAAAGCGGGCCGGGGCAAAGCGCCTGGCGCTGACGCATTTCGGGGCCGAGGTCTATAAGACGATGGAGGAACGCCGGGCACTAAAGACACGGTTTGAAAAAGAGTGTCCCGGGCTTATCGTCTCCGAGGATGAGCTGCAGGTCGGGGTATAAGGCCGTTTTTGGCCTGCCCGGTTCATTCCTAAAAAAACGGTTATTTTTTGAGCTTTTTCATCAGCCAGGCCATGTTCTCGCCCAGCACCTTCATGGTCTCCAGCCCCTCCTCGTCCTTTGTAACATCCCCTTTCTCGAGGCCGATCCCCACGTTCCAGTACCGGGATCCCGGGACTATCATCTGGTTGATGAAGAAGAAATGGTTGAGCGTATCGAAGGTATGAATTGCCCCTCCCCGGCGCACGGCAACGACTGCCGCCCCGATCTTTCTCCTGTACATGCTGTCGTTGGCAAGCGCCACGTACCCGGCCCGGTCGATGAGGGCCTTCATCTCGGTTGTCACATCCGAGAAATAGGTCGGCGAGGCAAGGATGATCCCGTCTGCCTCGTCCATCTTTGCAATGCACTCGTTCACGTAATCGTCGATAACGCAGCGCCGGTCCTTCTTCTCCCAGCACTTCCCGCAGGCAAGGCACCCGTGCATCTTCTTTGCAGCCAGAGGGACAAGCTCGGTCTCGATCCCTGCCTTTTCCAGTTCCTTAAAGAGCGTCTGCACGAGGATCGCAGTGTTCCCGTCTTTGCGTGCGCTCCCGTTGAATGCGACAACTTTTATGCTCATGGTCTGTCTCCCTGATTATTTCCCGTTAGCACTGCCCGCGACATAATACCCCCAGTAGGCCAGAGGATACTTTGGATACCCTCCTGCTCCTTAAGGCACCATCTTAAGAACCTGCGCGCCAAATAGTCGTGCGATATGAATTCAAGGTTGCAGTTTTCCGATCTCTCGCTCTCAAAAGAGATCGCGAAAGCCATAGAAAATATGGGCTTTGAAGAGCCCACCCCTATCCAGGCACTCGCCATCCCCCTCATCCAGGCCGGCCGTGACGTGACTGCGCAGGCGCAGACCGGTACCGGTAAAACATCCGCATTTGGCATCCCCGTTATCGAAAACATCGACGCATCGCAGAAGGTCGTGCAGGCCATCGTGCTCTGCCCGACCCGTGAACTTGCCATCCAGATCGCCGAGGAATTCTCGCATCTCCTCGCATACCTCCCGAAGATCACGGTCCTGCCGGTCTATGGCGGCCAGCCCATCGAGCGCCAGCTCAGGGCTCTTGCCCAGGGAGTCCATATCGTGATCGGTACCCCCGGCCGCGTGATGGACCACCTGAAACGCCGCACCCTCTCGCTCGACAACGTTTCGATGGTTGTGCTCGACGAGGCAGACCAGATGCTTGACATGGGTTTCCGGGACGACATCGAGCGCATCTTAAAGCGCATCCCGCAGAAGAGGCAGACGCTCCTTTTTTCGGCAACGATGCCCCAGCCGATCATCGAGATCTCGAAACGGTTCCTGAACAAACCCGAGTTTGTCCGGGTCGAGTACCAGGAACTTACCGTCCCGGCCATCGAACAGACCTATGTCGAGGTCAGGGACCGGGACAAGCTCGAATCCCTCTGCCGGGTGATCGATGTTGTCGACCCGCACCTGGTGATCATCTTCTGCAACACGAAAAGAGGCGCAGAAGACCTTGCCGGCCGCGTCCGGGCGCGGGGCTACCGTGCCGAGGAACTCCACGGCGACATGAAACAGTCCCAGCGCGACCGGGTCATGGGCGGGTTCCGGAAAGGTTCCATCGAGATTTTAATCGCCACCGATGTCGCTGCCCGCGGGATCGATGTCGAGGATGTCGACATGGTGATCAACTACGATGTCCCGCAGGACGTCGAGTACTATGTCCACCGGATCGGCCGGACGGGCCGGGCCGGAAAGAGCGGGCGGGCGATCACCTTTGTCACGCCCCGGGACTTCACCAAGCTCCGCGAGATCCAGAAATATACCCGGGTCCAGATTACCCGGATCCCCCTGCCAACCACAAAAGACGTTGTCGAATCCAAGACAAAGACCATCCTCGAAGAGGTGCGCGAGATAGTCCGCAACGGGGGAGTAGAACCGTATGCGCGGTTAATCGAGCAGGAAAGCGAAGGCGACCTGACCACGCTTGACATTGCCGCAGCGCTCCTAAAGATGCAGATGGAGCAGGGTGCAGAGGCGAAAAGGGAACATGCCCCGGCCGATTTCGGGGACACCGGCGCCGAAGCCGGCATGGTCAGGTTCTTTTTGGGCCTTGGCCGCGACCACAACGTGGCCCCGAAGGATATCGTGGGAGCCATTGCAAACGAGACCGGTATCCCAGGAAAATCCATCGGCGCTATCCGTATCCTCGATACCTACTCGTTTGTAGAAATTCCCCGCGACTGCGCTGAAGAGGTCTATACGATCATGAAGGAGCGTACGATCCGTGGCCAGCCCACCGGGATCGAGCCGGCCCAGGGCCGGAGGGAATAATCCCATAGTCTTTTTTTCCGATCCATAATTCCGTGGCATTGCGGGTGAGCGCGCCGTTCATTTCCGGGGCGGTGCCAAGCTCTGTCGGATCAGAGCGGTCATCTCGTCAGGGCAGGGCAAAAACCATCTCTCCGGGAAAACCCCTGGAAAATTCCCCTGTTTTTCGCTCTGGACGCGTAATCCTAAATAGACCGGACGGCGAAACTCCTGTATGCATATGAAATTTCTGTATGGAGGCATTGCCTTCCTGATTCTCCTGCTCGTCGCAGCCGGGTGCACCCAGCCCGCCGCCCAGCAGGCAACCCCGGTTCCGACCACCGAAGTGGCGACCGAGGCACCGACGGTTGCTGAGACTACCGCTGCCGCAGCACCCACGACCGTGACACTTGCCACCCCCGGACCAACCCAGACCCTGCAGACCAACTGGAATGTGGATGTCCAGGTTGCGAGCAACGGCAAGGCAATCGACCCCGAGGTCATCCTTACCTTCCGCGGCGGAAAAGGCCTTAACGTCATCCCCGAGATCGACCTGATGCTGTACAAGGAAGACGGGACGGTAGAAAGCGACAAGATGGTCCAGCCGCTCTATGTCGGAAAGACCGTCCAGCTCAAGGGTTCGACCGGCAACAAGGACCGGGCAGAAGTCTGGGTTGTTACCCCGCAGGGAGACCGGGTCAAGGTTATCGACCAGTACGTCCCCTTCAGATCCTATAACTAATCCTTTTTTTGGCGGGTGATATTCACCGGCCGCTCAATAGTACGAGATGTCTGCCTGCCCCCGTGGCACGTATTCACGGGAAGGTATGGTCTGCGGGATTGCCGGCGTAGAGTGGAACCTCCCTTACGGTGGTATCTGCGTACCGGGTATAAAAAGCTAAAAAACCGGGGCTAAAAAAAAATTATAATCCGATCTTCTGGAGCGCCGGTGCAAGCAGGGTCTCATCGCCGATAAGGAAGAGCTTGTCCCCTGCCGTAACGGTGCTGTCCGGTGCAGGTATCATACGACCGCCTTCCCCTTCCTTGCGGAATGCAATGGCCGAGACGCCTGCGGGAAGCCCTAATCCGGCAATGGTTGTCTCCTTTCCCGGGGGAATGACGACTGCCCGGATCGCCCCGTTGCTCTCGTACAGCAGCGAGAGGAGCGTTCC
Source organism: Methanoregula sp. UBA64 (assembly GCF_002502735.1). Classification (NCBI taxonomy): domain Archaea; kingdom Methanobacteriati; phylum Methanobacteriota; class Methanomicrobia; order Methanomicrobiales; family Methanoregulaceae; genus Methanoregula; species Methanoregula sp. UBA64. The sequence continues at coordinate 39,359 of NZ_DAQC01000007.1, forward strand.
GGCATCGTCCGGGGTGAACATCGGGGCGATCTTTTTCCGGGCATCATCGATCGCCCGGCTGATCTCGTCTTTTGTCGGAAGCTCCCCGGTGACCTGGGTATAGGCTTCCTGAACGGTTGCCTGTGCCTTTGCCGTGACCGGTTCAACCGTTTCCCGGAGTTTTCCTGTGAGCCCGGCAAGCTCTCCTGCCAGGTGGTCCCCGGCAGTATGTACGCTTTTTTCCACCTGTTCTTGTAAGGGGATGTTCTTTTTAACAACCACCGGGGTGCCCTCTTCTATCCCGAGTGCCGAGAGATCTTCCGGGGAGAGACGGATTTCATCGGGCCCGACCAGCGAATCCGAGAATGCAGAGACCGTGATCCACGTATCTTTTGTGGTTGTGCCGACATCGATATCGTCTCGTTCCCCGATGCCAAGGTCCCTGAGGGTGGCCCCGTTGATACGGGCGCGCCCGGTGCTGGGAAATGCCCTTTTACGGGCAGTAAGTATCAGATCGCTCATGATACCACCGGGTTAACCCGTACCGCAATAAGGCTTCCGGGGAGTGCACGATGGAAAAAAGAAAAAACAGTGTTTTCTTTCCTCTCACGAAACACGTTCCCATCGTGCTACTGAGAAGGTAAGAATGGGGATGAATATCCCGATAAGGATGATTGCCGCGGCAACCGGTTCATCGCCGTACGGGGGCATCACGTATACATAGATCCCATCGACGATCACAAAAAAGGCAATAAAGATGCTTAATACCTGCAGGATCTTTTCCATGGCAATTCAACCCGGGGATTATTTTTTTATTATCTATACGGTGGCGGCAAGGAGATAATAAACGCTTGCCCGGCAGGTGTCATCGTTCATCCGGAATATGGAGCGTCTCCCACGAGACCCTCCCCTCATCGACCGCCTTTTTTATCACTCTCTGTGTCCGGGTGAGCGTTGCCGCCCCGTGCTTGACATCCATGAACACGATTTTAAGGGAGGTCCCGTGTTCGTCTGCCACTTCAGACAGCCCGTCAAAAACAATATAGTCCACCGGGGAACCGATGAACCGTGCGTCTGCGGGAAGATACCGGAACGCGGGGTACACCGGGGCCATCTGCTCTGCGATCTTTCCCTTCAGGGTTGACCGGGAACGGTTCACCGAGTCTTTCCGGATCTCTTTTGCAGCTTCTGCCTTCCACTGTTCAAGTTCGGCACGGCAGCGGGCCTCTATCGCGGTGATCTGGGCTTTTACATACCCCCATCCGAGAATAAACCCGGTAACGAGAGCGATCAGCGCCGCAATACCGCTGTAGATAAGATCCATGGGAGGTACTGCCCGCCGGCCCTTATAGCCCCGGTGGCAGGGAGGGTGAAAATGAAGGGATAGTCTACTCCACCGGCAGCTGTTCTTCGGGGTGTACCCGAACTCCAAACAGAGTACGGGGTTTTTGCGTGAAGAGGTATGCGAACCACAATTCTTTTTTCCCGCATGGTAGACTTAGGAGAGTACTGTTATGCAGAAAACTCAGGGCCGAAAATACCAGGTAGTCGAGGAAGCAGAGATCGACCTCGTCCTCAAATGCAGGGACAGCCGTGAATTTTACGAGCAATATCTCAGGGTGTTTCCTGACACAAAGAAGGGTCTCGACAGCATCAGCAAGATCTGGAAGCGGCGGAGCGAATTTGCAAAGAAACGGCAGCTCGTCCTGCCCCACGGGGAAGCCGCCGGTACTCCCTTCAATACCGAACTGGATGCACGGCTCGCTGAACAGACGAAGATCCTTGCTGATATTGCCGCGGTAACAAAGGAGAACCTGGAAGTGAACCGGCAGATCCTTGCCGCGCTTACCCACCAGAACCGGCTCCTCGGGGGACACGAGGAGAAACAAAAGGAGTCCCCGGTGCAGTCTGTCCAGCCCCCAAAACCACCTGTACAGAAAAAGGTGCCGGAGAAACAGACCCCGATCATGGTTGGATCGTAACCCAAAAACAGTCCGGTAATTTTTTTAATAAGAGAATTGTTCCAAAACGCGCATGGTTTTTTTATTATTTTGGATTTGGGAAATATCGGGATAATCATGGCGTATTTTTAAAAAATGCGTCCCGATTCTGATTTTTCCCGGTAAACTGTTCTGAAGATTTGTTGCAGGATTTCCCTCTTTGGTATGCCTGCAACGCCGGAGCATGCGATCCTTATATATACCACAAGAAAAAAATTCTGATATATGCCACGAGGACGGCCAAAAGGCTCACGAAATATGAGCGCATACGAGCGGGGAAAAGTAAAACGAATACGTGAAATTCTCGCCCAGAAAGGAATTTCAAAATTTGACCGGCTTCGCGATCAGCAGGTTCTGAGTAATATTTATGTAAATACCGAAGGCGAAGTCTTTGTTAAATTCGGCATGGACAGGGCAGTTTTGGCAGAACCCCGGGTTATTCCGAATAAATCCGGCGAAAAGATCCTTGCAAAACTGGAAAAGAACATTGCAGCACTTCGTTCTGCAATCCAGTGATCAGTTTTAAATTTTTTTTAGTACGGATATTGCCCGTGAATTATTCAGGTTTTAACGGGTAAACCCCTCACGGGAATATGTTTTTTTACCCTGCCGGCGCATGAGGGAGCCGGCGGGGCGAGCCGGTGAAGAGATGGCTGCATGATCGCCACCATAACAACAATATCATCTCTCGCCATACGTTTTCCTGCACATAAAAGCCGGTGATTGCTGTTTCCCTCCTCCCTATTCCTTCCCGGATCTCAGCGCTCGCTGCCGAGCGGGATGCACTGTCATTGTACCCCGAGGAGCGCTTTTCCGGTATTATCCGTGACGTGCGCTTCCGGTGCACCTCCTGCGGTAAATGCTGTACCCGGGCATTCAACGGCCATGTCTTCCTGCTCGACCGGGATGTCGCGGCAGTCAGGAGTATCGACCCTTGTGCCCTGGAACCGGCACCGGATCCCGAGTTCTGCGACCAGAACGGTATTTTCTACGTATCCGGGTATGCCCTGAAAGTGAAGAACGATCCGGATGGATCGTGCTGGTTTCTGGAAAACAACCGGTGCCGGATTTACGATCGCAGGTTTTCCATCTGCCGCATCTACCCGTACATGCTCCACCGGGAACCGGACGAGCGGGGAAAAGTGGACTGGCGCCAGATCTCCGGCCTTGAAAGGCACGGCGGGTACGATGCAGAGATCTCCTTAGAGGAAAGCATGGAGATCGCCCGGGAGACGATCGCCTACGAACACGCGTTCCTCTCCCAGCAGATTGCGTTCCTGGAGTGTGTTCAGGGTTTGTTTTTGAAAGCCGGGCTCCGGCATGTCCAGAAGATATACGACGGGCAGATGCGCGAGTACCGCAGCGGTGCCCCGATCACGGTCATGGCCTACTACAACGGCGCACTGGAAAAACAGGTAATCTGCAGGAATCACGATGAGAGGTAAGACCCCCGAAGATCGTACACTCCTCCTGCAGGAATACCCCTTAAGGCACTGAATAAAAAAGGTGTGCGGAAGCAGCCGCTTACTGCGCCTTGAGGATCAGGAGCGTGATATCGTCGTGCTGGGGCCGGTCTCCCGCAAACGCGGTGATAGCGGCAAGGATCCGTTCAAGGATGGTGGCAGCGGTCTCACTCCGGTTCTTCGTGATCACGTTCAGGAGCCGCTCTTCGCCGAATTCCTCTTCCATATCGTTGATTGCCTCGGTTACCCCGTCCGTGTAGAGCACCAGGACGTCGCCGGGCCGCAGATCGACCCGTACTGACTGGAGGCTGACGTCATCGATAACCCCGAGCGCTATCCCCTTTGCCTTTAAGAGGACAACATCGGACGATGTTCCCTTGAGGAGGAGCGGGGGATTGTGGCCGGCGTTTACATAGTTGAGCGTCATCGCTTTTGCATCGAGGATCGCATAGAAGAGGGTCACGAACATGCTCGTTTTGGAATCCTCGCAGATCAGCTGGTTTGCATGCCCGATTGCCGTGGCAGGATCTGCATTTGCAAGCGTACTTGCCCGGATCAGCGTACGCGAGAGCGCCATAAAGAGCGCCGCAGGGACCCCTTTTCCGGAGACATCGGCGATGACAAGGCCCCACTGGTCTTTTGCAAGCGGGATGAAGTCATAGAAGTCGCCGCCTACCTCGAGTGCCGGGATATTCTTTGCCACCAGTTCGATGCCCTCGATCTTCGGGGCCTCATCGGGAAGGAAACTCTGCTGGATCCCTTTTGCGATCTCGAGTTCCTTTGCATACCGCTCCTTTTCTGCGGTCGTTCTCTGGAGTTCGTCCATATGGGTCTTGAGATCCGCAGCCATCGTGTTAAACGACCGTGCCAGGTCCTCGAACTCGTCGCCGGTCTCGACGGTTACCCGGTACCCGAGATCGCCTCTTCCCAGAGCTTCGGATCCTTCCTTAAGCCGGGCAACCGGCCGGGTGATGAGCTGTGCAAAGAGGACCGAGAGCACCGTCACGAGGATAAAGAGCAGGATAAAGAGGATCACAAAAACGTTTTTTGCCAGATCCATCTTCTGCTGCAGGAGGGTTCCGGTCTCGCCGGTCGCGTTTACGATCTGGGACCGGGTCTTTTGTGCCGGTGCAATCACATCGTCGACCGGGACAACGATACCCACGCTCCAGTTCACGCTTTTGACCGGGGCATAGGCAATGTATTTTTCACCATCGGGAAACGGCACTCGTGCCGTCCCGCTCTTCCCGGCAACCATGTCCCGGGCAACCAGAGCGAGGGCTGAATTGTTGCTGGAGAGGAGATTTTCGGTTGCAAACGCTTCCCCCCATCCGGTTTCCCCGGCGGAAATCCCCGGGCGCGCAACAATGTTTCCCTGTTTGTCGAGCAGGAAGGCATACCCGTTACCGTCGACCTGCGTCCCGATGATCTGGGAGTTTACGGTTGCAAGCGTTACATCGGATGCAACAACCCAGGTCCTGCCGTTTGTTTCCCCCGGCACCCGCCGCGAGCAGGTGATCATCAGGCCTTTTCCCGAGGCATCGATGTAGGGGTCGGACCAGGTGACCGTATCCGATTTCAGGGCCGCGGTATACCAGTCCCGTGTCCGGGGATCGTAGGTCGGTGCGATACCCGTCATCCAGGGATGAACGTACAGGATGCCGCTGTCAGTCCCCACGTAGATCTGCGTGATCCGCTGATCGGAAGAGAGGAGGGGCGTCATCACGTCATCAAGGGGAGAGAGGGATGCGAGGTCGTCGCCAACACCGGCCTTTGTGACACCCGGTGCGAGGATGTAAACCGATGAACGGCTGGGATCCTGCGACCGTTCTGTCTGGGGGAGTGCGGTTATTGCGGAGGCTCCCCCGGGTTTTGCCCGCACCGTAGCTGCATATTCGGCAAAGGTATCCATCTCGCTTTCAACCTGGGAAAAGACAACGTTGCTGATATCGGCCTGGTCTGTTGCGAGCTGGCTTAAGGAGGATTCGGCATTGGTTTCAAGTGCCGTCGTGCTGTCGTGAACGGCCCGGTCTCCCAGCTGTCCGCTGCTCGAGATGGCTATGGCACTCATATCGCCCATGGTAAAAAATGCTGCGTACCCCACGACTGCCAGTGCAACCATGGAAAGTGCCAGGAACACGATCAGGATCTTGGTCTTGACATTCAGTTTCAGGTTCCGGCGCACCATGGTGTATCGTATGACGTGTTTGTGAAGAATGCCTTAAAAAGCGTTAGTATCCTGTCGCGGAAGGGATCACCGGTGCCCGGTACTGCCCGAACGAGGAACGGCACTTACAAAAAAAAGGAGTTTCAGATGTTGCCCGGGCCGAACTGCTGCCGGCTCTGCGGGGCAAAGGCGTTCTCGACAACGCCCGGCCCAAAGACCTTCGGGGCAGCGCCGGTCTTTGCATAGGTGTACAGGGCGACCGTAAAGATTCCCTGCATTGCCGACGATAGGATGGCAAGGACGGCAATGAGCACGATAAAGAGGGCGAGCGCCACGAGAATGAGCGTCGGGTTGCCGACAAAGAGCGTGGCAAGGAACAGGAGGAATCCCACAAACCCGATCGCAATGAAGATCAGCGAAATCGAGAGTGTCCCGACAACGCTCTCCCCCCAGGTCTTCTTAAAGAGTCCCAGGGACTCCTTCATCGCAGCAAAGACCCCTTTGTCTTCAAATGCAAGTACCGGGACCACAAAGAGGGTGACCAGGCTCCAGACTCCCCCGACCATGGCCGCGGCAATCTGGCCTAAAAACCCTGCCCGGTCCTCGATCATGTGCAGGATCAGACCGACCGTTGCGGCGATGACTGCCCATGCAAAGATGGCGCCAAGGTGCCGTCCTGCAGCGGAAAGGCCTTCTCCGATAGTCATATCTTTCCCGTTCAGCCGGGCATTCACACAGCTGATGAGGCCCACGTTAAAGAAGATGACCACAAAGTAGCTGACCAGGTAGAAGAGGAACAGCAGGATAATCCCCGCAACCGAGTTGGTGGAAAGGGAGTACGCACTCTTGGTAATAATCAACGGCAGGATAAAGGTCGCGATCACCAGCAGGGTTATGATCCCCGAAAGGATGGGAAAGACTAGGAGCTTCTTGTCCTCCATGAGAATCCGCCAGCTCGCCTTGACAAGCTCGAAACTGCGCATTATCCGATCGAACATGACCGGTTGGTTCGCAGTCCGAGAGTAAGAATGTTTTTTACCGGGCCGGTCCGGTATCCCGGCATACGACGAAGGCAAAAAGGGGATGGAGAAAACTGCAAAGAACAAGGGGTTTATCGCGCACCGGCGGACCCCTCAAGCGGACCGTTCCCGCGTCCTGCTGCTGATCCGACCGTGAGCCGGTCTTACCGGTCGAATATGTCCCTGACAAACGCCCCGATATGGGAGACCGCACCGCCTGCCTCGGGGATCTGGCGGCCGAAGATCTGCCAGTAATGGAACATCCCTTCCCAGATCTCGAACCTGACCGGCACCCCCGCCCATTTCATCTTCCTTGCAAAGGCAGAGATGTCGTCGTAGAGAAGTTCGCCGGTCCCGGTCTGGAGGTACACCGGGGGCAGTCCGGAGAGCTGTGCGTTTATGGGCGAGGCGAGCGGGTCATCCGGCTCCCTGCCGCCAAGGTAGGCGGTCCGGAGTGCCGCAAGCCGGCCCGGTGTCATCCAGTCCGTATCCTGGCTGGCGGTGATCGATTCCCCGCCAAATTTTAAATCGACAACGGGGGACATGCAGACTGCCGCCGGTGGCAGGGGCAGGTGCTGGTCGCGGAGCATGAGCAGGAGGTCAAGGACAAGGGTTGCTCCGGCCGATATGCCGACCGGGATAATCCGGTGGGGCAGGACACCCTGTTTGAGAAGATACCGGTACGCTGCAAGGGCGTCGTCTGCCTGTGCCGGGAAGACCTGCTCCGGGGCAAGCCGGTAATCGACCGAGAAGAGCCGGGACTGCCCTGCCCGTGCCAGTTCGGAGCAGAACCCCAGGTGATCCGCTGTGGATCCGACCGTGAAATCCCCCCCGTGGAAGAAGAGAAGCGTCCGGTCCGGCCGCGATTCCGGTACCTTGCACCATACGCCGCGGAGATCCCCGCGAATGAGGACCGGTTCCACGGACGGGCGTGCCTCGCTCTGGAACTCGGTGAAAAAATCCGCGAACTCCTCCCGCAGGGTCCCGGCCGGGTGGGAGGGATCGGGAACATAGGACCGGAGAATGTCCAGGAAATTCCGCGGCGTTTCACGGATCATACTGATTGGATATGGTGCGTTGAAGGGATAAATTATGGTGCCGGCTCTCCGTGCCCGTCACTGAAGGAAAACCGGGCGAGGTGAAAACATCCCCTGTACCTGGCGGCCCGGCACAGGGACTTACAGATCCTCGCGGTCAAGGCGGTATACATACCAGCCCAGCCGTTTTGCCCCGCTCTTTGTGTAAAACCGTATCGCCGGTTCGTTCCAGTCAAGGACCATCCATTCCATCCGGCCACAGCCCCGATCCCGTGCAATCTTCCGGCAGAATCCCAGCATATGCCGGCCGATGCCCTGCCCGCGGTACTGTCCGGGCACAAATATATCTTCGAGATAGAGCGTGGGCCGGGCAAGGAATGTGGAGTACGTAAAATAAAAGGTAACATACCCCGCCGGGGTTGTACCGATTTTTGCCAGGTAGGCCTCGTACCGGGGCGTTTCCCCGAGTGCATCGGCCCTGAGACGCTCTTCTGCCGCAGTATCCGGGGGTACCAGGTGCTCGAACTCGGCAAGGCTCCGAATAAGGGACAGAAATTCCGGGAAATTGCCGGCATCCACTTTTTCCATATCCGGTACAGTCATTGTGGTCTCACTCCCGTACCCTTGGGGATACGTGGTTAAAGGGTCACCGTTTTTAACGATCCCCGGGGCTTTTCCGGCAATCTGCGGGCAGATCCTCCCAGAACCTGACCAGGACCTGCCAGATCCTTTCGCGGAGGGCCGGTATGCGTTCGTTCCCTGCACCCGGTTTGCCCCCCGTGGAAGGATCTTCGTAGAGCGACCGGTTGATTTCGATCTGGATCCAGGGAATACCTTTCCTCCAGTAATGGGCGTTTGAGATAAAGCCCCCCGAGAACGGTGTGTTGAGGGCCACATTCCCCGCGCCGGGAAATTCAGATCTGAACTCTTTTGCAAGGCTCCCGATCCAGTCCTCCGGGCAGGTGGTAATACTTCCCGGCCGGGCCTTCCCCCGGGTGTCGCCATAGTTGCCAAGGCAGATCAGGGGGCGCTCTTTTCCGGCATCGCTCTGCTCCTGCGAACCCTGTGGGAGCATGGAATGGCAGTCGAACGCAATACGGACAGGATGAGCATCGATCAGTTCATCGACGCGCTGGTGGTAGGGGAAATACCACTGGACCATCCACCGGTGGATGAGGGCAAGGTCCGGGATTTTACCGGGGATATAGACCTGCCTGCCATCGATGGTACGCGTCTTGATGATCCCGTCAGGATCCTTTAACGGGAGTGGCAGGGGCGGGCGGTTCAGATCGACAACCATCCGCGAGACCGGCGTATCGATCAGGGCCTCTACCGACGGTCCGAAATCAAAAAGCGTCCGGGTCGCAGGATCGCTGTACCACAGGAGTTCGCAGTCCGTGAGTGCCATCCGCGAGCGGACCTCTGCCGGTACATCGACACCGCCGTGGGGAATCGAGATAAGGAACGGGTATTTCATGCCCCTCTGTTCTCCGGTAAGGGATCATTGAACGGGTACTTTTGTTAAGGTTTGTATGCTGCCGGTAACCGGGAACCCTGCTTTCGCGTCTCCTGAAGATTTCCCCGGACAAATGCCGAACTGCAAACTTTTATATAATTAATTGTATGCTTGTAGTTTTGTCGGGATCATGAGCCCCCGGTAAGAAAAAGGAGACAAACCCGCCAAAAAAACGATTTTTTATCTGACGCGTTTAAAAGCAGGTATGCAGAAACAGGCCAAATAGGGTGAAAATTCCAGTGGAAACAAAGGGGTATAAAAAGGGGGTTATGGTTCTTTAAAAGGGGAATATCCCCTGTTTAAATATTAATCATTAATAAATATCGCCCGTTTCCGGCAGGCAACCGTCCGGTATGCCTGCCTGCTCTTCCTGCACTATTCCGGCAGCACCGCATGTTCTCGCCGATCCGGTCATCGCATTGGTCCACCGCTTTTTGTACCCGGTAAAAGAATGTAAATAGTACAAAATGTAAGCTATAAATTACAAAATAGCTTGTTTAAGTAACTATATCCACTGTTAAAACTACTTGCCGCAGGGCACCGGAAGTATCCCTGCCGGGAGTTACCTGTATGACCGATCAGATTCGCACAACCCCGGTTTCCCCGTCCAAAATTCATGTACTGGTGCCCCGGGTACTCCTCTGTACCTGGTGTCTTCTCCTCATATTTACAGCAGGAATTGTCATACCGGCAGCAGCAGATGACAATACAACGGTAACGACAACCGTGCCCGCCGCTACTACATCCACCCTTGTTTCGACAACGGTCACCACCGTAACGGCAACCGTTGCAACAACGACGCCCGTGACAACCCAGACAACTGCCGTTGCTGCAACAACCGTTTCCCTCCCGGTTGCAGCATTTTCTGCCTCCACCACCTCCGGCACGGCCCCGCTTACCGTACAGTTCACGGATGCCTCGTCCGGTTCGCCAACTTCATGGAACTGGAATTTCGGGGACGGGAACACCAGTACCTCACAGAACCCTTCGTTTACCTATGCCACGGCAGGTACCTATTCCGCTTCCCTGACCGTAAGTAATACCGGGGGCAGTAGCACGAACCCGGCAACACAGACGATCACAGTCTCCCCGGCGGTTCCGGTTGCCGGGTTTTCTTATGATGTCAGTTCCGGTGTTGCCCCACTTACCGTGCAGTTCACGGATACCTCAACGAATTCACCCACTTCGTGGAGCTGGGATTTCGGGGATGGGAATACCAGTAACACTCAGAACCCCTCGTTTACCTATTCCACACCGGGAACCTATACCATCTCGCTTACGGCCACAAACGCTGCAGGGAGTAATATCTGCACAAAAACCAGCCTGATCTCCGTGACCTCCACCGTTACCTCACCGGTGGCAGCGTTCTCTGCGGATATCCTGTCAGGATCTGCGCCCCTTACGGTACAGTTTACCGATGCCTCAACCAACACCCCGACCTCGTGGAGCTGGAGTTTCGGGGACGGGGAGTCAGGTACCGATCAGAGCCCCTCGCATGTCTACACGACCGCAGGATCGTATACGGTCTCGCTGACCGCAACAAATGCGGCGGGCAGCAATACCACGACAACGGAAGGGTACATTACCGTTGCCGCAGCACAGGAGACCGCGGCGCCGGTTACTACCGCAGCCCCTGCGTATACGTACTCCTCTGTTGCCAAAACAACGGAAAGTTCAGAGGAAGAATGGCTGGAAAAGGAGAATGCAAAAATATCTCCTGCGTCAACAAAAACCCAGTCCCCCGGGTTTGGCGCGGTAGCGGCCCTTGCCGGGGGCTGGGGAGGATTTGTTCTTTTGGGCCTTCGCAGGAAGCGGTGAGTTCCTCGTTTTCCCCCGGGAACTAAAAAAAAGTTTTATCTGGAGTAGCTTATGGGAGAAAAAATCATGAGGAAATGCCGGAGGGCATCCCCTGCATGATACGGTATCCCGGAAATTTTTTGGTGCCTGTTACTGCACGATAACCGTCATGTCGAATGCGGTCTCGTTGCCGGTCAGTGGTTCCCAGGATCTCATGTACACGGCATGGATCGTCTGCGTACCGGTCCCCGAAGCAGTCAGGTCCCAGATCCGGGTCCCCCCGGCGCCCATCAGTTTTCCCGAGGTGTCAGATCGGACATAGGTATCGTTTGTCAGGGTGAGGCCCGGGCTGACGGTCAGGTTCCACTGGTAGCCCGTGGTGGGGTTTTCGTTTAGCTTCAGCGTGATCTCCGCGCTCTTGTTCACGTAGACCGTTGCCCCGTTCTGGCCTTCGTCTGCAACAATATGGCCTTCCATGACCGGCGTACCCGTCGGACCCGGAGTGGGGGTTCCTGCACCCGTTGGGCCGGATCCAACACAGCCGGCGATAACCAGAACTGCAATGCACAGGACAATTCCCGCGCCCATAAAGGTTAACTGCATTGTGTATTCGCTCCTTGTACCGGGTAAAGGATACAGTCCGGAATTATTTATGGGTTTATTTGACCGCAAAAATTCCCGTAGCTATCCTGAAAGGCAAATGGGGCAAAATGACCTTAAAAGAAATCGAACAAAGATATAGTGCTGATAGTATCCATACGCGAAAAAACGGGAGCAGCCTGATGAGCAACGAATTAGTCTACGACCAGCAGCCGCTGGGACCGGTCACGTTTGCGGAAAACCCGGAGCCACGGTGTCCCTGCCTCCTGCTGCTGGACACATCCGGTTCCATGGCAGGAAAACCCATAGCAGAGCTCAATTCAGGCCTGCGGGCGTTCTATGAAGAGCTCCAGGGAGATTCGCTCGCGGTAAAACGGGTCGAAGTAGCCCTGCTCTCCTTTGGCCCGGTCCGGGTGATCTCCGAATTCAATACCGCCGACTTTTTTTTGGACCCGACGCTCGAAGCTGAAGGAGACACGCCCCTTGGGGAAGCGATCCTCACCGGCATCGATCTCATCAGGAAGCGTAAAGAAGAGTACCGGGCAAATGGGATCTCGTTTTACCGGCCCTGGATCTTTTTGATCACCGATGGCTCACCTACCGATGAATGGCAGCGGGCGGCAGCGATGGTAAGGGAAGGCGAGAGCTCGAAATCCTTTGCCTTCTTTGCAGTCGGTGTCCAGAACGCCGACATGTCGGTTCTCGGGCAGATCTCCGTCCGGCAGCCGCTCAAGCTCCAGGGCTTAAAATTCCGTGAATTCTTCCAGTGGCTCTCGAACTCGATGAAGTCCGCATCACGGAGCAACCCGGGCGACCGGATCCTGCTCTCTCCACCATCCGGGTGGAGCGAGATATGAGCTGGAAACACCTCTCGCTCTCGGTCACCGGCAGCTCCCATTCTGCCCGGAACGAGCCGGGCCAGGACTACTGCCGGGCGGGCGCACTCCGGTTCTCCGACCGGGATTATTTTGTCGGCCTTGCCGCTGACGGTGCCGGCAGTACTTCCCGCGGAGGGACCGGCGCCGAGATTGCATGCGAGACCCTGTATGCCCGCATTCTCGATGCCATACGCGGGGGGGAGAACCTCCCGCGGGATCCGGAGACCGGCACCGTAGCGGTATGGATTACTTCCTGCAGGGACGCGATTGCCCGCCGGGCGGTATCCGACGGCCTGCCCCTCCGGGAATATGCCTGCACCCTTATCGGGGTTGTGGCGACCGAAGGCTACCTGCTCTGTTTCCAGGTGGGCGACGGGTGCATTGTCATGGGCGACGGCACCGGGTACCGCACGGTCTTCTGGCCGGAACAGGGAGAGTACGCGAACACGACGTTCTTTATTACGGACGATGCATTTGCCGGGCACATCAGGACGGAATACGGCACAACCTGCCCTGCGGAAATAGCCCTCTTTACCGACGGTCTTCAGAACCTCGTGCTCTCGTTCTCGACACGGACCGTCCACGAGGGTTTTTTTAAGCCGCTCTTTGCCGCGCTCAGGAAAAATCCCGAGAACGGGTTTGTCGATCTCTCCGGGCACCTTCGGGCCCTCCTTTCAAGCGATGACGTGAATGCACGCAGCGACGACGACAAGACCCTCGTCCTTGCGGTAAATCCCTCCCCGGCCTGACGTATCATGAGCCAGATAACTCCCCACAACCTCTTCGACAGCCGGGGTAACCCGGTGGTCCTCGGGAAAAAGATCGGGAGCGGAGGAGAGGGCGACGTGTTCGAGATCGCGCCCCACCGGATGGATGTCCTTGCAAAGATCTACCACAAGCCCCTTACCGGGGAACGGCAGGAAAAGCTCCGGCTGATGGTAAGCGGCTGCAATGACGACCTCAAGGAGTTCTCCGCATGGCCGCTCGACCTTATCCATGCCGGGAAGAACGGGCATGTGTGCGGGTTTGTAATGCCGCGGATCACCGAGTGCGAACCGATCCACAAGGTATACGGCCCCTCCCACCGGAAAGAGGCGTTCCCGAACGCTGACTGGAAGTTCCTTGTCCGCACCGCAAAGAACCTCGCTGCTGCGTTCTATATCATCCACAAGTACGGGTACGTGGTGGGAGACGTCAACGAGGGGAATATTCTTGTCACGAAAAAGGCCTGCGTGCGCCTGATCGACTGCGACTCCTTCCAGGTACAGACCCGCGACAAAGTCTACCACTGCGAAGTCGGCGTCCCCCAGTTCACCCCTCCCGAACTCCAGAAGTCCAAGGACTTCAAGATGCTGCGCACGCAGAACCACGACAACTTCGGGCTTGCGATCCTGATCTTCCTCCTCCTGTTTATGGGGAGGCACCCCTTCTCGGGAGTATACAAGGGCAAGGACGATATGCCGATCGAGCGGGCGATCGCAGAGTACCGGTTCGCCTTTGGGAGGAGCGCGGCCCTCAAGGCCATGTCCCCGCCCCCGAATGCCGTGGGGCTCTCCATTGTCCCGGGCGAAGTAGCAACCCTCTTTGAGCAGGCCTTTACGGAATCGTCGCTCCAGTCATGGGGCCGCCCGACCGCAAACGACTGGTGGAATGTTCTGGATGCGCTCGAAAAGCGGCTGAAGAAATGCAATGCGGAGTCGATGCATGCCTATTACTCCGGCCTTGCCTCCTGCCCGTGGTGCGCCCTGGAAAACAGCACCGGGATCCTGCTCTTCTTGAGTTCGGACTCCATCTCGCGGATCGATGTCGGGACCGAGTGGCAGAAAGTCCCTGCGGTTAAACCGCCAGGCCCCATCCCGGTGATCTCCCCAAAGAATTACCGCTGCGCGCCCGCCCCGCTCTCCCCGGCGATTGCCCGTATGGCCGGGCTCCGTAAATTCGGCCAGGTACTTGCGATTGTCTTTGCTGCAGTAAGCGCTCTCCTCCTGCTTCTCTGGTCGGAGGGGGATATACTCAGGATTCTCGCAAGTATTGTCCCTGCTCTTGCCGGTGTACTGATCCTTTTCCTCCCGGGGAAGGATACGGCTGAAAAGAAACGGCGGAAAAAGGCGTTCGAGGACGCGAAATACAGCTGGAAACTCTGGGAGAAGAAATGGATCGCGGAGGCCGGCGATGCCGGGTTTACTGTTCAGGTCACTGCGCTCAATGCCCTCCGGGCAAAGTACGAGGCAATAGAGCGGGATTACCAGAACGCGCTCGTAGAACTCCAGCACACCACCAAAGAGCGCCAGCAGAAAAAATTCCTTGAAAACTGCTATATCGAGAACTGTACCTCGCCCCGGCTCGGCGATAACCGCAAGGCAGCGCTCCGGTCATTCGGGATCGAGACCGCGGCGGATATCGATATGCATACGATCATGAGTATCCCGGGCTTCGATGCCGCGATTGCAAACGAACTGGCGGCCTGGAGGGCCGGCCAGGAACGGCTGTTTGTCTACGACGATAAAAAAGGCGTGTCGCCCTCCGATATCCAGAACCTGATCCATACCTTCCAGCCACGGATCCGCCCGGTTGAGCGCGAATTCCTGATGGGAATTGAGAACCTGCATGCCGTCCAGCAGAAGATCCTCCGGAACCGCGCCAAGTTCCAGCCGGTGATCGAGAAGAGCGCCCGCGACCTTGCCCAGGCGGAAGCAAACTTCTCGGTCTTTACCCTTACTGGGAAAGGGATCTGATGCGGCCGGCGATCCTGAAACCCCTGCTCACTACCCTGGAACGGGGATCCCGGATTCGTGAGGGATACTGATAAAATACCGGTGGATCAATAAGTACGACTCATGAAATATACTCCACGGCACATCAAGAAATTCCTTGACGAGGGAAAGATCGATGCCGATCTCTGGAAGATCCATTTCCCCGGCCTCCTCCCCTCCCATGTCCCGGAATGCAGCGAATGCGAGGACAAGAAGAACAACCTCTGCCAGGGGGGCAAGAACCCGGTCGACTGTTTCCTCGGGGTCCATGCAGAAGAAGTAAAAAAGGAGCATGACGGTGAGGACGACCCGAAGTCCAGAAAAGAGAAGAGCCGTAAGTTTTTCCCGGATGCCAAGGGAAAGCGGGCGAAGGTTCCCGCCGGGGCAAATATAACGTTCGACCAGTCCAAGATGTGACCCGCTCCCCTTTTATCTCTTCTTTTTTCCCGCCGGATCCCTGTACCTTGTATGGGGCATACGCCCTGACTATTTGGTTTTCATTATCGAGCCTATATTTTATTCATTTAATAGTTCAAATCGTGAAAATCCTGTGAATTTCGTTCCGATCAAAATAGAAAATATTATATATGAATGCGTGTCACTGTTGGCTATACCTACAAAAAGGAGGTGACGGAATGTTCGATTGGACCTGGCTCCTTAATCTGGTAATTGCAATCCTTCAGACAGTCGTTCAGCACCTGCCGTATGTATAAGCGGCTGATTATTCACCCCCTTCAGCGGAAGGGATAATCTTCCCCGATTTTTCGTCTGGAAAAAAAGCTGGTTTTCCTCCCCGGTCCGGGCGGGAGATCGATGAGAATACCACTTCTCACTCGTTGAATTTTTTATACAGCCCGTTTGCTGCATACTGGAAGACGAGGATAAAGACGGCGAGCGCAGCGATATCGGCGGCAACGGAGAACTGCGTTACTCCCGTAACCGCATACTGGATCAGATCGTTCCCGTAGGTTAAGGGAGAGAGGAGCGCAATCTCCTGCCCGATCGCCGGCATGGCAGTGAGCGGGATGAACACGCCCGAGATGAAGATAAGCGGCAGGCGCACGAGGTTGAGCATCGACATCACCTCCCCCACGTTCTCGGTGGGGTAGGCGGCAAAGAGCGTCCCGAGCGTTGCAAAGCAGAACGCCGTCAGGATCATCGCCGCGGCAAGGATCGCTGCGTTGAGCACCGTCATCCTGAATACCACCAGTCCGATAGCGAGCGGGATGCAGGCGATCCCGAGGCTGTACAGAAACCCGCTCATGCTCTCCCCGATCACCAGCGTATGGAAGGAGATGGGAGCGGCAAGGAGCCGGTCGAAGGTCTTTACCCGCCGTTCTATGGGAATGGAAACAGGTTCTATCGAGGATGCCGAGAAGAGGAGCGTGATAGCGATGAGTCCCGGGATCAGGGTAACCGCCGGGGCGTTCTTCCCGATGGCAAAAGCAAGGAACATAAAGAGCGGGAAGAGGATGCCCGAGACGATGATGTTTGGCTTGAGGTAGTAGATCCTCATGTCTTTTGTTGCGATCGCCCATGCCGCGGAAAGCTCCCGGGCGATCCGGGAGTGCGCGGGTTCGTGGTTTTCAGTCGATGGCATGGACCGTACCTCCTGTTGTTTTGAGCCCGGTGATCCTGATGAAGACATCTTCGAGGGTGGGGCCGAGCGTGGTAATGCTCACCACCCGGAGCTTCCGGCTGCGGGCATAGTCCATCACCGCCTCGATGACCGTGGACGGGTCGCTTGTATAGATCCGGAACTTGTCTCCCTCCTTGATCACACTGCTGACCGTGGGAATCCGGCCCAGCGTGTCCGGCGTTCCGGCATCCGCCCGGTCAAAGGCGACCTCGATGGACTGGACACTCTGGATCGTCTTTTTGAGCCGTTCGGGAGCATCGATCGCTGCAATCGTGCCCCGGTTGATGATCGCCACCCGGTCGCACATCAGGTTTGCCTCCTCGATGTTATGGGTCGTTAAAAAGACCGTCACCCCGTCCCGCACGAGATCGGTGATGACCCCCCGGATGATCATGTTGCTCTCCACATCGAGGCCGGAGGTCGGCTCATCCAAAAAGAGCAGGCGCGGGCCGCTCACCAGGCCCATGGCAAGCGTCAGCCTGCGCTTCATCCCCTTGGAGAACCCGTGCGCCTTGCGGTCCCGGCGCCCGTACAGCCCGAAGGTGGAGAGGAGTTCTTCTGCCTTCTTTTTCCGGGTTGCGGGGTCGATATTGTAGAGCTCGGCGGCAAACATCATGTTCTGCCATGCCGTGAGATCGTCGTACACGTTCGAGGTCTCGGAGACAACCCCCATGGACTGGCGTGCGGCAATGGTGTCGTTCACGATATCGTGGCCGAAGATCGAAGCCGATCCCCCGGTGGGCGGCGAGATCCCGGTCAGGATCCGGATCGTCGTGGTCTTCCCGGCGCCGTTCGGGCCCAGGTACCCGAACGTTTCCCCCTCGTTTACGGTAAAACTCACGTCGTTGAGCGCGGCAATGTCCCGGAAACGTTTGGACAGGTGGGAGGCTTCGATCGCGTACATAAATCTGCATTACCCGGTGTAACGTTTATAGTACATCGTTTGGGATCCGGCAGGGAAGGAGACAAAAACGCATACCTTTATCCTGCAGAGGATCAATTTCATCGTAAAAGAGAAAAACCCCGGGAGAGACGATGATCTTCAAAAAGCTGCCCCGTCCTGTGTTACTGCTTCTGACCGCTGTCTGCATCTGCCTCCTTGCCGTACCGGTGGCGGCGATCTATGCCACCTCCGATATCGGGGGAACGATCACCCGGGGGCACCAGTTCACCATCGAGATCACCGGCCGGCTCAACACCCCCTACTATGTCTGGCTGACAAAGACCTGGTCGCTCAGCGGCGAGGCGGGAGACGAGCCCCCGGTCGTGGTTGCCAGCCAGTATAACGTGCAGCAGGATCCGGCCGGCGGGCCGTATACGATCGGCTCGTACAAATACTACAATGGCGGCGGGCGGACGATCCTCGACGATGTTGCGCCCACCTCGTCCCTCCTGCCCAATACCAGTTACTATGCCCTTGTCACCACCGACAATTCGGGAAAAGCGGTGGTAGCCTTTGCCACGTCCTACAATACCGCAACGCAGTCCTATTCCGTCCGGGTCGAGAACCCGACCTCGGTCAACAACGATACGCTCTTTGTGGAACGCGGGGATACGAAGGTGAACAAGGGATCGATCTCGATAGCGGCCGAGACCCGGCCGACCCGCCCGGTGACCACGGTCACGACTGTCGCGACCCCGGAAGAGACCGTAACGATACAAATCCCGGCAACCACTGTCCCGGAGACTACCGCGGTACCGTCAACGATGGCGACCCCCCGCGTCCCGCTTGACGGGCTGCTCGGTATTGCGGCAGCGGGTTGTGCCATTGCGATCTTCAGCCGGCGCTGACCTTTTTTAAAAAAACGTGGAGGCCGCAGCCCTGACAGCCGAACCAAACACCTGCACAGATCCCGGTGCAGGGCTGACCGACCGGATCCAGCGGTTCTTTACCCGGCCGTTCTTCCTCTCCCTTACTATCGGCATCCCCTTCTGCATCTTCAAGGGCCTCTTTGGCCTTGCCGCCCTCCGGGCCGGGATGGCTGCGGCCGCGCTCCCGCTCACGATCTTTGGCTGGGCGGTCATTCTCTGGGCGGTCGTGGATCTCCTCATGAATATCTGGCGCTCCCTTACCGACCTTGACCGCCGCGTGGCCGGTATCGAGTTCTGCTCCCTTGCCGAGCTGGGCCGGATCTTCCACCGGCCGGCGGTCTTTCTTGCCGTGGACACCCTCATCTCGTTTACCATCATCAGCCTGATGCTCTGGTCGGGCTGGATTGCAACGCTCACGACGCCGGAGGCGTACCTCTGGTACGCCGCAACAACGCTCAACCTGATCAGCATCTCGGTGGTCTCCCTCTATAACGAGATAAAAAAAGCAGAGCAGCCCCGGGTGTCCTGAACCGCACCTTACCGTGCCGCAAGATACCCGATCACGCCGGCTATCGTCTCCGGTGCACGGGGGAGGAGGATGTGGCAGTACTGCCTGGCCCCGGCCGCCGCTGCTGCCGGGTCGGAGGGGAGGACCAGCAGGGACGCACCCGGGAGGGCCGAGTCGCTTAAGGGAACGATCCCGTCGCCGGCGTACGTCATCTGCCAGCTCCCGTCCGGCAGCAGTTCGCAGGTCTTCCCCTCAAGGGCGGGGAAGAACGCCGGATCCCGGGCCGAATTTTCCGCACAGATGAGATGATATCCGATATCGGGCCGCATACCGGCATTCCGCAGGGCCTGCATGGTCCGGCTCTTTGGCCGGCAGGCCTGGACGATCACGTCGGCCGCAGGATCGAAGTGTTCCGGGACAAACGTACCCGCAAGACGCCGGGTGATCCCCGGGCCGATCACCGGATCGCAGAAGAGCTCTGCGAGGGCTGAACCATTGTTGGGCGGGCCGATTGCAATGAGCCGGCGCACCCTTTCGCGCCGGGCAGACCCGTCCATGACTTCGAGCAGGTACCGGGTAACGCACGAACCAATGGAATGGCAGACGATATCGATCGGACCGTCGTATCCCTTCTCCCTGCGCTGTGCGGAAATATAGTCCCCGAGCGCTGCGGCAATAACTTCCATGGACGCCCCGTTAAGAGGGGTATAATCGAAGCTCCAGAAGGGGATCCCCTCATCCTGTAACCGGGGCACGAGCCGGTTCCAGATGCCGGGATGGCTCTTCCAGCCGTGGACAAGGATCGCCGGGATCGCTTCAGGAGACATGGTATTAAGGGAAATATGGGCGGGAAACGGGCATAGCTGTTGTGGAAAACCAAAAAAACGATCGGGACGGCCGGGTGCGGTCTTCCCTCCCGCGCCACCGATCCGGCCCGCTGCCGGCCATCAGGGATTTACCGGGGCGGTTCGTCCCCGAGCGACTCGCGGCTGCGCATCTGGTAGAGCACCATCGGGTCCATCTCCTTGTAGTCCGCAGGAGTGGTCCGCATGACAACCCGGGTGATCCCGCTGTTCACGATCATCTTCGAGCACAAAAAGCACGGCCAGATCTGGGTGAGCTCGCCCGTGGCGACATCGAAGCCCGCAAGGTAGAGCGTGCAGCCCCGGGCGAGTTTTCCCGCCTGGAGCATCGCGTTCATCTCGGCGTGAACGCTCCGGCACCGCTCGTAGTTGGAGCCGGACGGGATGTTGTGGTCTTTTCTCCAGCAGCGGTTGAGCTCGGTGCAGTCCATCTGCTTCCGGGGCGCCCCGGTGTATCCCGTCGAGACAATGGTATTGTATTCGTCGACAATGATGGCCCCGAAGTTGCGCCGGAGGCAGGTGCCCTGGTTGGCGCACCTTTGCGCAAGGTCGAGGAAATACTGGTGCCTGTTGGTTCGCATCAGAGATCTGTTGGTACAGGGCCGATATTAACATGGCGGGATTGCCCCTGGTTACGGGAGAGGGAGCCCGTGTCCCTGGTACAGCAGCCACCCCAGGTACAGGATCCCGGCGATGTGCAGGACAAGGATGACCGGGACAAGGTAGAAGAGGATTTTCTTGGTCTTGTGCCGGAATACCCGCATCCCGGCCCATGCGCCAAACGGGCCGACAAGTGCGGCAAGTAAAAGGATGCGCTCGGGGATCCGCCAGTCGCCGGCCCGGGCCCGGTGCTTGTCGGCGCCGTAGAGGACAAACACGCACAGGTTTGCGACGATATAGAGTACGACCGCTGCGGTAAGGGGGGTAACGATCATGGTTCAGGGTTTTTGTTGGTCACGGGACACGAAAAAGACCGGGCGTTCATTCCCTCGCAAAAGAGATGTAGCGGGCCCCTGCAATAAGTACCCATGAACGCCCCCCGGGGAACCGCAGCCTGCGGTGCCGTTATCGTTCTCATGCTGCTCGTCGCCCTTGCCGGCTGCACCGGTCTTTCGCAGCGTCCGGAGGGACTCCCGTCGTCCGGCCAGTACGCATTCCTCGACCACCAGGTTATCTACACCGGGACGCTCGTGAGCGGGACCTGCCCCGCGCCTGCCATCAATGTCTCGCCCTATATCTTCGATGCGGACTCTAAAACGCTCGCCGGGATCGTGCCGTTCGAGATCAACGAATCCCTCCTTGTCGTGTACGGGGAGAGCACGACGCTTACCGGCGCATACGGCCGCGGGGGATACGGGGAACTCTCGGGGGTATACGCCCTCCCCTACAAAAACGGGAACCTGACCGTCGACGGGTTCACAAAAGACGGGACAATGTATCTCACGTACAACAACAAGTCAATCGCATTAACCCCGGGCATGCAGTGGATGGACTTCTCCTCCGGCACCGAGACGACCCGGGCCTGCACGGTCAACCGCACCGTCACCGATGTCATCACCTATTACGGGAACTACCCCCAGGCGGGGATCGCCCGGACCCGGCTTGCCTGACGAGCCGGGCCTTCACTTTCGTTCCGCGCCCCCAAGGGCTTTAATATCCCGGTACGGATCTCTACGTTAAACCATGATCCTCGGGAAAGGGGCATACCTAAAACAGCTCACCGCCGCCACCATGCAGATGAAGTCGGTGGAGGTGGGTAAAGAGATGGCCGGCAGTACCCCGCCTTCTGTTTTTATCGGGAGCTACAACTATCCCGACATCTATGCCGGGCCGATGATCGCGCCCGTCCACGGCGACACGGGCATCATGGACCGGCCCGAGGACTGGATATCCGGCAACCACCCGCAGGAAGAGATCATCGGGTACCGGATGAACCTGGTGCGGGGGAAGAGGCTCACCAATGCGTTTGATATCGAAAACCGGTTCGTGGAGAAACTCCAGGAGATTGTCCTTTCCGAAAACTCGATCGAGAGCGAGGCTTCGTTTGAGACCGCACCTTCGGGGCTCTCGTTCTCCGAGGAACACACGCCCTTTGGCCCGAGCGCCCCGCTCGAACGCTTCGATATCACAGCCCAGCGCTGGGACCAGACCCTTGAAAAGGTCTACTACGACACCGATCTCCTCTCAAAGGAAGCGGTCCTCGGCCTCCACCGGCAGGGGACGGCGTTCTCCACGATCCAGAAGGCGTTCTCGGCCGGGACCATGGGCAGAGGCGGAAACCGGCACCTTGTTCCCACCCGCTGGTCGATTACCGCCTGCGACACGATGATCGGCGACAACCTCCTAAAAAGCGTGAAGCAGTGCCCGGTGATCGATACCGTGCGCCTGTACGAGTACGCGAGCCTGCACAACCGGTACGCCGTGATCCTTCTCCCGACCGCGTGGCAGTACGAGTGGACCGAGGCATTCCTGCATGTGCTCGGGAACGAGGAGTACGTCTTCTCCGATTACGAGGGTTTCAAGCGGAAGGTCGGGTACTCCCCGCTCGGGGGCTGCTATTACTCCTGCAAGATGGCGGTGCTCGAAGAGCTTGCGCGGGAACAGCGGCAGGCCGGGGCGATCATCCTTAGGGAGGCCCTGCCCGGCTATGTCCCGATGGGGGTCTTCAATGTCCGGGAGAATGTCCGGAGCGCGATGCGGGAACGGCCGTCCGAGTTCGAGGACCTCAAGTCGGCCCTTTCCTATGTCGGCGGGCGTTTCACCCTGCCGGTCCAGCGCTTTATCACCGAGACCACGCTCTTACAAGAGAGCCTCCGCCAGCGCCAGTGCACGCTCAGTGATTTTGCCGGGCAGGCGGCCCGGAAAGATACAGAAGGGCCGGCCCCTGACATTGCGGGGACTGCCTGAACGGTAACGTAGGCACACAGGTCATCGGGGGATAATATGAGCGGATCGGCCGGAATCACGGGGCAGCGGATCATCCTGCACGCGGACATGGACTGCTTCTATGCGGCAGTCGAGATGCACGACCGGCCGGAGACTGCGGGAAAACCGGTGATCGTCGGCGCCGATCCGGCCGGGGGAGCCGGGCGGGGCGTGGTCTCGACCTGCTCGTACGAGGCCCGGGCGTTCGGCGTAAAATCCGCGATGCCGATCGGGCAGGCATACCGGCTCTGCCCGGATGCCGTCTACCTCCGGCCCGACATGGCAAAGTACGCGGCGGTATCAGCGGAGATCATGGGGATCTTCAAGAGCACCGGCTGCCGGGTCCAGCAGGTGAGCATCGACGAGGCATTCCTCGACGCGGGCCATGCCGGGAGTTTTCCTGCGGCCCGCGACCTTGCGGTGCGGTTAAAGCAGGAGATCCGCGAACGGGTCGGGATCACCTGCTCGTTCGGGGTCGCTCCCTCAAAAATTGTCGCAAAGATTGCCTCGGACTACAAAAAACCCGACGGCCTTACCGTAGTGACTCCGGAGGAAGTCCCGGCCTTCCTTGCCCCGCTTTCCGTCCGGAAGATCCCGGGCGTGGGCGGAAAGACCGGGGCGCAGCTCGAAGCCCTCGAGATCACCACCATCGGGGAGCTCGCCACCTGCGACATCCAGCGTCTTATCGGCGCGTTCGGGAGATCCGCCGGCCTGCTCCGGGAAGCCGCGCTCGGGCAGGATGAGAGCGAGGTGGTGGAGCGCGACGAGGTCAAATCCATCTCGAAGGAGACCACCTTTGCGCGCGACACCGACGATCCCGCCGAGATTGCCGCAACCATGGAGCTGCTTGTAACCGAAGTGGCCCGCTCGCTTGCCGAAGAAGGGCTCTATTTTAAGACCGTCACGGTCCGCGTCAGGTATACCGGCTTTGTCTCGAAAACAAAGGCAAAGTCGCTCCTGCATAACCGCAATGACGAAGCTGCCATCCGTTCCTCTGCCGGGGAACTTCTCCGCGAGCTCTGGGACGGGAAACCGATCCGGCGCCTCGGCCTGCGCCTCTCGGGGCTCTGGAAGCAGGACGCCGGCCAGCAGACCCTGTTCTGAGTCGGCGGTACCGGGGAAAAAGAGGAGTTATTCCGGGATTTGGGAGGATTCTTTTGGGGTTTCCTGGCTCACGGTCCCGTCCGGCAGCAGCCCGATCACCACAAACGAGAGGCCGGCGGCAACGCAGGGGCCAAGAATGGCAAGCAGGGCATTCCCGCTCAGGTAACTCTCCCGGAGGGGATAGACCATGAAGGCGAGGGCAAAGAGGATGGTGCCTGCGAGCGCGGCCGGGTGTTCGGTAAACGAATAATTAAAGGCCGTGATCAGGAGCAGGCCGCAGGCAAAGAAGTAGAGCAGGATCATCAGGGACTGATCGGTAACCCCCGCTGTTGCAAGGATGGCAAGCGGGATTATGAGCACAAGGACAAGGAGGACCAGAAGAGCCGGGCCGTTTACCTGTTTTCGCGGATAGATCCGTTTATACGCCGAGGAGAGCAGGAGGATTGCGACAACGAACCCGAGATCGATCGGGCCCGGGAACGGGAATGTCCCGATCTTAAAAAAGACCGCGGCGTACCATGCAATGTTTGCGGCCCCCCAGAGGGCAAAGGCCGCGGCAGCCCAGAGAAATCCCGATCCGGCTTCGTGGCGGAGGTAGTACCAGCAGAAGACCGCGGCGCCAGCAAACGCCACGAGGATTTGGAGGTAGTTGCTGAGCGTAACGTACTGTGCGGACGGGAACATGAGAAGGGCGAGTGCAAGGGCCGCGGCGATGCCGCAGAACCCCCCGAAGATGCCGGAGATCACGGAGCCGGCGGTTCCCCTGCGGCAGGGTGTGGCGATGACTGTCATACCTACCCTTTGTGCAGCCGTACGGAAAAAATGTGCGGGGCAGTAAGGAGCCGCCAAACGGGACGCGAAAAGGCCCTGTTCTTCGCCCTGATGGATATGTTAATTATTTACCACGTCGTTTATATATGCGGAGTTGTTCTCATCACCGATAATACCAAAAAGAAGACCGACAACGGTTTTGAGGAGACGGGCGCGGTAAACGCCGACGGAACACCGGTAGTGCGTGTCAGGCTGCCCAAGAAGTGGAATAACGAGATGTTCGGCTCGGCCGACCTGATGATGGGGGCAAACCACATCAGGGTGCGGTGTTTCGATGGTGTCACCCGGATGGGCCGGATCAAGGGGAAGATCAAGAAGCGCGTCTGGATCCGCGAGGGCGATACCCTGATCATCGTGCCGTGGACGTTCCAGAACGACAAGTGCGATATCATCTACCGGTACCTTCCCCCCCAGGTGGACTGGCTGCGGAAGAACCGGTACCTGTAACCTCTTTTTTTGTCCGTTCCTGCCCGTTTTAAAAAGACCGGCAGCTGTTTCATACCATTGTTTCATGGTGTCGGACGCCAGAGTATCTCCTGCTCTTATGTACGACAATGCAAAGAAGATCCGGTTGATCCGCGACCGGCTGACCCGAATAGGTATCGGCGAGCGGAGTATGAGCGATGAGATGATCCTTGCATCGTACAGCCTCAACAGTACCGGGCAGCTCTGCCGGGCAGAACGGCCCCGCCAGCCCGGATCGTAAAGAAAAAGGCTTTGCGCGCCGGCGGGTGGTCCCGGACCACCCCCGTATTCTTTTTTACCAGTTCCTACCCGGCCGGGCCGTTTATTGCGATTGAGATGATCCAGAAGTAATTAAACTAGAACATCATGCATTCTATCACAGTTTCTACACTGTATGAGAACATCATGTATGGATCATCCAATTTTGGTGGTCGCGGTCCCAGGGACTTCGGCCCACGTGAAATGACAAAGGTTACCTGTTCCGACTGCGGCAAGGAATGCGAAGTGCCATTCAAGCCCACCGAGGGCCGCCCGGTCTACTGCCGCGACTGCCTGCCCAAGCACCGGAAACCCCGGTTCTAAGGGTACAGGTTAATTTCCAAATTCTTCTTTTTTTTCAGGCATTGCCTCGTTAGTCTGTTTCCAAAAACCTGCGGCGCGTGGTCCGTTTCCTGCCACCCGCAATGTCCGTGCGGCACGGTATCCCGGATATAAAAAAAGGTGTTTTTCCCGGGGCCGGGATCGGTCAGTTGAGGAGCCAGATGCCTGCATTTAACGTTGCGGCAAAGCAGCACCAGGCAAGGTACGGGACGAGCAGCCATGCGGCCGGGGCCGAGACGCGCCGGAAGATCACGAGGGTCGCCGCGATGAGGGCAATGAGGAGAAGAAGTACCGCAAGCGCCGCGGCAACGGCATGCATGCCAAAGAAGACAACCGACCAGGCAAAGTTGAGGGCAAGCTGGGCGGCAAAGAGGATGACCCCCTGCGTTACAACGGGGCGGGAGAGACCTTCCCGCAAAACAAGGAAGAGCGCGGCTCCCATGAGGAGGTAGAGCACGGTCCAGGCCGGGGCAAAGATCCATGCGGGCGGGGTAAAGAAGGGTTTTACCAGGCCGGCATACCAGACGGGGATGCTGCCGACAGTAAAGAACGAGCCGGCGGCCCCCACAAGAAGGGGGATGGCGATGCAGAGAACAAAGAGGAGGGCGGTGCGGATGCGGGAAGAGTCCATGGAAGTAGGGTGGCGTCACCGGGTGATGAAAGTGACTGAGGGGGCAGGGAACCGTGATCGGGCGTCCGGGATGCCCGTACTCGCCCTAGATGCGAGCAGCATTAAGAAGTCGGAAAAACTCAAAGGCAAGGAGAAGGTGCAGGAGAAGGCGGCGGCAAGGAAGCGCACCCTCCAGATTGTTTCCGTTGTCGCGGTGATCATCATCGTTATCGCCGGGGTTACGGCCTATATTTCGCTGTATAACCCGTTCGTGGTTGCGGCGCCCGGCGACAAGGTGAGCGTGGTCTATACGGGCATGTTCGAGAACAAGACGGTCTTTGAAACGAACACGAACTCCTCCCCGATCACGTTTACGGTGGGCTCGGGCCGGATGATCAAGGGATTCGATGCAGCGGTGCAGGGGATGAAGATCGGCGAGACAAAGACGGTGACGATCCCCTCGGACCAGGCGTACGGCCCGTACGATCCGTCGCTGGTGCAGATTGTCCCAAGGAGCATGTTCCCGGAGAATACGTCATTCTACCCGGGTGAGCCGTTCGGGTTCCGCAGTTCGGCGACCGGGCAGTCGTACCTGGTCCACGTGACGTCTGCGGGGGTCGCCGTGGATGCGAACTCGGCGCTTGCGGGCCAGGACCTGGTCTTTACGATCAAGGTGACGGGGATCACGAAAGCGGGCTCCGGCAGTTCGGCTGCGGGAAGCTCGTAACACTTTTTTTGTTTTATTAGTAACTGATTCGTTTTTCCGGAAATACCTATTGGTCTTTCTATACTCTTCATCGGTGCAATGTTTTCATCTCGCAATCCTTATGCCCCCTCCGCAACCCATCATTATTCATGAGAAAGATTACCCTCCAGGTGGCACTGGATCTTCTTGAACTACACCGGGCAGTGCAGATTGCACAAGAGTCGCTTGCCGGGGGGGCAGACTGGATCGAGGCCGGTACACCGCTTATCAAGAGCGAGGGCATGCAGGCAGTCCGGGCATTACGCGAAAAATTTCCGGACTCCGTAATCGTCGCGGATATGAAGATCGCAGATACCGGCACCATGGAAGTGGAGATGGCGGCAAAAGCCGGGGCAGATATTGTCTGTATCCTTGCCGATGCAGATGACGCGGTCATCAAAGAGGCAGTCAGGGCGAGCCGGTTATACGGGACCCGACTGATGGCAGACCTGATCAATGTCAGGGATCCTGCCGGACGGTCCCGCACCCTTGAAGAACTCGGGGTGGATATTATCGTGGCCCATGTCGGTATCGACCAGCAGATGATCGGGAAAGACTCGCTGGATCTTTTACGGACGATACGGGAGGGGATCCATATACCGGTTGCCGTTGCAGGGGGACTCGATGCCGTGACCGCGGGAGAGGCCGTAAAACAGGGCGCCGATATCGTTATTGTCGGGGGATGGATAGCCCGGTCTGCCGATGTAACCGCATCTGCAAAAAAAATCCGCCAGTCTCTCGATTCGCCATCGGCAGCAGCGCCGGAAAAAAAGAATCCGGATGATGAGATCCACGAACTCTTTATGCAGGTTTCGACCCCGAACATCAGCGACGCAATGCACCGGAAAGGAGCTCTTTTTGGGCTTGTTTCCGTCTGCGGGAACGTGAAGATGGCAGGAAAAGCGGTAACCGTGCAGACGTTTGCCGGGGACTGGGCAAAACCCGTTGAGGCCATCGAGAAAGCACCGGCAGGTGCGGTTCTTGTGATCAACAATGACGGCGGCATCCACGTGGCGCCGTGGGGGGAACTGGCAACCTTAAGCTGCCAAAAAAGAGGTCTGGCCGGTGTCGTGATTGACGGGGCTGTACGGGATATCGACGATATCCGGGCAATGAAGTTCCCGGTCTTTGCAAAGGCCATCGTCCCCAATGCAGGAGAACCCAAGGGCATGGGCGAGATCAACGCGGAGATCCGGTGTTGCGGCCAGTACATCCATCCCGGCGACTGGATTGTCGGCGACGAAAGCGGCGTTGTTGTAATTCCCGCAGAACGGGCCTATGAAGTTGCCCGCCGTGCGCTGGAAGTAAAAAAGACCGAAGCCCGGATCCGCGAAGAGATCCGGAGAGGGAGCACGTTATCGGAAGTAACCGAACTGATCAAATGGGAGAAAAAGTAAAATTTAATGGAATACCGTGTGTTCGAGAAGGGTTGCGCCGGATCCCTGGATCTTTCCGATGGCGTCGTCTACCTGATCCACACGGAGGATAAGTACGGCAGCATTCTTTCCTGAATAGGCATAGGAATATTCGATGTTGATTCCCGCATCCCCGAGCACTTTTGCGATCTCGTAGAGTCCGCCGGGCTGGTCTTTCATCTGCACGGCGATAACATCCGTAAAGGCGACATTGTAGCCCATCGATGATAACTTCTTATGGGCTTTTTCCGGGTGATCGACCAGCGCCCGGATTACCCCGAAACCATTTGCTTCTGCAATACTGAATGCAAGGATGTTGATCTTCTCCTCACCCAGCGCATGGGCTACGGCTGCAAGCCGGCCCGGCCGGTTCTCCGAGAAGATCGAGATCTGCTTGATGACATACTTTTTCGTGTCCATACCTAGATCGCCCTCTTGTCGATAACTTTCTTGGATTTTCCCTCGAACCGGGGTAACGATCCCGGCTCCACGAGTTCTACATCAACGGCAACATTTAACGCATTTCTGAGCCGGTGTTCGACGTTCTGCCGGATCTTCATGAGATCGTTAATCTTGTCGCTGAAAGAGTCTTTTGTCAGCTCCACCCGGACGAGCATATCGTCAAGGGCCCCTTTGCGCTCGACAACGATCTGGAAGTGCTGTCCCACCTCGGGGATGGTCATCAAGGTATACTCTACCTGTGAGGGGAAAACATTGATGCCCCGGATGATCAGCATGTCGTCCACGCGTCCCTGGATCCGGTTGATCCGGGGGCTTGTGCGTCCGCAAGGGCAGGTTTCTTCGTCAACCGATGCGATATCCCCGATACGGTACCGGATCATCGGGAGCGCCTCTTTCTGGAGCATGGTAAGGGTCAGTTCTCCCTTCTCGCCGGGCTCAAGGGACTCGCCGGTCTTTGGATCGATCACTTCTACCAGCGCGATGTCGGACCAGATATGGAACCCGTTCTGTTCTGCACATTCGGTAAACATCGGGCCGGAGAGCTCGCTTGTACCGTAGATGTCATACGCTTTGATACCCAGCCAGTCTTCCATCCTCTTGCGCATGTTCTCGGTCCAGGGTTCTGCACCGAGGATACCAGCCCGAAGGTGCATGTCCTTTTTGATGTCGACTCCCATTTTTTCCGCAACTTCGCCGATGTGAAGCAGGTAGGACGGCGTGCAGGCAATTGCCGTTACTTCGAGGTCCTGCATCAGTTCGATCTGGCGTTCGGTGTTTCCCACGCTTGTCGGGAGCACGGTTGCGCCGATCCGTTCGGCACCGTAGTGCATACCAAGGCCGCCGGTAAAGAGGCCGTACCCGTAACTGACCTGGATGACATCTCCCCGTCCCAGGCCAAACGAGGTAAGCCCCCGGGCAATGGACGTACTCCACATGTCGATGTCTTTCTGGGTGTACCCGACAACCGTTGGCTTGCCGGTGGTTCCCGAAGAGACATGGTACCGGACCAGTTCTTCCTGGGGGGCGGTAAAGATACGGTTGGGGTAATTATCCCGGAGGTCTTTCTTGAACATGAAGGGGAGTTTTTTCACATCCGCGAGTTCATGGATGTCATCCGGGTGGACCTTCTGTGCCTTCATCCGGTCGTGGTAAAAGGGGGAGAAACTGTAGAGCCGGCAGACAAGGCTCTTGAGCAGTTTGTACTGCATCTTTTTCAGGTCTGCTTTTGGCAGATCTTCGATTCTCGGGTCCCAGTACTGCATCACATATCACTCCTTCTGTCAATCACCCGTTTTGCCTTTCCCTCGAACCGGGGCAGCGAACCCGGCTCAACGAGTTTTACAGTAGTCCTCAGTTCAAGGGTATCGTGAAGCTCTTTTACTACCTTTTTCTGGATCTTTGCCAGATCGGCAAGTTCACCGGAGAAATGGCTCCTGTTGATCTCGACTTCCACGGTCATCTCGTCCAGATGATTGATTCTGTCGATATAGACCATAAACTGATTGCCTACTTCAGGGATCCGGAGGAGCACATGTTCGATCTGGGAGGGGAAGACGTTGATACCGCGGATGATGAGCATGTCGTCGCTCCTGCCGGTCAGGCGTGCCAGTTTCTTTCCCCGCCCGCAGAGACACCCGTCCTCCATCACCATGGTGACGTCACCGGTCCGGTAACGGATGAGGGGCATGGCTTCCTTAACGAGCGGCGTAACGACCAGCTCCCCGCGTTCGCCATCGGAAAGGCGTTCCCCGGTCTTCGGGTTGATGATCTCGACAAGGTAACTGTCATGCCAGATATGGAGGCCGTTTCGCTCGGGGCATTCAAACGCAACCCCGGGCCCGAAGAGTTCGCTCATGCCATAGGAATCGTACGCGGTCACCCCAAGACGGTCTTCAAGCGTGTGCCGCATATTGTCCGACCAGGGCTCTGCACCGAAGATACCGGTTTTGAGCGAGGGCAGGTCTTCGTGCATCTCTTCTGCAACTTCCGAGAGGTGCATTGCATAGCTGGGAGTGCAGTGAATTGTCGTGACACCGAAATCCCGGATCATCTCGATCTGGCGGCGGGTGTTGCCGGTTGCGCTCGGGATCACGGTCATCCCGATCTTTTCCGCCCCGTAATGGAATCCCAGCCCGCCGGTGAACATCCCGTAGTTCACCATGTTCTGGAAGATGTCGTTCTCGGTACCACCGATCATGGTCATGTTTCTCGCGATGAGGTTTGCCCACGTATCGAGATCGTTTCGGGTATACCCGACAACGGTTGGTTTCCCGGTGGTACCGGAGGTGGTGTGGATGCGCACGATCTGCTTTAACGGAACCGCAAAAAAGCCAAACGGGTAACCGTCGCGGAGATCCTGTTTTTTGGTGAAGGGCAGTTTCTCCACATCGTCAAGCGACTTTATTTTTGAACCGGAAATTCCTGCCCGGGCAAACTGGTCCCGGTAAAACCCGATTTCTTGTACTGCACGAAGGGTTTTTTTTAGCCGTTTGAGCTGAAGTGCTTCAAGATCCTTTGACTTCAGCGTTTCCATCTTTTTATCCCAGAACATGAGAGCCCTCTGGTATGCTATTGCATGACACTATACCAATATTGCCTGTAATAGCCTTTATAGGTCGTGGTTTGGCCTGTCCTGTCGGGATATTCCCTCTTCCCATCCTCCGCAAAGTACAGGGAAATTCCGGAAAAATCCGTACAAAACGATGCCTTAATCAGAAGGCAAACGGCACTAATTAAATGAATTTGTAAACATGGGATTGTGTGGGCGGATATGACAAAAAAGATCCCCTGGCTGGCGGTATACGGGTTTGGTGCCCACATCAAATCCACACATGATAAACTGATTGTTTTACAGAAAGGACGCTCTGAAGAATATCCGCTTCAGGATATCAGGCACCTGCTCATTGTCGGAGGACACACGGTAAGTTCCACGACCGTGTCCCATTTAATGAAAAACGGATCGTACCTCTCCTTTTTCGACCCTGACGGAACCCCGGTCGGGAGCGTCCGGCCGCCCCATGGGAACGGCATGGATCATGAGATCCACCGGCTGCAGGAAGAGCTCCCGCAGCAGCGCTATGCAATAAAAATTGCTCAGGCAACCCTTCATTCACACCTTGTTGCAATCGGGAAATTCCAGGCACTGTGCGACCGGGATCTTTTGTATGCCGGCGAACTCGATATTCTCCACAATGCACTCGATGAATTTGAATACCTGGTAAAGATGGATGAGATACGCCGCTTGTCAAACCTGACCTCAAAAATGTATTATGAGATTATGGCCCGGATTATTCCGGAAAAATTTAATTTTAAACAGCGGACGGTCCGTCCCTTAAGCGATCCGGTCAATGCGATGCTTTCGTTCGGGTACGCCATGCTCTATGGTAACTGCATGATTGCCGTTATCGGGTCCCACCTGGATCCGGATTGTGGCCTGTTACAGGAAGGACCGGGTGCACTGGTCAAGGATCTCATTCATCCCTTTACCTCCGGGATGATCGACCCCGAGGTCTGCCGGATTGCCAGAAGTACCCTCACCGCTCAGGACTATGAACAGACTGCTACCCGGTGTATGCTCACGGATCTCCGCATAAAAGAGTTAATCGGGACGTTTAAGGAGACCATTGACAACGGTAAAATCGACAACCAGGTACAAAATTACCTAAATGCCCTGCAAAAGACGGATGATTTTACCGTGTTGTATTGAGCTGGCCTTCCGATTTAATAATTGAAAACTCGTCGTATTTCTTTACCGGGAGATCCTGTGTTTTTATCTCCCGGATCACTGCGCGGGGACAGCTGAAGAGCATTGAGGTGAACTTTTCAAGGATCATGGGTTCAGCAGTTGCAAAGATCTGTACCCTGCCATCGGTAAGATTGACGACCGTACCGGTAACCTTCAGGTCCATGGCAATCTTCCGTGCACATGCCCGAAAACCGACTTTCTGGACTCTCCCGGATATGAGGATCTCAATTGTTTTCATTCACGCATCCCCTGCATGATCTGGATTGCCAGTCCAAGCTCATCGAATACCTCGTCTCTCAACGAGGATTCCCGTATGGTTGTGGCGGTGTCTATCGCGCTATCGAGGATTTCCTGAGCGGGATGTTCGTACCCTGCTGCGAACATTTTCATGGCGAGATTACATCGCACAAATGCCCTTTTCGAAAGAGGACGGATAATCCCCGACACATTTATTGCATTGGCTAACATCCGTTTTGAAAGTTTCATATCGCCGCGTTCGCGGAACTGGATGGAAAGCCGGCAGAAAAACAGGGCCTGCCGGCTCCGGTCAGGGATGCCCCGGACTGCACGCTCAAGAACCGGGATCTGGCCCGAGGGGCAGCCCTGTTTTATCACCTTATCTGAAAACGCAATAATTTTTGGAAGATAAACACTCCTTTCCGGAGAATCCTCATATCCAATCTGGGACAGACGGATCTGTCGTAGTTCATCATCCTCAATCTGGAACAGCTGCCGGGCAGCTTTCTCAAGATAGGACGGATTATTTTGCTTTTTATAGAGTACTGATAGTAACCGTGCTACTTCACCATGAAGGGTATCTGAAATATACGGGATATTGAGAGTTTTTGAGCATCCCTCCACTTTTTTTAAGAGATACAGGGGGATCGTTTCATCGCAACTCTCAATCGAGATGGGGATAATTTCCAAAAGAAGAAGGATCTGATCATAGGGAGATTCGATCTTTTCGATAGCACCGGTAATTGTCCGGACAAACGGGGCACATTGTTCTTTATCTTTTTGTACCAGGGGATAGGCCAGAATCAGGGTTCTGACGTACTCTGCGGGACGGGAGTGTTTTTCTGCGATATCATGCACGAGGGATATAGCTGTATCCAGAGGTAAAATTTCGCCTAATCCCGCAACTGCCATAACAATCTGGCGCCGTGCAACCGCATCGTTCTCCGGTCCGACAGCAGGTAATCCGGCAAGGCTGTCATGCAGGCATTGTTGCGCGTTTATCGGATCTATCGTGCTGTATCCAACCGTTAAACCGGCCAGGATCTGGATTTTCTGGTGTTCGGCTGGCAGGTACTGAACTGCAGAATAGGTTTCATCGAGGATCTGACATGCCCGTACTGTTTCATTTATCCGGAGTGCTGAATCTGCGAGAATGCAAAATCCCCTGAGTTGTGCAAACGGATCCTGTGCAAGGTCAAGGAGCCGCTTTGTCAGGTCGATAACCCGAAGTCCGGGTCTTTTTTGGTAATGTTCCAACAGGAGATATGCCATGCTTTCGTACGGGTCTGATGAATCGGGATGATCGATCGCCTCCCCCAGGCCTGCAACGATCCGGGTCATCATGGCATCGCGTTCGCAGGAATTTGTAATTTCAAGAGTGTACTGCGCAAGCGGGATGAGATAATACCGGTTGAGATCCTTTTTTGAAGAACTCATAAGGATATCGATCATTCTGGCGAGTTTTATGGAATCGAGAGGCTTACGATTCCCGACATTAAGCAGAGCCAGTCCCCGGTCAAAGGGACGCAACAACTGATCCAGGGAAATCAGGATATTTCCCTCACCTGTCGGCTTTTCGATACGATCGCATCCGATCCGGACGTAGGCCTCCGCTATACGTTCGTACAACTGCATCCTCATCGATGGATCCGTAATATCCTGTGCCAGTGTGTACGCTTCCTCAAGGGCCCCCGAATCGCAGGTAACAAGCGCATATTTCAAAACCCCCTCGGTAATATTTGTCATTGCATACCCGGCAAGATCCTGATCCTGGAGTAATCCGCTCCAGTTGCGCATTCGTAACAGAAGATCGAGATCGCCATGTGCTGCAGCAAAACTGGCTGCAGTATCAATGATACTGCTCAATATTGCAGACCGTATCGGAAGTCCTTCGATAAGACAGGTAATTCCCAGGGCCTGTTGAAGAAGGTCGCGATCTCCGGACCGGACACCGATTTCAGCAAGGGTCAGGACAATTCTGGAAAGTGCCTGCTCACTGATGGCTTGATCGGGGATTGATTTTGCCAGATCTACGAGGAACTGAGAGTCGCAGGCATCCAAAAAGCCCCGGTTAACAAGACCCGTCACAGCCTCCAGAATAAGGGAATCGCACCGGGGATGACAGGCCACCAGTTGTTTGAAAGATTCCCCGTGGGTTATAATTTCTGAAAACGGCAGGGTGTGGACGATCCGTGAAATCGCCTGGGAGATAATTCCAGAGGATAGAGACCTGTCAACTCTTGCAAAAAGCGCAGCATCCCGGGAAAATTTTTGGTCGTGCCGGACGCCTTGGACGATCAAATCCTGAAGGCACAGTGTATATACATGCAAATTACCAGCAGGCCCGGAGACTTTCTCAAACAACAGGATTGCGTTTGGATAATCATTTAGAGATAGCAGGCTCTGCAAAAACTGAAGATAAATCCCGGGACGGTTACTGACAGGAGAGATCTGTTCAAGACACAAAATCAGATCCAGAAGAGGCTTGGACGAGGCAACATTTCGGGCAACGACCTCACCAGCCCGGATTATATCCCGGATCAAGATATCCTCTTTTTTCGGAGAAGCCTTGAGGTACTGGATCGCTAGCGTCAGGTACCATGGATCGCCGGATCGTTCCGCAGCAGAGAGGA
Source organism: Methanoregula sp. UBA64 (assembly GCF_002502735.1). NCBI lineage: Archaea > Methanobacteriati > Methanobacteriota > Methanomicrobia > Methanomicrobiales > Methanoregulaceae > Methanoregula > Methanoregula sp. UBA64. The sequence continues at coordinate 75,162 of NZ_DAQC01000007.1, forward strand.
GCCCCGGGATCACCAGGCTCGTTGCCGGAGGATAGTTACCACACAAAGATTCCAGCAGTGGTGAAATCCGGGTTTTGTCCGTTTCCACCATGAGAAATTGTTCGATCAGGGCACCAATCAGATCGTTTTGACCCTCTTTAGGAAGGCCCGAAAAATGATTGAGAAACTCCGGAACTGACAACAGATCCCTGCGGAAACCGGACTTCATACCGGTGCTGATGATATGCCGGATAGCTTCCCTTCGTTTCAGGGTCTGGGGGATTTCTGCGGTGAGCCGGATGCTGTCAAAAAACAACGGGAGATCGTTTTTATTGATCGCTACCGCTGCATACGCCCGGGCAAGATCCGAATAGCACAGGGCACGTTTTGATGCATCGGTTACTTCAGTTAAGAGGCCCTGTGACCGATTCAACCGGGTAAGATCGTTATGAGCGGTAGCCCAGGGAATAAGTAACGGGATACTCCGTACGATACCTTCTGAACGATATTTCTTAAAGGAGATACGGGGGAGGCAGTCGAGACCCTCGGAAATAAACCTCGCTTCCGATTGTACAACGCCGGCTGAAATCAGGAACTCTGCGATCTTTGCAGTAATTCTGGACCGGACACTTTTCTTTCCCACACACCCGGAGACGTGATCGAGAGCGTCAAACCACCGTTTATCTCCGGTGGAAACATACCGCTCCAGAATACGGGAAACAAGATCGTCTACACTCACGGGGGATATATCGCGAAGAACGGATACTAGTTCAGGCCGGTTATTCTTCAGGGCAAAGTCCACGATTGCAGAATTTACCAAGCACTGGACAGAATCACGGGCCTGTTTTCCTTTAACGTTCGCCACACCAGAAATTACGGATTGTACTGAGGGCAGATCACCGGCTTCGAGTGCCGTAGTTAAGGTTTCAATAAAAATTGAACATTTTTCCATTGTTATATCACATTGCAAAGAACCGCGCGGGATAGTGTCAGATTGAGTGAAATGCTATATATAAGTTATCCATACCCCATTTAATTAATTAATAGTAATTTTAAAAAAAAATCGAAAATCGGCTGTTTTGGAGAGTTATACAAGATTGATTGCACTTAATCATACGACACGTAATTCACAAGAAAAATACAGAATCATAAATTAAAAAGAATAAAAAAATGGCAATCCCCTGTGTCTGTCGTGACAGATACTCCTGGATAGGAGGATAGCATTGAAAAATTGCTACATTTTCCAGAATCCAAAAAAACAGAACTGTTTTTTTTAAGAGATTCCGATGTTTCCGAATCATACCAGGATCAAAAGCGAAAAACAAATCCCCTCAGGTATGCCCAAGAGGTACCTTCATTTCCCACAGATCGCATCAAAATTCAGGTATACCTGACTGCCGTCCTGCGTATGACTGACCTCAGGATGCCACTGAAGGCCGTATATTTTTTTATCCGGGAGGGCTATTGCTTCGACGTCGCAGATGTCAGAGCTGGCAAGAACAGAAAAACCTTCGGGCACATTACATACTTCGTCCGCATGAGATGCCCAGACGGATATTTTTTCTGGATATCCTTTGAGGATATCATCGTGTTCACGGATATTGACATCCACCGATCCATAGCCGCCGGATTTACCCGGCCTGACCTCCCCTCCAAATTTTTTTGCGATGATATGAAGGCCAAGGCAGATCCCGAGCACCGGGATTCCCAGATCCAGGTATTCGGCACATACCCCGGCGCGTCCGATATCCGGGCCCCCGCCAAGGATAATCCCCCGGTATTTTGCAGCGATCTCCTGAGGGGGCGTAGTATTTGAGACGAGTGCAACTTCGATATCCAGATCCCTCAGGGCACGATGGATCAGGTGGTTAAACTGACCATGATTATTGACAACGCAGATAGGAAGCATTGTAATACCTACTATTGGGCAGGGGGACTATTAAGACTGCTTAACTATATGCTTCGACCGTTGCGAGGATCTTTTCCTGAATCTGCTGCGGAGTATACCCCATCATATATGCAAGGCACATCGCACCCCCGGCTCCGGTCCCTTCTTTTACTTCTCCCTCGCAATAACGGGCAAGGCCGGGATGGCCCAAGGTCCCAAACGAGGGATCGACATAACAGATGCCAACCCCTATACGCGATGCAAGTTCTTCCACATTTGCGGATCGGTCCTCCTTTACATAAATCGTCGTCGCAACCGTGGGCAGTGGCCGGCCCATGGCCTTTAGTACGGCACAGACAGCAAGCATCTGGGTCCCCCCGGCAAGTACAAGCGTTCCCGCATACGATTCGGCAATGCCCGCGGCCACCGGTATCATGGGGTCCCCCACCCGGCAAACAATTTCAAGAGGATCGCCAACTGGTTTTTTGGCGAGCCGGGCCAGGGCTTCCTGACAGAGAGCTTCTTTGTTGTTGACGGGATTCTTCACAAAACTGCTGCTGACCGAGGCGGGATACCCAAGTGCACGCAGGACACATAACGCAGAGGTCGTCCCTCCGGGGACACATTCTCCAAGGACGAGCAGGTCGCTTGTACGGGAAAGGAATCTGCCAATTTCTCTGCCATGGGCATAGAGGGTTTTTGCCTGAGGCACAGCATCTCCCTTGCGGGGATCGTTTCCCGGTTCCCCGAGCGCATCGATAAAGGGAACCGTCATACGGTTTTTCAATCCGGCATTGATGAAAAGCGGGGGAATGCCCGTCAGCTCTGTCATGGCCCGGGCAATTGTCGCGGGTGTCGGACAACCGGTGGGTGTGTTTGGTTTGAGGGGGAGACTGGTGATCCGGCCGGTGGTAACCAGTTCTGCATCGAGATTGGGGGTGAGAAGCGTCTTTTCAGGATCCGGTCCCGCCCCGGATAAACCGGGTATTGTCGAAAGGAGCGTATTTCCCAGGATTACACTGAATATCGGGCGTTCTGGTGAACAGGAAGGCACATCTCCGGTAATAAACGGCATATTGATCTGATGATCCTTTTTCACGTAAGGGGGTTTGAAGATATCGTCACCCGTTTCGGTCGCGTTTAAGTAAAGGAGCGGACAAATACCACGCAGGTACCCGGGCGGATATGAAGGTTATAAAAACCGGAAACTATATCCGGGAAAACCTCAAAAATCATTCTACGGTTCATCTCCCCCGTCACGTGATTCTTGCATGAAGTCAATCCTTGCCCTTTTGCAGTTTACGACAATCCTTCCCTTGGGAAAACCCCGGGAGTTCGATGCGTTCGCACGACAATCCTGGTTGTATCCCCTTGCGGGCTATGTAATTGCACTTCTTGTTGCAATTCCCGTTTTTTTTATCAGTGACAAAACGCTCGCTGCAGCAGTAGCGGTCGCGGGAGTGATCGTTCTTTCCGGGGCCCATCATTTTGACGGATTACTGGATACCGGTGACGGGCTGATGGCGCACGGCGACCCTGAAAAACGGGTTCACGCACTCACTGACCGTTATGTAGGAGCGGGAGGGATTGCGGCGGGAATTATCGTTACACTCCTCCTCTTTGCCGGTTTTCAGGCAGCAGTTTCTCTTATCACGGTATTGATTATCGGAGAGGTAGGGGCAAAATTTTCCATGGTATTCCTAACCGTGTACGGATCTCCGTTTAAAGAGGGTATGCACAGCTATCTCCACCAGTTTGCACGACCGTATTTCCCGCTGTTATCGCTCCTGCTCTGTATTCCCCTGCTGATTCTTCCGGTATCTCCGCTCCAGCTTGCAGGAGCGGGCATTATGATGGTCCTGTGTCCGGTTATTCTCCTGAAGATTGCGGAAAGCCGATTCGGAGGAGTAAACGGAGATATCGTGGGGGCATCAAACGAGATCACCCGTGCCCTTATCGTTGTGCTTGTGGCAATTCTCTAAAAGACATTATGACACGCTCATTCTTTTTGAAATAATTCCCCGGCACATTTCAGTAACGGATATGCAGGGAAACAACCCCATCAGGCTGCGCTAAACATGATAGATGGGTATTCAGCCACCAGAAGATCCCTGGAGAATTCCGGTTTTGTTTTGACAGGAAATCTTACTCTTTCGTGAGAAATGATAACCCGTGAAAAAACGGTTTCCACCCCATACGACAGGGGTTTTGGAACGGTCTCTCACAGGAGGGAGTAAACCTCTCTCAAAACCAGAGAGGAAAAACCCGCCCGTGATATATTAGAAAAACGGGAGCGTTTAATACAACCTCATATACCCTTCATTGCTGTCATCGTCACATTCAACAGCGGAGCCATCCCGGACAAGCGTGTTAAACAGGAGCGCTGCTTCCATCATGACCTCATCTGCGGCACCGCGCTGACGGAGATCGGTAAGGGCCCGGGCCTGAGGCGCGGGTGCAACCCGGTTTCCCACGCGGATGCCGCGGCAATGCCGGCAGTACGCGCATGTACTGTATACTGACACTTTACCGCCGGTACAATCTACCATGACCTGATTTTTCCCGGAATCACGCTGGAAGGGTATTGTCTTCATGCAAAAGAGAATACCCTGACATCAGATATGAGAATATCGATACAGATCTTCACCTGAAAAGACAGCCGCGGAATCGAAATACTTTAAATAGATGCGTCTCATATATGTAATGCTCGCATAGACAGACGGTATGCGGATTATCCCTCAAGGGGAGGAACATTACATGGCAGCTGATAAGCCCCACATGAATCTGGCTGTTATCGGACACATTGACCACGGAAAGTCAACTACCGTTGGCCGCATGATGTTCGAGACAGGTGCAGTACCTGCACACATCATCGAAGCCTACCGCAAGGAGGCTGAATCGAAGGGTAAGGCGACTTTTGAATTTGCATGGGTCATGGATAACCTCAAGGAAGAGCGTGAAAGAGGTATCACCATCGATATCGCACACAAGCGGTTCGATACACCCAAGTTTTACTTCACTGTCGTCGATTGCCCCGGACACAGAGACTTCGTCAAGAACATGATCACCGGTGCATCGCAGGCCGATGCAGCAGTTCTTGTCGTTGCAGCTCCCGATGGCGTCATGGAGCAGACCAAGGAACACGTATTCCTTGCCCGGACACTCGGTATCACCCAGATCATCATCGCCATCAACAAGATGGACGCAGTAAAATTCGATGAGAAGCGGTTCAACGAGGTCAAGAAAGATCTGTCCGAACTTATCAAGATGGTAGGATACAAACCCGAAGAGACTCTTTTCATCCCGATCAGTTCGCTTCAGGGCATCAACATCAAGACAGTCAGCCCCGAAACCCCCTGGTACAAAGGGCTTGCACTGATTCCGGCTCTCGATACATTTAAGGAACCCTCAAAGCCCACCGACAAGCCGCTCCGCTTACCGATCCAGGACTGTTACAGCATCAGCGGTATCGGAACTGTACCGGTTGGCCGGGTTGAGACCGGTGTCATGAAGAAAGGTATGAAAGTCTCCTTCATGCCGGCAAACAAGGATGGAGAAATCAAATCCATCGAGATGCACCACGAAGAAATCCCCCAGGCGGTTCCTGGAGACAACGTCGGGTTTAACGTCCGTGGTATCGCAAAGGGAGATATCCGCCGTGGCGATGTCTGTGGTCCCGCAGAACAGCCGCCAACTGTTGCCGATGAATTCACCGCACAGGTTGTCGTGCTCCAGCACCCCAGTGCAATCACCGTTGGTTACACACCGGTCTTCCACTGTCACACAACCCAGACCGCATGCACATTCATCGAACTCAAGAAGAAACTCGATCCCCGCTCTGGCCAGACCAAGGAAGAGAACCCCACGTTCTTAAAGACCGGTGATGCGGCAATCGTCCAGATCAAGCCGACGAAACCGATGGTCATCGAGAACGTCAAGGAACTCCCGCAGCTGGGCAGGTTCGCCGTCCGTGATATGGGATCGACCATCGCAGCCGGTATGTGTATCGCCATCCAAGCAAAACAGATGATTAAATAAATTTTTTTGGTGATCATCATGCAAAAAGCCAGAATTCGCCTGACAGGAACTGATTTCAATAAAGTAGAGACGGTCTGTGACAGGATCCGCGAGATTGCCGAACGCACAGGTGTGAATCTGGCTGGACCCATCCCGCTCCCCACCAAAAGACTTGTTGTACCGATTCGGAAAAGCCCCGATGGGGAGGGAACTGCAACATTCGACCGCTGGCAGCTGCGCGTACACAAGCGGCTTATCGACATTGATGCCGATGAGCGGGCACTTCGCCAGCTGATGCGGATCCAGGTACCGAAAGATATCGGTATTGAGATTGTCTTAGAGAGTTAAACGTTCGGTACGTGGAACGCACTGCGTTTCCCTCCGATACGATATAAAAAATTTTACTTTTTTGTTCTATGGAACACCCAAACTAAAAGAAAACATAAGATCCTGCGAACAGATTAAATAATTAGTTATAGACATTTTCAGATTTCTGAATTTGGAAAAGTCTTGCGTTGAGCTCACCATAAAATTTTCTTTTCAGGATAGGAATTTTTTCCAATAGTTTTTCTCTGCGATAAATAATGTCCTTGAACTAACAAACCTTTTTTGAGGGTACGTAACTCATTTTGTTTTCAAGACCGGAGATGGGAGATATCATAAAAAGCGTGAAGATCTTCATGGATCAATCGATAAATTGTTTCAGAATTATTTCCTCAATCTGTAACGTAACTCGTGAACTTTTGGATTTAGTAAAATTAGAAAATAATTTTTCTTCCTACTAGGTATCGCGGATATGATGGATCGAGGTAACCAATCAGGTGATTGTCCGGTTACTCTTTCTTGAATTTGTCGAAAAACACTACTTTCTTGGTCTCTTTCTTTGCCGCGATAGCCACATCGTCCGGCAGGCCGGCAGGAACAAGAGATACAAGGGTGTATTTTTCAGGAACATCGAGAAGTTTCCGGATATCCTCTGCGTACTCCTTTTTGTCGCCGGCAACCCAGCATGAACCGACACCGTACGAGTGTAATCCGAGAATCAGGTTCTCGGTTGCCGCACTGCAGTCTTCGAGATAATACTTGGCTGTGCGTTCTCCAAACACCACAAAACAAACCGCAGCCTCCGAGATGAATTTGCCGTGATCCGTAAGTCCGGCAATCTTTCCGAGTGTCCCTTTATCCCGCACAACTCCTATCAGCCAGGGCTGGAGATTCATGGCGGTAGGCGCATGCACCGCGCATTCAAGCGCCTCGTGAATGAATGCCTCGTCAACAGGCGCCGGCTTGAATTTCCGTATGCTGTGGCGGCCCTTGATTACTGCCGTTATAACATTCATAGAACGGATATGGAAAAATATGGGATAAAAATGTTGTGTCCGTGCCAAAAAAGGGATTACTGCTCTCTTTTTACCACGAAGAGCAGAAGGGCAGCTATTGCGATCAGGGAGACCGCCACATCAAAGCCCGGAGCGAACGTGGGGGAGGTCGTTGCTCCGGTGGTTACCGGTACTGCAGGCGCCGTTGTCGTAATGGCAGGTGCCGTGGTGGCAGCACTCGTCACCATAGTCTTCGGAGTCTGGGTTGCCGTAGTTACCGTTGTTGACGGTTTTTTGGTGGTACTGACCGGAGTAACCTGTGTTGTAGGACTTGTAGTAGGAACATTCACGGCTATGAGCGGGTTCTGGTCCTGGTTGAGTAGGTGTGTGGTCTGGCTCTTGGTCTTGCCGGTGGCACCGTACTCATCGTTCATGCTGTTAACATTGCATTCGGCCCAGATCGTATAGGATCCCGCAGGGTAGAGCGCGTTGCCGGTATCCCAGATAGGATTTGTCTGATAGTACTGTGACGAGGTGGTTATCCCGATGTTTTCCAAGGATGTTGTTGTCCCGGCTGAGTTCATGAGTGCTGTGAAAACACCTCCGTTTGGAGACTGAACTTTTAAGGTGACGGGTGCCGAAGCTCCCCTCTGGATAGAGATCGCATCAAGATTAGAGTCAATCCGGAACCTTACCTCATCGCCGCGGGGGACCCATCGATCCGTTACGTCGACATTGACCGTTGTATCCTCTACCCGGATGGCAAGTGACGGATCTGCAACTAAAAATGCCACGCCATCAGCATTCCCCGCTGCATTCAACCGGTACCATGAACCGGTATATGCACCGAACTGCGAAGGAAGGACATAGAAGCTGGAGGGGTTTGAGACCGGTATTTTTACATCGGGCGAGCTTGTTGCTATCGCTGCACCGGATGCCCACCACCCGATCTGTGTATCGCTTCCCATTGCGGGTGCGACATTCAGATTGCTTTCCCCGAGAAACACCGTATTTCCCTGCGAGATTGTCCTGAGGTCTCCGGCTACTGCCGGCACGCACAGCAGGAGCAAAATTCCAATGAGGATAAGTCCCCGTATCGCGATCTTCTGTACCATAACCATCAATTCGGTTTTGGTTGTAAAAAATCTGATGCTGATGGTATCTAAAAAAAGTATGAGACTAATATTCCCGGTATCCTTTCTTTATTTTGCAGACGTGACAGCGCGATTCCGATCAGTTCCCGTCCGGTTGTACGTTTTTTAGATCGGGATCGTGAAAAAGGATAATTGCGGTATAAATTTCAGGAACCGGGTTTCAGGATTTTATCAACACGTTCACGGATCTCCTGATACAATGCCCTGCCCGATGCGGCATCCGGAGAATCGACCATGATCCTGACGAGAGGTTCGGTGCCCGATGCCCGGATCAACGCCCATTCGTTCTTCCGTTTGATCTTCAGGCCATCGGTCCTGTCAATAGATTCATGCCGGTAGTGTTCTGCCAGTTTATCGATAAGGAGCGATCCATGAGGGGTTGCTATCTTCTCCTTAATCATGTGCCGTGCGGGTAATTTGCGGACAAGCTCGGACAGGGTGCTTCCCGTTTCTGCCAGAAGTGCTACCATTGTCGCCGCGGTCATTCCCCCGTCGCGGCAGAACTGGTGCGCAGGGAAGATCAGGCCGCCGTTTCCTTCCCCTCCAAAGATGACCGGCTCCCCGGCCTCGATCAATTCCCGCATGGTCCGGGCCACATAGATACTCCCGACAGGGGTGTACTGGACCCGACACCCCTCCTTTTCTGCAACCATTTCCACCATCTGCGAAGTGCTGACCGGTGTCACTATCGTTCCCTTTGCCGTTTTACAGATGTGTTGTGCGATCAGGGCAAATTCATGATTCTCTTCGACAAACGCTCCCGTCTCATCAATGAAAACCGCGCGGTCGGCATCTCCGTCATGGGCAATTCCGAATGCTGCTTTGCTTGCCACGACAAGTGCAGCCAGTCCTTTTAAGCCTTCAGCCGAAGGTTCCGGCAGGCGCCCGGGAAAGGTTCCGTCCATGATCCCGTTGATGGTGAGAACCCTGCAGCCCAGAGCCTGGAGAATTGCGGGTGTTGTAGTGCATGCTGCGCCCGACCCCGGGTCAACAACAACGGTTATGCCTTTCCCCGGCAGTCCTTTGAAATGGGAGGTAATTGACCGGACATAGGTATCGACCAGGTGGGCCCCGGGCGTCTCTTTGCCTACGCGATCCCATGATTGTGTTTCGAGAGTAGTGGATTTGTCCAGTAACCCTTCGAGTTTTATCGTTTCCTCGTCGCCCATCTCGGTGCCATCGGCTTCGATAATTTTTATGCCGTTATATTCGGGAGGGTTGTGCGAGGCGGTAATCATTGCGCCGCCGGCATACTGTCCTTTTACAATATACTGGAGAGCCGGGGTGGGGAGGATTCCGCAGTCAACAACATCACAGCCGGTTGCCATGAGTCCTGCCTTGACTGCATTGATAAGAGCCGGGCCGGATGTCCTGGTATCCATTCCTACCGCGATACATCCGGGCCGCATGGTACCAAGGGCTTCGCCAATGCGGAGCGCCAGCTGGGGCGTGATCTCCTTACCAACGATCCCCCGGACGCCGTTTGTCCCGAACAGCTGTTTTGACATCTTTTTTACGGTCATCTTCGTGTAGATCCGTTCCGGTTTGTTCATTTTAATAGTCTTCGAATGCCGAAAGGGATGCAATTACGTCGTTTACGGAAGGGTTTCTCAGTATGCAGGTATCGCTGGGGAGGTCGCCGACAACGATCTTCGGGAACCTGCGTGCTTTGAAGCCTTCGATTACGGCGAAATCGATCCCGGATGATTTGAGGTAGGACAGGGTGGTATCCAGATCGTCCGAGTGGAGTGCGATGACGGTTTTTTTGGCATCGATCCCGACTGAAATGTCTGCACCACCTTCAAAAAAGAGGGTGGTGTCCTTTCCTGCATCGAGGGGAAATTCATGGTCGCCGAGGTGTTTGATCACGCCTACCCGCCCACGGCGTTTCAGTTCGGGGATGAGATTCCGGATAAACGTGGTTTTTCCGGTATTTGCCCGGCCGGCTACCTGGATTATCTTCATGGGGGGTTTCCTGTCGCAGTATCAGGAGCGGCAGGATCTACGGGGTCTGGTTCTTGTACTGGTTCTGCGGGCAGGGGTGTACCTGGTAATTCCGGGGAGGGCCCCGGTCTCTCCGCGGAGTTTTTCGGGGTATTTTGTGGGAGTATGGCCGGTGAACCATCTGATCCCGGGGTGGGTTCGGGCGAGTTCTCTTCTTCTGCACGCGTCTTTAAGATCGTTTTTGCGGTTTCCCCGACGCTCCGCATCACCCGGGTGATCCGGTCCTCGATGTCGATCTCTTCATCGATATCAAGGGTTGTTCCTTCGACTTCAAGGAGGAACCGTGAGACCTCGCTTGCTTCAAACAGGAGATCGTCCAGCTCGTCGGTGGTAAAGAATCCGCACATGGCCCCGTAAAAAAAGGTAGCACTTGCCTTACGGACTTTTTTCTTGAAAGAATGCCGGGCCTGGTTGACGGCCTGCGGGCTGTACGGCTCTTCCATGAAGGGGACGAGTTCGGGGAGGTGTTTTCCGATAAACGTCATCTCTGCCCCGCCGGATGTCCTGAAATCCGTGCATAACCTGGCAAGCGCCCATTCCCGTGCGGTGATATACGTGCGTTTCCGTAAGAACTGGTTGACTTTCCGGTAGGTGGCGCCGTCGACTTTTTTGAATTTCCGGTATTTATTAATCTCCTGTTGAATTACTGAATCGTCCATGGTATGTTCCCTGTAATTTCGATTGCGAGGAGAGTGATCAGGCTTGTCGGGTTTGATTTACAATGGTTAATAATACGTCGTTTTTATATATATCTCCATAAGGTTTATCCCGCCGTGAAAATTGGGTACTTACCTCTTTTTCAGGATCTTATTTAGGGACTTCTGAAAGAGGCGGTTTATGGGAATGGTTGTTCAGGTCAGATCTTATTATGATCCGGGGAATCTTCCCCCATGATATCGCGGATATAGTGTTTCATTTTTATGGTGGGATCTAAGTTCCCTGGATCCGGCAGCGTCTTGTCCTGCGGGTGAGCGGGATCCTGTGGAAAAGTTCCTTGTTCCTCACGGGCGGCCGGCTTGCCGTACGTGGAAGACCTATTGCTGCTCTGGGCTATGAATTGTTCGAATGCGGAGCGGGAGATACGCCATGCACGGTACGATATTTTGGTCCCGGGTAATTTTCCTGTCCGGAGCCACTGGTGGACCGTCTTTGGATGGACGCCTAGTATTCCTGCCACTTCTTTTGGGGTCAGAAACTGCGGATCGGTTACCATGCTATCTGCATTACCAATGGCTCCTTTTAATTACATAAAGCATGAGGGATCCGTTCTCCTTTTGCATGGCTCTTCCCATAGCTGACGGGCCTGAACCCTGGAATAATCGTGCCTCTTTGGTTCCAAAGGTCACCCGACAGATTCTGGCTGAGGGCTCTCCCTGTTCCGCGTCCTCTTGCATGGGGGGGCTCGCTGATGAATGATATGCGGGGATCTGAATCGGGGGATTACACCCGGTCTTTCCCTGCGGGAATCGCGGGAATAACGGGTGATGTCGTATCCCGGCTGCGATGGGGTTTTGGGCCGTTTCCCCGGTATTTGTCCCTGATATACCGTTTCGATAGTGTTTCAGGGAAAATAATCAAAAATAGTGTATAGCATCATACGGTTTATTCAATCCCGATTTTCAACACCTGGTGTCGTGAAAATAACTGAAAATTGAGCCCTGTTGGGATAACGCTGCGGTTTTTGCAGTTTTTTGCATTCCCTGATCTTGTAATGGTGTGGTATTTGGATCCCCGCCCTGCCAGGATTTTCCCGACCGTCCAGGATCGAACAGAGCAATTATTGGGGGAGATTTGCAGGCTTCAGGTCTGATCAATGATATCAAAATGAGCGGGATGCTTCGATTTTCAAAAAAAAAGATCAGTATTTCGCAGATTCCAGTCCGCGGAAGGGGCCCAAATATACGTTAACTATACCAATCGGGTGATGGTTCTTTCGTTAAAACCGGGTCATGAAAACTGCTTGCTGCATCTGCTCTGACTATATGGTTTCAATCTCATACATTGCAGCAAAGTGGAAAAATCCAAAAAAAATCCAAAATCACTCTCTTCGGAGATACAACAATTTTCCAGATTTTCTATTTTTCAGGACCACGCATCAACAAATGCCGTTTAGCGCAGGGAACCAAAATCAAAAGGCATCTTTTCACTGGAGCGATTAATGCGATCTTGAAAATGGTGACCGGGGACATCTCTTTAAAAAAGAAATGGCCCCAGATTATTCCCCGGTCTGTTTCGAGAATTCTTTTTCCCCAGGTCCTTGTGGTATCTGCAGTGTGCTCCCAGAATGTCAAAAGTAATTATCGCAATCTCATTTTCCATTGTCTGTCAGAACACGGTTCAATTGCAGCGATCTGCCTTTAAAAACAGGTATGCCCGAAATACTCTCCGTCATAAATCCAAAAATTTTCCGGATTTTCCAATAGGGTTACCGGAGTTTTTTTCCTTATTTTTTTGGGGAATTCCCTCCGAGAACAACCCCTGTTTTTCGAAGTTTTGGAAGGGCGTTCCCAGAATACTGGTGAAGATCGCGGGGGGATCTAAGTCTGATTCATGCGTTTCGGGCAGGATTATCCATCTCATTCAGCCATTATAACGGGATGTAACAAAGTGGAAAAATTTCGGATTGCTGACGGGAGAAAATTTGGATTTTCCAAAAATTTCAAAAAATACCTCCATTATAGAATATCTGCCGGATCCTCCGAATAGGCCAGGAATAACCGGGGTCTTCGTGGCAGTTCTTATTTAACAGTACTAGTGTTTTCAGGGAGATTTCAGAATGTAAGTCAAATCGGGGCCAGCAGCTGTAGTGAATCTCTGTTAACTGCCGGTGGCGCTCTCCCGTGTGTTTTTACCCATTCCTGCGACACACTCCTTTCAAGAAGCCCGTTTTAAAATTCATAAAGCCGCTCTTAATATACCCACACACGAATCTTCGGGGATAATTCGACAATCGTGCCAATAATACCCGAGCGATGAGTGGTTTATTTCGACTTGACGAGACCGCGATTTAGTCTCTGTCGAGGATATTTCCATTTGTATCCTGAACGTTCCAGAGGATCTTTGCAACAAAAAAGCAGATATTCAAAATTTTTCGAACTACCCATTAGATCAGCACGCTCGTCAGAGAGATCCATCAGTGAGCCGAACCATCGTCATCCTTCTTTTGGGCATAGTGACGGTACAGCGTTGTATATGGAATGTCCAGCATCCGTGAAATGGCGGCAAGGGAGATCTTCTTTTCTTCCAGTTCCCGGACTTTTTTCCAGGGAATCGAGCGTTTCGGGCGTCCGAGAGGAGTTCCTTCAGCCCGTGCCCGTGCTATCCCCAGTTTGGTCCGTTCGATAAGGTTTTCGCGCTCCCGGTCAGCAACCCAGGAAAATATCGAGAGCATCAGGTCCCGCAATTTTTTGTCGTCGATCCTGCTCCACGATTCTGCAGGGGAGAGCGACCAGACCCGGGTCCCGGACTCTTCCAGGGTGCGTACCATATTCAGGGTCTCGATAAACGATCTCCCCAGACGGGAAATCTCGAAAACGTAGAGGGTAATCGTCTCCCCGTGATGATCCTGGATAAACTGCATCATCTTTGAAAAACCCGCCCGTTCCTGCATCATTGATATCCCGGAGATATGATCGACATAGATGGAATCCCGGGAGAGTCCCTCCTCAATAAGGAGCAGGATCTGGTTCTCTGCGTTCTGATCTTCCCGGGACACCCGGACATATCCAATCTTTATCATAAATCTTGCCTTTTGATAAGTTATTCTTATCAAAAACAAATAAACATTTTGAATTTTAAAAACGGTCGATTTTGGAGCTATAATCGGAGCCCGATTACCCGGAACCGGTCACTTATATCAGATCCCAATGCTGGAGTTCTCCCGGAGGCAAAGGTTCGATCTGGTTTTAACTGGCGTGTTAAGGCATGGAATCCGCGTTTCAGGATCGTCCTGGTATTTTCAGAGGAACCTGGTCTCCGGGGATCCGAGGGAAAATGCTGGCAGAAATCCGGCGATACTATTTTCACCCGGATGCTGCCTTCGACGGTTTTGCGGGTTCCTGATCTGGAAAAATCGGGAAATTCCAAAATTTGTTTACCCCTCCCGGGTCTGCGGGCTACTTACCGATCGGAATTCTCCGGCAGCTTTATGTCAGACAAAACCCGTGGTCAGATATCGTCCGTGCTCCCGATCGACGTAAAACCTCCACAAACGCGTTCCTGCGGCTTTTCCCGTGTGAGATCGTATAATCCTCTAGGAAAACGAAAAGAACCCCTGTTTTGGGGCTTTGATCTTTGGGACGAAAACCCCAAAATTCAGGGTTATTTGGCAAATCAGAGAGTTCGCAGAATATGTATTCTGCGCAAACCTTTATTTATTGGCGCAAAAATAGAATAGACCATGGATAGCGGGTATTTTTCTGAGTGGCTTAAAAGCTACCGGAACTACCTGCGGATGCGGAACTACTCCAAGCGGACGCTCGACAGCTACGAGCAGGTAATCAAACATTTCGGCTACTATGTCTGGCTCCGCCGCCATACCGAGATCACCAAGCTCGTCTTCTTCTGGAAGGATTTTGAGAATGCACGACTGGACACCGGCGTCGATGTCCCGCCTGCCATGATCACGGACTTCCTCTCTTTTGTATCAACGATGCGGACCTACAAACCCAAGACCTTCCACCGGATCATCTCGACACTGAGCTCGTTTTACCGTTTCCTCTGTGTCCAGGGCGTTGTCGTAACAAATCCCTTAAGCGGCATCGAGCGCCCGCGGATCAAACAACAGGAGATAAAATACCTCAAGCACAGCCAGGTCCTCCGTCTGATCGATTCCATAGAGGACCCCCGGGACAAACTGATTGTCCGGACTATTTATTCAACGGGTGTCCGGGTCTCCGAGCTCTGCAACATGAATATCGAGGATATCGATTTCGAGGAACATACCATCCGTATCCTGGGTAAAGGCGATAAGATCCGGATTGTTTTTGTCGATGATGAGACCCTCTCAGAGATCCGGGCATATATCGGCAACCAGATCGCCGGCCCCCTCTTTATCGGGCAGCAGGGTAAGCACATATCCCCGCGTGCAATCCAGCATATCTTCAGGAATTATGCCCCCCCGGGGATTACGCCCCATAAGATCCGGCACAGCTATGCAAGCGAACTTTACCGGCGTTCGAAGAACCTCCGGGTTGTCCAGGAGAACCTCGGTCACACTTCGATAAAGACAACGGAGGTCTACCTCCATACCGATATCGACGAACGCCGCCAGGTGTACCAGCAGTTCTTCCCTCTCTCAAACGATACTGAGTAACCTTTCCGGGACTCATTTTTTTAGGATTTCCCCTGTTCAAGGTACATTTTTTTGATCGAATGACTCCCATTTTACTCCCCGCATGTCCGGACAGGCTTTGCCACAGTGTCTTTTTTCGCCGTTTTCCGGTAGTATGATCAACGGGATGAATCTCTTCAATCTGCCCTTTGATTCTGAAAATACCTGCAATCCATTGGATTTTGTGTAAGTATTCATCATCAACAGTATCCCCAAATAAACCATATAATGCTATACACTAATTAGCCCTGGAAATTATCAGTTTCTTATCGTTTCCGGCATCCCGGATACCCGGGTTTACCGTCAGAATTCACCCTCTTTTCATCCGGGAGACATGAGAGAAATCCTGCTTTGCCCGGGTCTGAAAAATTTCGGATTTTTTGGAAATTTTTTAGAAAATCCGGATCGCCGCAAATTGGAATTTCCAGAATTTTCCAAATTTCCTGTGAGTATGTTTTCGTCGAAAAAAGATGCATATTGGGAACAATCGTTCCCTATAATTCCCACAATTTTCCATTCCGTCAGATCCGGAAGAGATCCAAAAAAATCCGGATTTCCGGTTTCCTTTCTCTCTGCCTATCGCTTTAATACCATCCGTTTCCAATATTATCCCCACGCACCCCTGTAGTGTAGCGGTCAATCATGCAGGACTTTGGATCCGGCGACACCAGTTCGAATCTGGTCAGGGGTATCGTTATCGTTTGATACCATTGTGGAACCTGTTTTATACTGCTTCCCTCCATAAAACCGGGTTGTGACAAACTCCATCGGGCTGCGGTTCCGGATCTACTTTGCCATCCTCGTTGTTGTCATTGTTGCGGGCATACTCGGGATGATCGCGTTTGAACACCGGACTCCGCTTGATTCCCTGTACTTCGTAGTGGTGACCATTGCAACGGTGGGTTTTGGAGATATCTATCCTGAGACCGCCGCCGGCAAACTGCTCACAATCGGCATTATTCTCGTGGGTGTCGGCTGTTTTGTCGGCCTTGCAGCATCGGCACTCGATCTCATGATCGAAAAGCGGGAGCGGGAGACCCGGATGCAAAACCTCAACATGGTAATCGGGGTCTTCTTTTCAGAGACCGGGACCCGGCTGCTCCGGTGCTTTTCAGCACACGATCCTGCGGTCGGGAATATCCGATCCGTCCTTGTCGTATCCGATTCCTGGAGCGATGATGATTTTTCCCGGGCTGCTTCTGCCCTGACTGCGCATACCGGAACCCTCGACAGCAGGACCGTTGACCTTCCAAAACTCAAGGCATTCCTGTCATCCCGTAAGGATTTCCTGCTCTCCCTCTTTGAGAACCCCCAGATCATCGAACACGAGGAGTTTACACCCCTCCTCCAGGCAGTATTCCATCTTGCAGAAGAATTGTCGGCAAGAAAATCCCTTGACGGACTGCCGGCATCCGATTATGCTCACCTGTCGGGGGATATATCCCGGGTTTACCGGCTGCTTATTCCGGAATGGCTTGTCTACATGCGGCACTTAAAGAAGCATTACCCGTACCTCTTCTCCCTTGCAATGCGGACCAACCCCTTTGATGCGGATGCTTCTGTAATTGTCAGAAAATAAGGTCTGCTATCAACGGTGCAGGAGGCATGCGGAAAATACACTGTACCGTGGGGCTCTGTCTGGCCAGGCGCTCATGTTACTGCCTGTGATCCCCCGATGCGGGGCGGAATTTCCCCGGGGGAATGCGGATCTCGAACCGCGCCCCTTTGCCCGGCGGGTTCGTCTGGTCGATTGCGATATCCGTAAGCATGAGGATCTCGCGGGAGAGGAAGAGACCAAGACCAGTATGTTTTCCAAATCCCTGCTCGAATAACCGTTCCTGGTCTTCTGCCGGGATTCCGACCCCGTCGTCCTCCACTGCGATAACCAGTGCCCCGCTATCAGGATACGATGTCACGGTAACGGCAGTCAGGTTTTTGCCGCCGTACCGTATGGCATTGTCGAGCAGGTTATAGAAGACCCGCTCCAGCATCTGGTCGGCATAGACCTCGGTGGATTCGACCGTGATCGCAAACCTGACCTGATCGAAGAAGACCTGGGTCTTTGCCCGGCGGATGATTGTATCGACGTTCTGCCATATCGGGGCACGGGAGCCAAGCTGCTGGTACTCCCGCGTGAAAGCGAGCTGTTCGTGCATGGCATTTACCGCAGCCTCCTGTTTTTCCAGGTATTCAGACAGGGCCTCGGGAGAAAGGGGTTTACGGAGGAGCGCGATATAGCCATGCACGATCATCAGTTTGTTCTCCAGATCATGGCGGGTGATCCGGGTGAGGAGGTTGATCTTCTTGTTGGCCGTAAGGAGCGAGAGTTCCGCCTGCTTGCGGCCGGTCACCTCCCGAAAGATGCACAGGTATCCTTTTGAGCCTGTACCTTCAGGATCGAGCGGGATCATCTGGACATCGTAAAACCGGGGCGTGTCGTCATGAATGATCTGGATCTCCTGTTCCGGTATTTTCTGATCTGGGGGGCGGTAGATCCCTGCGGTCTCGGGAACAAGGGATGCAAGGTTTTTGCCTATCGCAGATGCAGCCCGCATGCCGGTGAGCTGTTCTGCTGCGGGATTGAGGTCAATGACCCGGAATTCTTTGTCCAGAACAAAAACGCCGTCGTGGAGTGTCGAGAATACGCGGGAGTAGGCAACCGGCACGGCAGAGAAGAGCTGGTACCGGAGCAGTCCTGCCGAGATGATGACCCCGGTCAGGAAGAACGCCACGGGTGTCAGGTCGTAGTCCGGTAAGGGTGCTGCGTGGAGGATATAGGCAATATTGAGAAGGAACGGGATAGCTGCTGCAATTACCAGAATAATGGACTCCCAGCGATAGAATTTATGTCCCGAGAGGTACCTCCCGGCCACCAGGAAGAGGGCAGCCAGGCCAACGACATAGTTGTATGCAATCAGGATCAAAAACAGCGGCCCGTGATCGTAGACCCAGATCAGGGTACCCCCTCCCGTCTCCATATGGAACCCCGTGTAGTAGAGCAGATGCACGGGGTTGGTATAGACGAGGAGGCAGACCAGCGCAGGGACAATAAAGAAGAGCGGGACGATCTTTTTTGTGAGATAATGCTCCCTGCCGGAGTAGACAAAGGCAATAAAGAGCAGTGCTACCGGCACGGTCATCATTGCCGGGTATTCGATATTGTTGATCAAAAGGACCGTCTGGAGCTGGGTGCTCATCAGCTCGCATGCCGAACCCAACAGCCAGACGGTCTCAGCTGCCATAAAGAGGACAAACGGCCGGGCGATTGGGAGAGCACGGTTGTAGTACCCGATGACCGCGAAACCTGCAGAGAGGATCCCGCAGGAAAGCAGAAGCACTACCATGGGTGAGAACTGGAGTATCATATGCCGACCTTCTGGTGCTGCAGCTGGTTCCAATGCGAGGCCGGGCTGCCGGTGACTATCTCTCTGATTATTTCATAAATACCGGTTCATAAATCACGCGATATTGATCCGATCCCCGATCAGATGTAAAAAAGGGCAGGATTGGGATTGATAAAAAATGATCCTCGTGGGAGTCCTTAACAGTGGCACCGGAAAAGATCCCTGACCAGGTCCGGTATCTCCGAGGGCCGTGAAGCAACCGGGATATCCATCTTCTTAAGCCGGGCGATCTTCGACTTCGCATCGCTCTCCCCGCCTTCCACAATAGCCCCGGCATGGCCCATCCGTTTATCCGGCGGTGCCGAGACGCCGGCAATGTAGGCAACGAGCGGCACATCGGTGTTCTGTGCGCCTTCCGCTTCGAGGTTCCCGCCCACTTCGCCAATGAGGACAACCGCCTTGGTCTCCGGATCGTCCGCGAACCGGGCGAGCACATCCTCAAAGGTCTGGCCGATCACCGGGTCGCCGCCGATCCCGACCACCGTGCTCTGGCCGATACCGGCCCGGGTGAGCTCGTCCACGACCTCGTACGTGAGCGTCCCGCTCCGGGAGATGACCCCCACGTGGCCGCGCGAAAAGAGCCCTGCCGGCATGATCCCCATCTTTACTTCCCCGGGCGAAAGGAGGCCCGGGCAGTTGGGGCCGATCACGGCGCAGCCCTGCATCTTTGCATAGGCAATGGCCTTCATCGTGTCGTGCACCGGGACATGCTCGGTGATCGCGACCACCAGTTCGAGGCCGGCATCTGCCGCTTCCATGATGGAGTCAGCCGCCGCACCGCCCGGCACAAAGACTACGCCGGTGGTTGCATCCTGCTCGCGCAGCGCCTCTTTTACCGTGTTGTACACCGGGACCCCGTGGACGGTCTGGCCGCCTTTCTTTGGCGTGACCCCGGCGACAACTCCTTTCCCGCCTACCTGTCGGGCGTACTCGTTCATGAGGTTGATATGGTACTCGCCCTGCCGGCCGGTTGCGCCGGTTACGATGATGCCGGTCTTCTTGTCCCCGTAGATCATGGTGCCACCTCCACGGCCTTTTTTACCACAAGATCCATGGTGTCGAGCATCTCGTAGCCCTTCTCCGAGAGGAGCTTTCGCCCCTCTTCTGCATTGGTCCCTGCGATCCGCACAATAACCGGTACGGAAACACCGGACGCGATGATACCCCGGGCAACCTCGTCGCACCGGGTGATCCCGCCGAGCAGGTTCACCACGATGACTTTTACCGTTGGCACGCTTGCGACAAGGCGCACCGCGTGCATCACGCGCTCGCTGTCCGCACCGCCCCCGACATCGAGGAAGTCCGCAGCCTTGCCACCATAATACCCGATGAGGTCGAGCGTGGACATCGTAAGGCCCGCACCGTTCCCGATGACGCCGATGCTGCCGTCCAGCTCCACAAACGAGAAGCCGTGTTTCTCTGCTTCCCGCTCGCGCTCGGAGAGGTCGCGGTTGATCGCAATCCCCTGCCGGGCAAGACTGTTGTCGTCCACAATCAGTTTCGCGTCTGCTGCGTACACGCCGTCCGGTGTGGTGACGAGCGGGTTGATCTCGGCAAGCAGGGCATCTTTCTTGCAGAAGACATGGTAGAGCCGGTTGACCGCCTTCTGGATATCGGCCGGCGCATTCCCGCAGAGCTCGCGCAGGAGGAACCCCGGCACGTCGGGCAGGATCGGGCAGAAACTGACCGACCGGATTGCGTCTTTCGAACTCTTTGCCGTCTGCTCGATGTCCACGCCGCCGGTCTCTGCAAAGAGGATCACGGGCTGTTTCTTTGCCCGGTCGATCGTAATGCTCACGAAATACTCGTGCTGGATGGCGAGACGCTCTTCGATCAGGATCCTTTGCACCGGGACGCCCTTGATGGTCGTATTGAAGAGTTTGCGTGCCGTCTCGATGACGGTATCTTTGTCGGCCATCAGAACGCCGCCGGCCTTTCCCCTGCCGCCGACATCCACCTGGGCTTTTACCGCAACCTTTGCCGGCATTGCGTCCATGTGGAGGAGGATCTCCTCGTGCTTGCTTACCAGGATGCCCTTTGGCACCCTGATTCCTTCTTCGCTAAAGAGCTGCTTTGCCTCGTACTCCAGTAGTTTCATGCCTTCTTTCCTCCTGCATGGGCGATCCCGAGTTCCATGGCTTTCGTGTTGAGCGATTCGGTACCTTTCGGAACGGAATCGAGGATGGCTTTTTTGAGCGCATCTTCGCTCACTACCCGGGTATACCCGACAAGGGCCCCGAGCATCACGATGTTTGCCACGATGTCCCGCCCGAGCACGGACTTTGCCTCGGCGGTTGCCGGGACCTCGTGGTACGTGCAGCCGGGCCGGGAATGGACAAGCGTGGAATCGAGGATCATTACTGCCTCCTTCCGGGCCGCAGAGCCGTACTTCTCGAATCCTTCCTGCGACATGATCACAAATACGTCGGGGTCAGCCACCTTGGGGTACAGGATCTCGTCGTCGTCGATGATCACGGCGCTCATCGATGCCCCGCCCCGGGCCTCGGGCCCGTATACCTGCGTCTGGACGGCGAACTTGTGGTCGTACATCACGGCCGCCCGGCCGAGAATAACTGCGGAAAGGATGATCCCCTGCCCGCCAAACCCGGAGAACCTGACCTCGCGCCTCATGGTGCGGCCTCCTTTTTTGGGATGCCCATTGCGGGCCGGCTGCGTTTCATAAGCTCCCCGATCACGTACATGTCCTCGGGAACTGCCTCGCCCTGTTCGAGCATCCGGTCCCGTTTTGCCTTCAAGAGGGAATGGGCTTTGATGTACTCGATCTGGTCGGAGACCTTCTTGAACTTGTTCCGGCGCCCGAAGTTTGTCGGGCACTGGACGAGCGCCTCGATAAACGAGAGCCCCGGGGTTTCAAGGCCGGTCTTTACCGCCCGTTCGAGTTCCTTGACATGGTACGAGCTCCACCGGGCAACGTAGTTTGCCCCGGCGGCTATTGCCAGTTCACAGAGATCGAATGCCGGCTCGGCACACCCATAGGGTGTCGTGGTCGAGAGGCAGCCCCGGGGGGTGGTCGGGCTCCCCTGCCCGCCGGTCATCCCGTAGATCTGGTTGTTCATGCAGACGACTGTGATATCGATGTTTCTCCGGCAGGCGTGGATGAAATGGTTCCCGCCGATTGCCGCAAGGTCGCCATCGCCGGTAAAGACGACCACGTGGAGGTCCGGCCGCGCCATCTTGACCCCGGTTGCAAAAGCAAGCGCCCGCCCGTGGGTTGTGTGGAGCGAATCGGTAACAATGTAGCCCGGCGCCCGTGAAGAACACCCGATCCCCGAGACAAAGACAGTCTCCTCCTTCTTCCAGCCCATCGAATCAACGGCAGCGAGCGTGCAGTTGATGATTGTGCCATTCCCGCAGCCGGCGCAGTAGATGTGGGGGAGCCGGTCCTGCCGGAGCCACTCGTTGAAGCTCATGCGCCTGCCTCCAGGATCTTCCAGAGTTCTTTTGGCGTGTGGAGTTCCCCGCCCAGTTTCGGGACGGAGAGAACCGGCACCTTCGCGTGCCTCTCGATCTCCCGGGCAATCTGGCCGAGGTTGAGTTCGGGGACGATGAACCTCTGTGCGTTTGTAAAGATCGAGAGCGCATGGACCGGGAACGGCCAGACCGTGCGGATCCGCAAAAACCCGATCGAATCCCGGGGGTGATCGTGGAGCACCTGCTGGACAGTGCGGACCGGGGAACCGTAGGCAATAAAGACCTGTTCTGCATCGGGGTCGACCACATCGAAGTCCGCGAGTTTCTCTGACGCCAGTTCGATCTTGTCCACCAGGCGCTTTACGAGTGCTGCATGCAGGCCGGGGTTCGTGGCGCTGGGAAAGCCCCTCTCGTCATGGGTGAGGCCGGTGACGTGGGTGCCGTACCCGTTCCCGAACCGGGGAAATCCCGGGATGAGGGTCTTCTCATCCGGTCTGAACGGCGGCGTCCCCGGAACAAAGGCCGGCCTTTCGGTATGCGCAACGGAATCGGGGATGATAATGCGTTCCCTCATGTGCCCGATCACTTCGTCGGCCATCAAAAAGACCGGTACGCGGTATTCGTCTGCGAGGTTGAACGCCTTTGCCGTAAGGTCGTACATCTCCTGTACGCTTGCCGGGGAGAGGGCGATTACCGCATAATCGCCGTGCGACCCGAACCGGCACTGCATCATGTCGCCCTGTGCCGCCATGGTGGGCTGCCCGGTCGAGGGCCCGCCCCGCTGGACGTTTACTACCACGCAGGGGGTCTCGGTCATCGCTGCGTACCCGATATTTTCCATCATGAGGGAAAAGCCCGGCCCGCTCGTGGCAGTCATTGCCCGGGCGCCGGTCCATGAAGCCCCGATAACAGAGGCGATGCTCGCGAGCTCGTCCTCCATCTGGATAAAGACCCCGCCTTTTTTCGGGAGCTTTGCCGCCATGTGCTCGGCAATCTCTGTCGAAGGGGTGATAGGGTATCCCCCGAAGAACCGGCAGCCTGCCGCAAGGGCCCCTTCCGCCGAGGCGATATTACCCTGCCAGAATTCCGTCCGCGTCAATATTCAATCGCCACCTTGTGGGGTTCGTAGGGCTCCTCTTCAACCCAGTGGATCGCCTGGTCCGGGCAGGTGAGCTGGCAGACCCCGCAGAGCTGCCTCCCGTAGAGGTGCCGGAGCCGGCAGTTGGTGCAGCGCTCGGGCCGGTCGAGTTCCGGTACCACGATTCCCCGCCGGTTGGGGCGTTTGCCCTCCTTGAAGATCCGGTAGGGGCAGACCTGGGTACAGAGGTTGCAGCCCTTGCACCGGGTCTCGTCGATGGCAAGCTTCATGTGATGATATCCTATGTATGTAGCCGTTGAGGCGAAAAAAACCTATTTGTCCGTGCATTTTTCCGCAGGGCCTGCACCGGCGGCGGCCCGCGCCCGGTTCTCTACCTCAGAGAAGAGATCGTTTCCCGCGGAATCGATCCCCACAACGAGCGGCAGCCGGTCGAGCTCGATTGCCCAGACGGCTTCGGCCATGCCGAGATCCGGGAAGTACTCCCCGACAAGTTTCATGTGGGAAGCTGCAAGGGCCGCGCAACCGCCGGTAAAGGCAAAGTACACGCCCCTCCCTTTGAGCTGCTCCCGGACTGCCGGGCCCATGCCGCCTTTCCCGATCAGCGCCCGCACGCCCTTTGCAAACAGGAACCCCGAGAGGGAATTCATCCGTGCCGATGTTGTCGGCCCGGCAGCGATAATGGTCTTTTCCCTGACGACCGGCCCGCAGTGGTAGATTACGGCACCTTTTGGATCGAACGGGATGCCGTCTTGTTGCATGCGCAGGTGCGCCTCGTCCCGCGCCGTATAGACTACCCCCGAGAGCTCGACATGGTCCCCGGCCCGGAGGGCAAGGACTTCGTCGCCGAGGGGAGTGTGCAGGTGCACGGCCTCTTTTGTCACCATTTCACCTCCACGGTTGCGTGCCGGTTCGCCCAGCACTGGACATTGACTGCTACGGGAAGCGATGCGGTGTGGCAGGACGAGGTCCTGACCTTGACCGCAAGCGCCGTCGTCCTCCCGCCAAGGCCCATCGGGCCGATCCCGAGCCGGTTTACCGCATCGCAGAGCTGCTGCTCGAACGCCGTCATGGTATCGACCGGATATAAGAGCGCCTCTTTTGCAAGCGCAGCCGCGAGATCGAAGGTCCCGCCGATCCCTACCCCGAGGATGACCGGCGGGCAGGGCCGGCCCCCGGCGATAAGCATCGTCCCGGTGACCACCTCCGGGATCTTCTCTTTCTGGGACGGGAGGAGCATCACAATCCTCGACACATTCTCCGCCCCGGCCCCTTTGGGCAGCACCGTGACGGTCAGCCGCTCCCCGGGCCGCACATGTATGACAGGCATCCCGGATCCGCTATTATCTCCGGAGTTATGTCGGGTGAGCGGGTCGACCACGTTTGGCCGGAGCGGGATAGCCTCCGTTGCCCGGCGGACGCCTTCGGCAACGGCATCGTAGAGTTCCTGCGTAAGCGGGACCTCTTTTGGGATCGTGAGATAGACGACCGGCACTCCCGTGTCCTGGCACATCGGCACCCCGAGCCGTTCCGCGGTTTTGATATTTGCGAGGATATTGGCAAACTCTCCCTTAGCCACCTCATCGGTCTCTTGAGCGGCAGCCCGTTTGATAACCGCGAGCACATCCGGCGGGAGGCGGATCACTGCGCTCCGGTATGCCGCGGACGTGGCTGTGGCAAGCGCATCGAAAAGGGGGGAGTGTTCCGGCGTTTGCATTCAATTATACTGGGAGGCGCGGGTTATAAAGGAGAGGGCTTTTGCGGGCCGGTGATCCGGACCTCGCGGTCTGTCATAAACAACAGTTCCAAAAAAGCTCAAAAAATAATCGGTAAAAAAAATTACTTCTTGCCGCCCTTTTTGTGGTCGGCACCTTTTGCATCTGCGCCCTTTGCTGCCTCGGCCTTTGCCGGTTCAGCCTTTGCGGGGCCTTTTCCACCCTTGTGGTCAGCACCCTTTGCCGCCTCGGCTCCCTTTGCCGGTTCTGCCGCTGCTGCTTCCGTCTCGGCTTCGACCTTGACCGGTGCTGCGATCTTATCGCCGGCGATCTTCGGTGCCGCAACGATCCTGCCGCTGACCTTGATGGTGTGAACCTTTAAGTGCGACGGGCTCGGGAGCTTGTGTGCGCCGTTTCTCATTGCCGCCTTGATCTTATCCAGGTACTGGGCCGTGGAAAAGACCGTGAAGATGACCTGGCCGGCCTCGACACGGGCTGCCGTGCCGACAGCCTTGCCGAATGCAAGGCGCATGCCTTCCGACACACGGTCTGCACCTGCGCCGGTTGCCTGCTTGTTCTCGCGGAGCACGTGGTGCGGGAAGACCCTGACCTTGAAGTGGAAGTTCGTCCTGCCTACATCCTTTAAGAGTTTCCTGTTGATGGAGATACGGGATGCCTCAAGGGCGCTGTGCCGGATCTGGCAGGTCTCTTCGACGATCAGGTCAACTTCGGTCGGGAACTCCTGCGAGAGGTTTCCCATCTCGAACTGTACGATCTTATTGCCGGGAACCCCGCCCATATATTCGCGCCGCGTATAGGCTTTCTTTGCAAGGTTCCTGTACATCTTTCCCGGTTTTCTTACCATCGAGTCCTACTCCTAGTGTATGAATAGTAAACGCAGGCACGGAACTGGCAGGGATACTTGCTGCCATCGTGCCGGCACACTTCACAAACTGCTTCTATAAAATAGGGATGGCGCGTATTAAACCTTACTGGACTGCGCAGTTCCTGCTGATCTGGTCAAGGATATCGCGCCTGAGCTCTGCGAATTCCGGGTTCGTGCGGTCCCGGGGCCGGGGGAGTTCGATGGAGACCGTCCTGCATACCTTTCCCGGGCGGGGCGAGAGGACAATGATACGGTCGGAGAGGTAGACCGCCTCGTCCACGCTGTGGGTGATGAAGATGATGGTTTTTTTGGTCTTCTCCCAGATCCCCAAAAGCTCGGTCTGGAGCATGTTTCTTGTCTGCGCGTCGAGCGCCCCGAACGGTTCGTCCATTAACAGGAGCACCGGGTCGAGTGCGAGTGCCCGGGCTACCGCCACCCGCTGGCGCATCCCGCCGGAGAGTTCCGCCGGGTAACTGGTCTTGAACGCGCTCAGGTTGACAAGGCTCAGGTACTGTTCTGCAATCCGGTACCGCTCCTCCCTTGGCACGCCTTTCATTTCAAGGCCGAACGCGATGTTGTCGAGCACGCTCCTCCACGGGAAGAGCGAGTATTCCTGGAAGACAAACCCGATCTTCGGGTTCGGGCCCTTCATCTCTTCTCCGTCGAGGACAATGGATCCGCCCTCGGGGGTGTCGAGACCGGCAATAAGGCGTAAAAGCGTAGTCTTTCCGCAGCCGGACGGCCCGAGAATACAGACAAACTCCTTGTCCTTTACTTCAAGGCTGACATGGTCGAGTGCCGTCAGTTCGGTATTGTCGTCTTTTCTGAAGGCCTGTGTTAAGTCTTTGATGACCAGGTGTCCCATGGTGTCAGGCCACCTCCTTTACCTGCCAGCGCAGGAAATGCCGGTTCATGTAATGCCGGAATCCCATATCGATCACAAGGCCGATGAAACCGAGCAGTAACATATACACTACCACGCTGTCCATCTGGTGCAGGTCGTAGTAGAACCAGAGCGCCATGCCGAGGCCGTTGTTGGAGACCCCGAAGAGCTCTGCCGCGACAAGGCACATCCACCCCACGCCCGTTGCAATGCGGATCCCTGACGCAATCGAGGGCAGGGCTGCGGGAAACGCAACGTGCCGGATGAGCGACAGGTTTTTTGTACACCCGAGCATCCGGCCGGCCTCGACGTAAATTTTCGGGACGCTCCGAAACCCGCTGTAGGTGTTGATGACAATGGGAAAGACCGCCCCGATAAAGATAACAAATCCCGCCGACGATGCAGTCAGGCCAAACCAGATGATCGCAAACGGGATCCAGGCTAAGGGAGGGATCGGGCGGAGGAGTTCGACGACCGGGTCGAGAAAAGCATCGAACTTCCGGCTCCAGCCCATGGCAATGCCGATGGGAATTCCCACGACAAGCGCAGCCCCGATACCGATGATGAAGTGCTCCATACTCACTTCAAAGTCCAAAAGCAGCCTGCCTTTTTCAATCAGGCCGATAAATGCAAGGAAGACATCCGGAGGAGAGGGCAGGATAAACGGGTTGGCGACGATAATGACGGCCGCAATCTCCCATACGATAAGGACCAGCAGCAGGGCACACAGTCCCAGCCACCGGTAATTATTTTTCCCGTTTTCCGTAACCATCGCCGTACTTCCTTTGTGGAATATATAAGTAATAACCGGCCTGCCTGTGAGTGGCGCCCGGCCTTAAACTGGCTCTGTAGAATTGAGGGGAGCTGCTAAAAATAAGTGTTGGTACCGGCGACAGAGGCCGGTCCCTTTGTCATTACTTCTGGTACAGGGTCAGGTCAAAGAGGTCGGCCTCTGTCAGGTTCTTCTTGATATACCCGTTCTGGTACTGGAATGCTGCGTAATCGAGGACCGGCTGGACGATGATGTTCGGGTCCGATGCCCAGTTGCCGTCCCACTCCTGTAAGGATGCCTGCACATCGGTGAGTTTTGCGCCGGTCTTGTTCGCGTAGATTGCTGCGGCTTCGTTAAGGTTTGCCTCGTTCCAGGCAACCGCCTTGTTGTTGGTCTGGATGATCTGTTTTACGATCTCGGGGTGCTCCCGGATCAGCTTGCCGCTCACGACAAGGACACAGCAGGTGTGGTTGGGGTACATCTCACCGGAGTGGACCACGATCTTTCCTGCGCCCTGGTTCACGATCACGCTCGGGTTGGGTGTCGGCAGGAAGACTGCATCGACTTTTCCTGCGGTAAGTGCGGTTGCCGCATCTCCCGCGGAGGACATTCCCTTGATCGTGACATCGGTTCCGGGCGTAAGGTTATTCTTTGAGAGCCAGTTGCGTAGGACCGTATCCTGGATAGTCCCTGCCGGGAAGGTCGCGATGGTCAGGCCCTTGAGGCTCTGGGGGCCGGAGTAGGTGAGGCCGTTTCTGATGACAAGGTCGGACCCCTGGGTGTTGACACCGGCAACGATCTTTGCGTCAAGGCCGGTACTGATGGCCGAGAGGACCGGTGCTGCGCCGACATAGGCGACATCGATCTGGTTGGCGAGCATGGCCTGCATTTCAGGTGCGCCGGTCGGGAAGACCGTGTCGGTGACGTTCGTGACGCCGTACTGGGCGAGATCCTGTGCATACCAGCCCTTGTTCATGGCGGTGATCTCAGCCATCTGGTGGGTGCTGGGCTGGTACCCGATCCGGATATCCTTTACCGGTGCGGCAGTCCCCGGGGACCCCGCGGTGCCGGACTGCTGCGTGCAGCCGGCGGCAACAATAACGAGCACGAGGGCGAGCGCGAGAAGTGCGGCTGCCCCGATCTTTGGAAACTTCATACCCACGGGTTACCCGCGCTATCATAAAAAAGGGTATTATTCAGGCAGTTTTTCTCTCCTTTTGGGGTTTAAAATCCAAAAAATTATCCCAATACGATAATGTATTGGCCTGTATTGTCCATTTTTTGGGGCCGAAGTGCCTCCGGGTTTGGACACAAAAGAACATTTTTACTTCTGGATTCTCCAATTGTACTATTGTCATGACACACGTGGACCCGATCGACCGGCTCATGCGCGCGGCCCTCTCCTCGGACGAGGAGTTTGTCGCAACCCTAAACGATCTCATGAAAAACGACCTGCGCATCAGCGTCCGCGACCTTGCGGAAAAGAGCGGGATCGCCCAGAGTTCGCTCTATAAGATCCTGCATAATGAACGCTCCCCCAATCTCTCGACCCTGCGGGATATCGTCCGGGCCCTGCGCCAGTTCTACCGCGTGGGCGACGAGCACTTCATCGGCCTGATCGCAGCCCGGCCGGTGCTCGAAAGCGTGGAGGAGCGCCTTGCCGATGTGGACGGCCACCGGATGCGGGTCCGGGAATACCCGGTCCATACCATGGAGGACGCGATTGTCGGGGCGGTCCGGGCCGAGCGGGAAGGGGCGATTGCAATTGTCTGCGCCCCCATCGTCTCAAGCATCATCGAGCAGCTCGTCCATGTGCCCGTGGCGACGATTGTCCCCCGGGAATCGGTCCAGCGGGCAATAGAACTTGCGGCCCGGAAGGCGTGGATTTAATCGATCCGCGCACACACGTTGTACTATATAGTGAGGAGAAACGGATGCGGACCGATGTAGTACGACTCGGACGCCTGTCGGGCGAGCGGACGGGGGAGATGATGAAATTCCTCTCCTCCATGCGTTCCGACCGGTATATTGCGGATTCTGACGTGCTGGTGGATATCGCCCACGTGCTGATGCTCGAACGCCAGAAGATCATCGGCACCGATACGGCAAAGCAGCTCCTGCCGGCGCTCCTTGAGCTCAACAGCGAAGGGATCCCCGAGGAGGCCTTCGACGACCGGTTCGAGGACGTGCACGCGGGAATCGAATCGCTCATGATCGAAGCGGTAGGTGCCGATGTCGGCGGCCGGATGCACATGGGCCGGTCCAGGAACGACGAGGTCGCCACCTGTATCCGGCTCAAGCTCCGCGACGACCTGCTCAAGCAGATGGCGGCGCTCTTAAAAGTCCGCGAGGTCCTCATCGCGATTGCCGAGCAGCACCGCGAGTCCGTGATGCCCGGGTTTACCCACATGCAGCACGCCCAGCCGACCACCCTCGCCCACCACCTCCTTGCCTACGAGCAGCAGTTCTCCCGCGACTTCGACCGGCTCCGCGACGCGTATGCGAGGGTGAACATCTGCCCGCTCGGGGCGGCCGCATTCGCATCCACCGGCTACCCCATTGACCGGGAATATACCGCCAAGATACTCGCCTTCGACGGCCTTGTCGTCAATACCATGGACGCGGTCGCAACGCGGGACTTTGCCCTTGAGACCCTCGCCGACCTCTCGATATTAATGGCCAACGTGAGCCGGCTCTGCGAGGAGCTCGTCATCTGGAGTACCTCGTTTGTGAAGTTCGTTACCCTCGACGATGCGTTCTGCTCCACCTCCTCCATCATGCCCCAGAAGAAGAACCCGGACACCGCCGAGATCATGCGGGCAAAGACCGGCTCGGTCTTTGGGGCCTACACGGGAGCGCTCATGACGGTCAAGGGCCTTCCCATGAGCTACAACCGCGACCTCCAGGAGCTCACCCCGAATATCTGGCGGGGGATGCAGGACGCAAAAGAGAGCCTCCGTCTCCTCATCGACATGCTTTCGAGCGCAACGTTCGAGACGGAACACATGAAGGAGGAAGCAGGAAAGGGCAACTCTACCGCAACTGAACTCGCCGACACGCTCGTCCGCGACTACGGCCTGCCCTTCCGCACCGCGCACAACATTGTCGGCCGTGCCGTCTCGAAGGGAAGCCTTTCCTTAGAGACCCTCGAAGCCTCGGCAAAGGAGCTCGACCTCGGGATCTCGCTTGCGGGAAAAGGGCTCACGCAGGATCAGATCGATAAGGCCCTCGATGTGGTGCACTCGGTCGAGGTCAGGAAGGCAACCGGGGGCCCGGCGCCGTTTGCAACGAAGATCGCGATTGCCGACCGCAAGAAACTGCTCGACACCGATTCGGCGTTTATCGACGAGAGGCTCGCGAAGATTGCAAAGGCGAAAGAAGACCTCCTCTCCGACGCGCGGAGGCTGGTAGCATAACGCAGGCGTTCTCGTCAGGCGACCATGTCTCCTGCACCTACGGGGGAAAGACCCTCTCCGGGACGTACATCACCGACCGCGACGGCATGGCCGTGGTAAAACTTTCGAGCGGCTACAATATCGGGGTGGAGAAGGGCTGCTGCACGCTGGTGGCCCCGGCCCCTGCACCGGCTTCGCACATGGCGCCGGTCCGGCAGGACCCGAAGCTGCCCGAGCTCTCTATTATATCAACGGGCGGGACGATTGCAAGCCGGATCGATTACCGCACGGGCGCGGTCACGAGCCAGTTCGATGCGGACGATATCCTGACGGCTATCCCGGCGCTCGCCGAGATCGGGCGCTACCGCACGAAAGTGCTCTACACCATCCTCTCCGAGAACATGACGCCTGCCATCTGGCAGGAGCTTGCCCGGGCAATCCACGACGAGATTAAGCACGGCGTCACGGGGGTCATCGTCACCCACGGTACGGACACGATGGCCTACAGTGCGGCGGCGGTCAGTTTCATGCTCGACACCCCGGTGCCGGTGGTCTTTGTCGGCTCGCAGCGCTCTGCCGACCGGCCGTCGAGCGACAATGCCATGAACGGCGTCTGTGCTGCGCTTGCCGCAGAGAGCAGTCTAGGCGAAGTGGCTATCGTGATGCACGGGACCACCAACGACGATTACTGCGCTATCCACCGGGGAACGAGGGTGCGGAAGATGCACACCTCCCGGCGCGACGCATTCCAGAGCATCGGCATTCCCCCGGTGGGAACCGTCGATTATGCGTCCCGCACGGTCACCCTCTCGGACGATGCGGTCAAAAGGGGCACGCACAAGCTCGCCCTGCACGACAAGCTCGAACCGCACTGCGGCCTTATCCAGTTCTACCCGGGCATGGCCCCGGAGCTTCTTGTGGCGTACGAGGGATACAAGGGCCTTGTCCTCTCGGGCACCGGCCTTGGCCACGTGAGCACGGCGCTGATCCCCGGGATCAAAAACCTGATTGCGGGCGGGACGCAGGTGGTCATGACCTCGCAGTGCATGAACGGCCGGGTCTGCGACCGGGTGTACGACACGGGCCGCGACCTCCTTAATGCGGGCGTGATCGAGGGCGGCGACATGCTCCCCGAGGTGGCGCTTGTAAAACAGATGTGGGTGCTCGGGAACGAGAAAGACCCCGCAAAGGCGGCAGCGATGATGGCCGCCGATCTCAAGGGCGAGAACATGCGGAGGAGCGGCCATGGATTGTAATCAATCAGGGCACACGGTCTTATCCGTAGTGGATGGAAAAATTGTCCTGCCGAAAAATGCCTATAATGAATTAGGCCTCACGGCGGGGATCGAGATCCACCAGCAGCTCGACACGAAAGAGAAGCTCTTCTGCCACTGCCCGACCACGCTCATGGATAACGCCGAGCACACGGGCGAGTTCTCCCGCTACCTCCGCGCAACCGAGAGCGAGATGGGGGAGATCGACCGGGCCGCACAGGAAGAGATGAAGCGGATCAGGAAGTTCCGGTATTACACCTACAGGACCACCTGCCTGGTCGAGAACGATGAGGAGCCCCCGGCGCCGTTCAACGAAGAGGCGCTCGCGATCGGCCTGACCCTTGCAAAGACCTTTGGCATGACGCCGATCCCGCAGGTCCACACGATGCGCAAACTCGTGATCGACGGCTCGAACACGAGCGGGTTCCAGCGCACGGCGCTTGTCGCCATCAACGGGGCGCTCCCGAACGGCGGGAGCATCGAGACGATCTGTATCGAGGAGGAGGCGGCGCAGAGGGTGAAAGACGAGATCTTCTCGCTCGACCGGCTCGGGATCCCGCTCGTCGAGATTACGACCTCGCCCTGCATGCACACCCCCGAAGAGGTCCAGCAGGTCGCCGAGTACATCGGCATGGTGCTGCGCTCGACCGGAAAAGTCAAGCGCGGCCTCGGGACCATCCGGCAGGACGTCAACATCTCGATCAAAAACGGCGCCCGGGTGGAGATCAAGGGCGTGCAGGAACTCGACCTCATCGCGGAAGTCGTCCGCCGGGAAGTCCAGCGGCAGCAGACTCTCCTTAGTATCCGCGAAGAACTGGTGAAGCGCAACGCCAGCGTCGGGACCGAGCAGATCGATGTCACCGATCTCTTCAAGGGGACCGGGTCTGCGATCCTCAAAAAAGCGAAGAAGATCTCCGCGCTCGTCCTGCCCGGCTTTGCCGGGTTCGTGGGCTGCGAGCTCCAGCCCGGCCGCCGGCTCGGGAGCGAGATGTCGGACTACGCAAAGAAGTGCGGTGTGGGCGGGATCTTCCACACCGACGAGCTCCCCGCGTACGGCGTGACCGCGGAGGAAGTTGCAGAGCTTCGCAAGGTTGTCCGTGCCGGCGAACAGGACGCCGTGATCCTGGTCTCGGGCGCAAGCGCAAAGCAGGCGGACTGCGCCTGGCACCAGGTAGCGGACCGGGCAAAGGTCGCGCTCTCGGAAAAGCCGGTGCCGGAAGAGACGAGAAAGATGCTCGAAGAGGGGAGCACCGCGTACATGCGGCCCCTGCCCGGCGCAGAACGGATGTACCCCGAGACCGATGTGCTCCCGGTGCGGATCGACGAGGCACGCTGGAACGCGGTCACCGTCCCCGAACTGCTGACCGTTACGGCGGAGCGGTATGCAAAGGACCTCGGCCTTGACCCGGCGGTGGCAAAGCAGATGGCGTTCTCCGAGGAGCGCCCCCTGTTCGAGCAGGCCGTGGCAAAGGGCATCAAGCCCACGCTCGCGTCCCGCACCCTCCTTGCAACCTTAAAGGAGCTGCGGCGCGACGGCGTCGAGGCCGGCAAAATCCCCGACGATGCGATCATTGCCGTGCTCGAAGCAGTCGAGAAGGGCAGCGCTGCAAAGGAAGCGGTTCCCGAACTCCTCACTGCGATTGCAAAGGGCAGCACGGTAAAGGACGCTATGGCAACACTCGCCCCGACCGTCTCCCGCGACGAGCTCGAAGCGGTAATCAAGAAGATCGTCACCGACCGGGCGGAGTTCGTCACCCAGAAGCAGAAAGGCGCACTCGGGCCGCTCATGGGCGTTGTCATGCAGGAGGTCCGGGGCTCGGTGGACGGGAAGGTTGTGAGCGAGTTGCTGAGGAAGGAGATTGAGATAGTGCTTGCGGGGAAGAAGTGAGTATACCTCTCCCTTTTCTCTTTTTTGATTATCCGAATTAACGATGGCTCCCCGCCTCAGGGCCCCTCACGGGGCACGGCGGGGCAGGGAGAGTAATTAGGCTCCCTAAATTAGATAATTTGTCTGCGCTATTCTTTCTGATATATATCCACATCAGACGGCTCTATATAACTTATAGAATCTGTCATAATTTTTCTAACAATATTTCCTTTGTGGAGGGTCATAATATGCCCCTTTTGAGATTCTTCAATAATGAAAACTCTATTAAAAATATATCCTGATTTAAGGAAAATATTGTTTGGCCCTTTGACAGGTCCTTTTGGGAACTCTATAGACAAAACAATAAACATCCAAGTGATAAAGATCGATTCGATATAAACTAATGATAAAAGATTAAAATTAAGCCAATAGGACACGTAAATAATTAGGAACATCGAAATAAAAATTACAGTTTTAAGGAAAGGTTTTAACCAAATAAACGTAATTAAAACGTCTTTACGGGCATTAGATGATGAAATAACGTTTGATTTTTTCTCTATTTCGATAGAGTTCTTCATTTCGCCAAAGATCTCATGGGCATTTTCTAATAGTTCTCTTGGGGGTTGCGTAGATTTTAAATTTTGAATTTGTTGGAAAACATTTTTTCTAATTTGCATCAAATTCCGGTTTTGATTCTGCACATTTTGCACAGATGCCGCTTTATTAAGGAACTCCATGCAAAATTCGTCTAAAAGGTTATAGTTATGCATTAATTTAGTGTATTTGCTAAAAATTTGAACAAATAGAAGACTCATTCCATACAATATCAAAATCAAGGCCGCTTCTACTGGTCGATGAACTATTATAATTAAATAAAATAGATATGGTAGGATTAACACAAAATTAAAAACCATCACAATAAAGAGGACAAGTTGAACATATTTGCCGCTGATATCTTCACTCTCAAAAACCATATGACCCTGTTTTTCCATAGAAGAAATTAAAAAGCAAAATGCCAAGACAAAACCGAAAAAAACTGCTATTTCCGTAAAATTTGGATGATATAACAAATAAATAATTTTGAAATAATAAATGCATAAAAGATGTGAAGAATTCTCAAAAATATTGAAAAGATCTATGAGTACTTGTTTACTTTCCGTAAAGAAAAAAAGGACATATAATGAAATAAAATAAATTATAAACCCGACAATAACGACGCTCAAGTACTTCGATAAAGATTTGAAAAAAATATCTTGTGGTTTAGCCTCTTTACTATCTCCACGAACATTCAATTCATGGTTCATTATATGGACTTTATTAATTCAGATATTAATCTTATTGATGTGTTCATACTCTTGATGGTTTGCAGAGTTTCCTAAAACAACGCAGATCTGTAACAGAGGGAAAATTAAATCCCCATTTGTTCCGCCGCGGGGGCGCCCCGTCGGGGGCGGCGGCGTTCATCGCTCGTGGGGGTGTGGGGGCTGTCAGCCCCCGCCTTAATGTGCCGTTATCGTATTCTGCCTAATTTGGATTTTCCAGATTTTTCCGAAATTTTCCAAAAATGACTACATCCACAACTGAGCTTTCCAAAAAAACCTCAGGTCCGCAGCTGAGGATTCCGGAAAAACCGCGGATCGGTTGCTGAGCTTTTCAAAAAAACCTCAGGCCCGTTGCTGAGGATTCCGGAAAAA
>NZ_DAQC01000007.1:111563-111693 GCF_002502735.1 Methanoregula sp. UBA64
GGATCGGTTGCTGAGCTTTTCAAAAAAACCTCAGGTCCGCTGCTGAGGATTCCGGAAAAACCGCGGATCGGTTGCTGAGCTTTTCAAAAAAACCTCAGGCCCGTAGCTGAGGATTCCGGAAAAAGAGCGG
>NZ_DAQC01000007.1:112008-112136 GCF_002502735.1 Methanoregula sp. UBA64
GGATTCCGGAAAAAGAGCGGATCGGGTGCTGAGGATTTTAAAAAAACCTCAGGTCCGCAGCTGAGAATTCCGGAAAAAGAGCGTGTCGGTTGCTGAGGATTTAAAAAAAACCTCAGGTCCGTTGCTGA